>NZ_JBFAKS010000117.1:0-1011 GCF_040655855.1 Kribbella sp. NPDC050281 | reverse complement strand
GCTGTTCCCTCGGCGGCGAGGGTCCGCCGGCTCGCGGTCAGCAGGCCGGACAGCACCGGCGGCACCGTCTGCCCGGCGTCCGCGGTCAGGTCCAGCTTGACCGGTACGAGGACCGGGGAACCCGAACTGAGGGCCGCGTCGAACAGGGCCAGACCGTACTCGTCGCTCATCGGCACGACGCCGTGGCGAACCAACCGGCGGCGGTCGGCGCTGTTGAGCCGCCCGGTGAGTTCGCTGTCCTGCGACCAGTGCCCCCAGGCGAGTGATTGTGCCGGTAGGCCCTGCGCACGCCGCCGACGAGCCAGCGCATCCAAATAGGCGTTCGCGGCCGCATAGTTCGCCTGCCCCGCCGAACCGAACACCCCCGACGCCGAAGAGAACAACACGAACGCACTCAGACCATCGGTCAGCTCGTGAAGGTACTCCGCCGCCACGGCCTTGGCCCTGAACACCGCCTCCAACTGAGCCTCGGTCAGATTCGCCACCGTCGCGTCATCCAACACCCCAGCCGCGTGGATCACCGCACTCGGCCGATGCTCCTCGAGCAACGCCCTCAACGCCTCCCGATCCGACACATCACACGCCACGATCCGCGCCTGCGGCACCTCATCACACAACCGGCCGGCACCCGGCGCATCCGGACCGCGACGCGACACCAGCAACAACTCCGACACGCCATACACGTCAACCAGATGCCGAGCCAACAACCCACCCAACGTCCCGGTACCACCCGTGATCAACACCGGGCCGCTACCGAAATCAACCTCACCACCACCCGGAGCAGCCCGCACCAGACGCGGCACCCGAACACGACCGTCGTCGTCCACTCGCAACTGCGGCTCGTCACACACCACCACCGCCGCCCGCGCCAGCGCCGGGTCGGCCGCATCGACCAGCACGAGACGGCCCGGATGCTCGGACTGCGCCGACGCCAACAAACCCCACACGGCGGCCGCGTCCGGGTCTGTCTGGCTGCCGGGGATCAGGACCAGCCAGCGCTGCTCGTCGGCG
>NZ_JBFAKS010000116.1:0-1022 GCF_040655855.1 Kribbella sp. NPDC050281 | reverse complement strand
ACGACATAACGTGTTACCCGCCCAGGTTGGTTCCTAACGATCAGCGCATGGCCGGATGTCCGAAGGGGCGGGCGGATTCGATCTGGGCGGCCAGCCGTACGAGAAGGTCCTCGCGGCCTGTGGCGGCGACCAGCTGGACGCCGACGGGAAGGCCCGCTGCGGTCCTGTGCAGGGGCAGGGAGATGCTGGGCTGGCCGGTGGCGTTGAAGGCGGTGGTGTAGGAGACGGCGTGGGAGGTGCGGCCGAAGCCGGTGCTGAGGTCGTCAGGGGGCAGCCAGCCCAGCGGGAACGGCGGCACGCCGAGCGAGGGCGCGAGCAGCACGTCGAAGCCGGAACGCCACCAGGCTGCCATGCGGCGGCGGAAGCCGTCCATCCACTGGACGGCGAGGACGTGCTCGACGGCGGTGCGTTTGGCGCCGGTCTCGGCCATGGCGCGGTTGCGTGGTTCCAATTCGTCCAGGGACACGGGGCGGCCGCGCCAGGCGCCGACGCTCTGGACTTCGGCGGCGACGTTCGCTGCGACGAGGGCGCCGAAGTGGTGGGGGAAGTCGGGGTTGCCGAGTTCGTCCGGGTGACCGGGTTCGACGTGGTGGCCCAGGGACGCCAGCAGGTTCGCGGCGCCGGTGACGGCGGCGGTCAGCTCCTCGTGCTCGGGTACGTCGCCGCGCGGGTGGCGGGTCACGAAGCCGACGCGCAGCCGTCCCGGATCGACGCCGACCTCCTCGGCCAGCGGGCGGGGCAGCGCGGGCGCGGTGTAGGGGTCGCCCTCCTCCAGGCCGGCGATCAGGTCGAGCACGGCGGCGGTGTCCCTGACGGTCCTGCTGACCATCCCGGCCACCGAGAACCCGCTCCAGCCCTCTCCGCCCGACGGCCCATAGCTGGTGCGGCCTTTGGTGGGTTTGAGCCCCACCAGGCCGCACAGGGAGGCGGGGATGCGGATCGAGCCGCCGATGTCGGAAGGAGCAAAGTCCCTGTCACCTCTGCAGAGTACGGCGCGGCCCATGTCCGGCGGCACCCCCAGA
>NZ_JBFAKS010000115.1:0-1037 GCF_040655855.1 Kribbella sp. NPDC050281 | reverse complement strand
CAGGTCGTAGACGATCCAGGGGCGGTCGTCGAGGGTGACGGTCTGGTCGAGCAGCTGGCCGATCGTCAGCGTCTCGGTGACGCGTTGCTCGAACCTGCGCATGTTGAGCCGTCCGGAGAAGACCACGGCTCCGGTCTCGATGGCGCGTACCCGGGTGATGGGCAGGAACACGCGGCGGCGCGGCTGCACCTCGACGACCAGCCCGTGCGCGCGCGGCGGCAGCGTGCCCTCGGCGGTGGGGCGCAGGGACACCACGACGTCACGGACACGGCCGATCTGGTCACCGGACGGGTCGAAGACCGGGGTCCCGGCCAGCCGGGCGACGAAGATCCTCACCTGAGCAGGCTAAACGAGTGAGGGCGGCGGGGCATTGCGCCTCGCCCACAGGGCATGTCAGTATCCATCGGACATAACACTCATTACTCTCAGGATGTGTTGACGTTGCGGTATGCGGGACTGGCGATCGCCTTCGTCTCCTCGTGTTGTTTCGCCTTCTCCGGCCCGATGGCCAAGTACCTGAACGCCGCCGGACTGGTGCCGATCGAGGCGGTCTGGGTGCGGATGGCCGGTGCCGGGGTGCTGCTCGTGGCGGTACTGGCCGCGGTCAAGCCGCAGGCGCTGCGCATCCCGCGCGAGAAATGGGGCTTCTTCGCGGCCTATGCGGTGATGGCGGTGGCGGGGGTGCAGGCGTTGTTCTTCCTGGCCATCACGCGGCTGCCGGTGGGGGTGGCGTTGCTGCTGGAGTACATGGCGCCGGTGATGGTGGTGGTGTGGGTCCGCTTCGTGCGGAAGGTACGGCTGCCGCGGGCCGCGTTCGTCGGCGCGGTGGTGGCCGTCGTGGGCCTGGGCGTGGTGGTAGAGGCGTGGCAGGGGTTGCGCTTGGACGCTCTGGGGTTGTTGCTGGCGTTGGTGGCGGGGGCGTGCTGCGCCGGATATTTCCTGATGAACGATAGTTTTGGGGACGAGATCGACTCGCTGGGGCTGATCGCGTGGGGGATGATCGGCGCGGCGATCGTCCTGGCCCCGTTCGCCCAGCC
>NZ_JBFAKS010000114.1:0-1089 GCF_040655855.1 Kribbella sp. NPDC050281 | reverse complement strand
AGCAGATCCAGGAGATTCTCATCGATGACCTCGATGGGGGCGAGGCCAATGAGACGGTCAGCTTCGCTATTGACGGCGCTTCGTATGAGATTGACCTCAGTGACGTTAACGCCAAGAAGCTGAGGGATGCGCTCTCGCCTTTCGTGCAGCACGCTCGGCGCGGCGGTGCCGTCTCCACGCGTCGTCGGGGTCGTGGCGGGCAGCGCGCGATGACCCGCGAGAAGAGCTCCGAGATCAGGCAGTGGGCCAAGGCTCACGGCCTGCCCGTCAGCGAGCGCGGCCGAATCGCCTCCACCGTGGTGGAGAAGTACGAAGCCGCGCACTAACCGCTGTCGCGATCGACCATGCGCTTATGACAGTTGCCTAGAACCCCGGCGACTGCCATAAGCGCATGATCGTTTTTTAGGGCACTCTTTGTCCTGGTTTGCGCGTCTCGCATCGTGGACCTGGGGGCCCATTGTGCCGCATTTGGTACCCGTGATTCCTGACGATTTCGCTCCGCCGTACCGTGCGAGTACTCACTCCCCGCAGCCGGATTTGCCGATGCACTCGCGGTTTACGCGTCCTTGATTCCTGAATGCCGATCAGTGCGGAGTCGCTGGCTGATCGCATGCCAACCGCTTGCCGGGAGGCCATAGGATGTCAAGTACGGCTTACGGATGTGTCCGGCGCCTCGTCGTGGCGGTCCGTACGCGTGGCGGGCGGTAATTTCCCGACGGTCCGCCGAGGGCGTCCTAAACCTCGTTCGCTTGCGGCGTATCGGGAACACACCACCCCCGAACGGTAGTTGGATGGAGGTCGGCATGATGCAAGGATGAATGACGTTATAAAAACCGTCGAGATTGGTGTGGATCACGCTGTCCCAATCGTTCTCGCTAAGCGCAGGGAACGCCCCATCCCGGGCGATGCCTGCATTGCAGACCACACCGTACCAGGCGCCGTGGGCAGCCATATCCTTTTCCAGCACTTCACGGCACTGATCACGTTCACTTACGTCAAAGTTCAGCAGGCGACCTTGCCCCCCAGACTGTTCAATGGCTGCGAGGGTTTCCTGGGCGCCGGCCTGATCTCGGTGATAATGGACGCCGA
>NZ_JBFAKS010000113.1:0-1093 GCF_040655855.1 Kribbella sp. NPDC050281 | reverse complement strand
GACATCCACGAGCGTCCCACCCTTGACGCAGCCCAGTGCCGAGCCGCCCGAACAGCGTATTAAAGAACTTGAGCAGCAACTGGCTGAATCTGAAGTCAAAGCCCAGTTCTTCGAAGCTGTCGTCAAAGTGATGAACACCGACTTTGGCGCCACGCTGACAAAAAAGCAGCTAACCGCCTTATCGCGCAAACACAAGTAC
This sequence comes from Kribbella sp. NPDC050281, assembly GCF_040655855.1. Taxonomy (NCBI): domain Bacteria; kingdom Bacillati; phylum Actinomycetota; class Actinomycetes; order Propionibacteriales; family Kribbellaceae; genus Kribbella; species Kribbella sp. NPDC050281. The sequence goes on along the minus strand of NZ_JBFAKS010000113.1, from coordinate 894 downwards.
CGGGACTCACAGTAACGCGGGCCTGCCGATGGATGGGCATCAGCCGACAAGCGTGGTATCAGTCCCTGCAGCGTGAAGCAGGCAAAGAGGAGCAGGCCCGGCATCTCGTCGAACAGGTGACGGCCATCCGCTTGCACCAACCCCGACTGGGGACACGTAAGCTGCATCACCTGTTGCGGCAACACCCCGAACCGGCGTTGCATGTGGGCCGTGACCGGTTGTTCAGTATCCTGCGCTGCGCGCGGTTACTGGTGATGCCTAAACGGGCGTATCACAAGACGACGCACAGCCATCATCGTTTTTATCGCCATCCCAACCTGCTAAAAGCGGGAGACAATCAAGTAATAGCCAGCCGTCCGGAACAGGTATGGGTGGCGGATATCACCTACCTGCCGCTGAGAACGGGGACGGCGTATGTCAGCCTGGTAACGGATGCCTGGTCGAGAAAAATCGTGGGATATCACGTGCATGACAGTCTGCATACCCGGCATGTCGCCTGCGCGTTCAAAATGGCACTGGCCGGCAGACGCACGGCGTTGCCGTTGGTGCATCACTCGGACAGGGGTATCCAGTACTGCTCGCAGGAATATCAGGCGTTACATCAGCAGTATGGCGTCATCTGCTCGATGACGGACGGGTATGACTGTTATCAGAACGCGCTGGCGGAACGGATAAACGGGATACTCAAAACGGAATACCTGCTCGGCAGGCCAGAAGATATCGCGCAGGCAAGAAAGATGGTCAGGGAGTCGGTGAACCTCTACAACACGCGGCGGCCGCACTTGTCGCTGAAATACAAAACGCCCGATGAGGTTCATCGGGCGTTATCCGGTTGAAAAGTGTCAACCTATATCAGGACTAGTCATTGGCATTCGGCGAAGGATAAATGACGAA
>NZ_JBFAKS010000112.1:0-1095 GCF_040655855.1 Kribbella sp. NPDC050281 | reverse complement strand
TGTACCCGGTCATGAGGTTGGTTGCAGTCTGGTGATGGGTGGTCGGCCGCCGAGTGCGGTGTGTGGGCGTTGAGTGTTGTAGTGGTTGAGCCAGGGTGCAAGTGCTGCGGCGCGCTCGGTGTTGGTGGTGAAGACCTGCCGGTAGGCCCATTCGGTTTGCAGGGTGCGGTTGAGGCGTTCAACTTTCCCGTTCTGCCAAGGGCAGTGGGGTTTGATGAACTTCTGGACGATCCCGTAGGTGGCGCAGACCTCGCGCAGCGACCAGCGGTAGGACCAGGCGTTGTCGGTCATCAGTCGTTCGATCCGGGTGATGCCGTGCGCGGCGAAGTAGCCGATGGCGCGAGTCAGGAAACCAGCGCAGGTGGGACCTTTCTCGTCGGGCAGGATTTCTGAGTAGGCCAGCCGGGAATGGTCGTCAACGAGTGAGTGGACGTAGTCGAAGCCGGGCTTGAGATCGTGGCGGCGGGTGAGGCTGCCGTCGGCTCGCCGGTTCCCGCGGCCGTGAGCACGCCAGCCGCCGCCGTCGGGGATCCGGCCGATCTTCTTCACGTCCATGTGCACCAGCTCGCCGGGCCGGTCGCGTTCGTAGCGGACCGCGGTGGTCTTGCTGGCCCGGATCACCAGCCCGGTGATTGGGTCGCAAGCGGCCAGATGCGGCACCTGATGGCGGCGCAGGATCCGCGACACCGTCCGGGCCGGCACCCCGGTCTCGGCCGCGATCGGCTCCGGGCCACGCCGCAACTGTTCCCGGGCCGCGAGGACCTGCTGCTCGACCTCGACCGGCGTACGCCGAGGACACCGACGCGGCCGCGACGAACGATCGTGCAGACCCGCCTCGCCTTCGGCTTCGTACCGGCCGATCCAGGTCCTCACGCACTTGCGCGACACCCCCATCGCCTTCGCGATATGCGCCTGTCTCCAGCCCTGCCGGTGCCGCTGAACGATCAGCAACCGGCCATGAAACGTCGTCCGGGCATTACGGTGGGACACGAGAACCTCCGGTGAGTGTGAAGCCTTCGACAAGCCACACCCCAACCGGAGGTTCTCCTCACGTCAACCCCAACTCACCTGCCACCAACGTCTTGTCCCGGTACA
>NZ_JBFAKS010000111.1:0-1122 GCF_040655855.1 Kribbella sp. NPDC050281 | reverse complement strand
CCATCACCAAAACCGGCGCCGCCTACCTCCCACTCGACCCCACACACCCACCCGCCCGCATAAACCAGCTCACCCAACACGCCAACGTCAAAACCATCATCACCACCAGAGACAACACCACCCCACTACCCCCACACACCACCATCATCCACACCGAAGACCTCCCCACCACACCCACCAAACCACCCCAACCCAGCCCCGCCACCCCCCAAAACCTCGCCTACATCCTCTACACCTCCGGCTCCACCGGCCAACCCAAAGCCGTCGCCGTACCCCACCGCGCCATCACCCGACTCGTCACCCACCAAACCCACATCACCATGGGACCCCACCAGAACTACCTACTCCACTCACCCACCACCTTCGACGCCTCCACCTTCGAAATCTGGGCCCCCCTACTCAACGGCGGCCAACTCACCATCGCACCACCCGGACAACTCACCACCCCCGAACTCCACCACCTCATCACCACCCACCACATCAACACCCTCTGGCTCACCGCCGGCCTATTCCACCTCATCATCGACGACGACCCCACCATCCTCACCCCCATCCAACAACTCCTCACCGGCGGCGAACCCGTATCACCAACCCACGCCGAAAAAGCCCGCCAACACCTACCCAACACCCAAATAATCGACGGCTACGGACCCACCGAAACCACCACCTTCGCCACCTGCCACCCCCTCCCACCACACCAACCCATCACCGGCCCCATCCCCATCGGCACCCCACTCAACGGCACCGAAACCCACATCCTCGACCACCACTGGCAACCCACCCCACCCGGCACCACCGGCGAACTCTTCATCGGCGGACCCGCCCTCGCCCGCGGATACCACAACCAACCCCACCTCACCGCCGAAAAATTCATCCCCCACCCCACCAAACCCGGCCAACGCCTCTACCACACCGGCGACCTCGTCCGCCAAACACCCGACGGCACCATCCACTACATCGGCCGCACCGACCACCAAATCAAAATCCGCGGCCACCGCATCGAACCCGCCGAAACCCAAACCACCCTCCAAACCCACCCCGACATCACCACCACCCACATCACCACCCACCACCACCCCCCCCGCGGCCCCCAACTAACCGCATACGTGACCAGTCCCGAGC
>NZ_JBFAKS010000110.1:0-1149 GCF_040655855.1 Kribbella sp. NPDC050281 | reverse complement strand
CCCGCCTGAACTGACACCGCGGCTGCGGCCGGTTGCGCACGACCTCTCGCGCGGAGGCCTTGTTTCGGATACCGTCTTTGATAATTTCGGTCATGCAGGTCGCCGAACGCCTCCCACTCGACTGGAGCAGCCTGGGCCGGTTCGAACGCGGCGAGATCAAGCCCAAGTACGACGACGTCGCCGCGCTGCTCGACCTCTACCACGTCTTCGACGACCGCCAGCGCGACGTACTGCTCTCCCTCGCCCTGGACGCACGCCACGGCAGCCACTGGGACGTCGACTTCGGCGACGAACTGCCCTACCGCCCCTACGTCAACCTCGCCTGGCTCGAAACCCGCGCCACCGCCATCCGCTACTACGCCACCACCCGCATCCCCGACCTGCTCCAAACCCCCGAGTACACCGCCCGCCTCATCCAAACCCAGATGGGCATCCGCCACCCCACCCCCGAACACCGGGCCGCCGTCGCCGCCCTCAACGCCCGGAAGCAGGCGTTCCGCGACGGCACCAACCGGCTGTCCGCCGTGATCACCGAGACCGCCCTACGGAACCAGGTCGGCGACAGCCACCTGATGGACCAGCAGATCAACCACCTGCACAAACTCGCCCGCCATCCCCGCTACACCATCAACGTCCTGCCCGACGGGCACGAGATCACCGCCCGATACGACACCCCGTTCACCGTCTTCGACATGCCCGACCCCTACCCACCCGTCGCCGTCACCCACAGCCTCGCCGGACGCCTCTACCTCGAACACCCCCGCAGCCTGCGCTTCACCGTCGCCCACGACCACCTCAAAACTGCGGCCCAAACCCACACCAGCCACCAACTTCACACCATCCAACAGCAGACGACGGCGGAGGCAGCCCCGTCCGGAAGCCGAAACGCCAGCGGCCGCGAACCCGCCCCCACCGCCCGGCAATCATCCAGCGTCAAGCCGTGAAGGGGTCCCGTCCAGTACGCCCAAGGCCGCCGACGCCTTCACGCCGATGATCGTGTCCGTGCCCCGGCTCTGGGATCGCGACAAGGTGGGGCGATAGCGACAGTGGCTGGCTGATATCGACGTTTACCTTGGCTGGATCGACGGAGAGGTGGGACTCGTGCTCCCGGTCCGATCGGGGCAGGTTTCCGTGGCGAGGGTGGTCTAC
>NZ_JBFAKS010000109.1:0-1285 GCF_040655855.1 Kribbella sp. NPDC050281 | reverse complement strand
TATAAATAATAGGATTATTTATCTCTTTAATTCAGATATTGATAAATTAAATACGCATACCATAATAACCCTACAAAAAAGAACAGATCTAAAATGTTTTTATTTATTTTTCTTCTTTGATCTCCAAAGTATGGTGACCTTTTTTGCCAAAATAATTTCCTATTTTTAACATCAGAAAAAAATAATCTGAAAATTATAAATAAAACTGGAAGAGAAAAGTTTAACAGTATATAAAAAACATCTGCACAATTTTCAATTATGACATATCCTATTAAAAAAAATAATACAGCAAGAAAAATAAGTCTGTACTGAATTTTCATAGATCACCTCTACAATCAAATTTACGCTCTCTTGATAGAATTAATACTACTAATCTTAAAACAATCTGTAAATGTCATTCTGACGCCACCTTTTGTTTTCCCGCATTGATATAAGAACTGTATACTCCTTCTCCAGTGTTAAGACGTGCATATTAGATAAAACCTGACCACTTTTTGCAAAAAAATGGAAAGAGCATAAGGTAAACGCACCACTCTCATACTGAAAGTGGGAAAATAGGCTGTGCCTATTGCGTTATGAAGAAAATAAATGTGATACCACACCATAGTTTTTAGTAGTTGTCAGGGAGTTGTTGAGAGACTACAGAAGTAGTCATTTATACAAAAAGTGGTCTCTAGCTACTACTATCGATCGTCCTTTTTGAAAGACGAATTTTTACAAATACTTCGCAACAATTTCTCTATAAGTAAGCTTTTCTGAGTCTGTTTTTTCTTCTTTTGGTTTCTCCTTTTTTACATTAGGAGGTCTTTTTGCTGGTCTGTTTTTTGCTTTTTTTCTTCGGCTATTTGCCCATTTCCCTCTTTGTTGGGTCTTCACTTCTTTGTATTTTTCAGAATTTTCGAGATCAAAAATATCGACATCCATCGTTTCCGCAAAACTATTTGAATAAATTAAAAGTTCATCCAAACGGTTTAAAAGTGCACGCATTTGAATATTTTCTTTTGTCTTTAATCGATACAATTCCAAAATAATATAGCGAATTAAGGCGCTGTCAGTTGCCGAATCTTCCACCGATAACAATTCTTTTAATTCTTCTAATGCGTCTCTATGTTCAGGATCAATATAAATTTGCAGCCGTTCTTTTGTCATATCTTTTTCCTTCTTTCATTCCTCTATCGTTTCCAAATCTGCCACCATTTACGTTTACGTCGGATCGGGCGCGGGAATCACGAGGACACGATGATCGCGATTCTGTCGGTCGGGGAGCCGCGTGTGCTCGCGTTGC
>NZ_JBFAKS010000108.1:0-1321 GCF_040655855.1 Kribbella sp. NPDC050281 | reverse complement strand
CCCAACCCCAACGACCGATAACCTCGCTTCGTCAAAGAGACGGGCGTGGGAGGGTATACGCGTGATCGGCTGGCTCGAAGCTGTGGTCCTGGGCCTGATCCAGGGCCTGACGGAGTTCCTCCCGATCTCCTCCAGCGCACACATCCGCGTCGTCTCCGAACTCGTCGGCTGGGACGACCCGGGCGCCGCCTTCACCGCGGTGATCCAGCTCGGCACCGAGACCGCGGTCCTGATCTACTTCCGCAAGGAGATCTGGGAGATCGTCTCCACCTGGACCCGCTCCCTGTGGACACCCGCCCTGCGCGGCGCGTTCCACGCCAGGATGGGCTGGTTCATCATCGTCGGCTCGCTCCCCATCGGCATGCTCGGCCTGCTGTTCAAGACCGAGATCGAGACCGTCTTCCGCGACCTGCGCATCATCGCCACCACGCTCATCGTCTTCGCGATCATCCTGTGGTTCGCCGACCGCACCGCCCGCAACAAGCTCACGCTGGAGAAGCACCTCAGCTTCACCCACGCCATCGTGTACGGCTTCGCCCAGTCGCTGGCCCTGATCCCCGGAGTCTCCCGCTCCGGCGGCACCATCACCGCCGGCCTCCTGCTCGACTACCGGCGCGAGGACGCGGCCAAGTACTCCTTCCTGCTGGCCATCCCGGCGGTGCTGTCGTCGGGCCTGCTGGAGCTGACCGAGATCGGCGAGGGCCAGGCGCCCGCGTGGGGCCCGACGATCCTGGCCACGATCATCTCGTTCGTGGTCGGCTACGCGGCCGTGGCCTGGTTCCTGCGCTACATCAGCACCCACCGCTTCACCGGCTTCGTCATCTACCGGATCGCGCTTGGGGCGTTCATCTTCCTGTGCATCGCGCTGGGCTGGATCTCGCCCCTGCCCGGCTAGAGCGAGTAGCCCGGCGGGCGCACCGCCGGATGCGCGGTGGTCAGCTGGGCGGCGAGGCCGAGCAGGTGGGGTTCGCCGCCGGGCGGCGCGATGAGCTGCACGGCGATCGGCAGGCCCGTCGAGTGGGTGGCGATCGGCACCGACAGCGCCGGCCAGCCGCACATGTTCCACGGGCCCGTCGCCGGCGCGTACCTGGCGTTGGCCAGCACGTTGCTGAACAGGCCCCGCTGTGCCCACCCGTCGGCCCGGGGCGGCACCGCGGCCAGCGTCGGGGTGATGAGCACGTCCGCGTCGCCGAACCAGCGGTCGGCGCCGTAGCCGCTCCAGCGTTCCCTGCCCTTCGTGCCGTCGAGGGAGAGCCTGGCCAGCACCCGTCCGGCCCGGCCGAGGGCGCGGCTGCGGCGCTCCAGGCGGGCGCGGTCCAGG
>NZ_JBFAKS010000107.1:0-1326 GCF_040655855.1 Kribbella sp. NPDC050281 | reverse complement strand
TGCCGCTCGGACAGGAGTTGTTTGATCATCGCGTAGTCGGCGCTGTCTTCTGACGTGCGCTGGTGGTACGGCGGTGGGTCCCGGCGGCGATTCCTCGGCGCCCGATCGCCGCCGTGCCAGGCAACCAGGTCGGTACGGCAGGCACGGCAGGCCCGGTGGCCAGGCCGACCGGCATCTGGACAACCGGCGACTTCTTCCAACTCATGGTCGCGATCGGACAAGCGGCCGCCGGCGGCAACAAGATCATCAGCATCAGTCAGCGAATGCCAGTGCCGTGGTACCTGGCCTGGATGGTGCTGCCCTTCGACTCCTTCACCTGGTGGATCAGGAACGTGCACAACATCTTGATCTTCGCGTCAGCGGGCAACGAGGGAGCCAACGTCGACGCCACCACCGGCTGGATCTTCAAGTGGGAGAAGACCTGGCATACCCCGTGTGAGAACGCCGGCGTGATCTGTGTCGGCGGCCTCGCGCACAACTCGCTGAACCGCCACGTGCACTCCAATTACGGAAACGAGGACGTCAGTATCTACGCGCCGTACAGCGTGCTGTCCGGCCCTAACCCGGCAACTCCCGACGCGAGCGTGACGACCGAGATCCACGGCACCAGCTTCTCCACGCCGTACACGGCTGGGGTTGCGGCACTGCTCATCGCTGCGAACCCGGCCCAGAACATCGACACGATCGAGAACATCCTCTTCGACAACATGCGCCATAGCCCCGACGGCAAGGTCAACAGGAAGGTGGTCCACGCGCTGGGAGCAGTCCAGGAGGCGCTACCGGCCACGGTCAAGATCACTACTCCGTCGAACGGGGCGGTGATCTCGGCGGCCAGCCCGACCCCGTTCAAGGCTTCGCTGTACGGCCCGGGCCCCACACTCACCTGGCGGCGAGGCGGTGTGGTTATCGGTACGGGCCCGCAGATCCAGGCCACGATTCCCGCCGGAACCCATACGATCACCGCGACGGCCGCCTTCTCCAACGGGGAATCGGCCATGGAGCAGATCACGGTGACCTCGGTGGATTACGTCCCGGATGTGAAGGTCACCGGGCCCAAGTCGCCGACCATGACACCCACCTTCGACAAGTCCGAGCTGATCCCGTTCCACGCCACCAGCCAGGACGACTTGGGGCCGCTGGCTGAAAGCGCGATGAAGTGGTACCTCGACAACGCCACCACGCCCTTCGCGACGGGGCACAACCCGACGGTCAACACCGGCGCAGCGGTGGGCAATCACACGGTGACGCTCAAGGGCTGCGATGCGGCCAACCAGTGCGATCAGGAGACGATCCCCATCGTCATCCAGGCCGACGGGGCCAACAAAC
>NZ_JBFAKS010000106.1:0-1345 GCF_040655855.1 Kribbella sp. NPDC050281 | reverse complement strand
TGAACCGTCCCGGGGTTGGTGCGCCCTCGGTTATGTGAGTGCGACCGGTTGGTCGTCGCGGGTTTGTGCATAGTAGTTGGCCTCGGCTTCGGCGGGTGGGCGTCGGTCGAGGCGGTGCATGAGCCTGGTGGTGTTGTACCAGTGGATCCAGGCTGCGGTGATGGCCTCGAGGTTGCTGAGGCCGGTGAGTGGTCCGCGCCGGAACGGAGAGTCGTCGCGGATGCATTCGGTCTTGTAGAGCCCGATGGTGGTCTCGGCCAGTGCGTTGTCGTAGGCGTCGCCGACGGTCCCGATCGACGGGCTGATTCCGTGCAGGTGCAGGGTCTCGGTGAAGTGCACAGACGTATATTGCGACCCGGCGTCGGAGTGGTGAATCGTCTTGTTCCGTAGGGGTTTGCCCTGCCTGACGCGCAAGGCGGCGGCCTGGGCGATGGCCCGTTCGACGAACGCAGTGTGTTTGGACGTCGAGCACTCCCAGCCCACGATCAGCCCGGCGAAGGCGTCGATCACGAACGCGGTGTAGGCGAACGTGGCGCCTGCCAGGCGTACGTAGGTGAAGTCCGCGACCAGCAGCCGGTTCGGTGCCGGCACCCGGAACCGGCGCTCGACCAGATCCGGAGCCCGGGTCGCGGACGGGTCCGGGATCGTGGTGCGGACCTTCTTGGCCCTGGTCGCGCCACGCCACCGGTTCGCTCGCATCAGCCGCTCGATGGTGCAGCGCGCGACCTGGATGCCTTGACGCCGCAGGTGAGCCCACATCTTCAGCGACCCGTACAGCGACTCCGGTGGCCGCCGGCCGTGCTCGTCGGGCTCGTAGTACCCGGCCAACACCCCGGTGATCGTGGTGTCCCACAGGGCCCGTTTCGACGGCGCCCGCCGGGCCCAGGCGTAGTAGGTCCTCGGGGCGATCGTGCAGCCGTGCGCACTCAGCGCGGCACAGATCGAAGCGACCCCGAACCGAGCCTTCTGCTCGGCAATGAACGCACAGATCACCGCTGTCGCGGGTCGCTCTCCCGCGCGAAGAAACTCGTCGCCTCCTTGAGGATCTCGATCGTGCGTTCCAGCTCGGCGTTCTTCCGCTTCAGCTCACGGATCTCCCGCGCCGACTCCGATGTCACCCCATCGGCCTGACCGGTGTCGATCTGGGCCTGGCGCACCCAGCGGCGCAACGTCTCAGACGTCATCCCCAACCGCGCCGACACCGCCCTGATCGCAGCCCACTCAGAGTCGTAATCATCAACATGGTCAAGGACCAGACGAACCGCCTTGGCCCGGGTCTGCTCGTCGTACTTGCTCGGCATGACTGCCACCTTCCCAACGAAGGAGGTGTGCATCAAACCCGGGG
>NZ_JBFAKS010000105.1:0-1364 GCF_040655855.1 Kribbella sp. NPDC050281 | reverse complement strand
CCGGCTTCGAGGACAAGCTCGGTGCCGCCCAGACCCCGCACCACCACCCCGACGACCCGTCCCACGGTCATGGGCACGGCCACGGACACGGACACGGGCACGTGGTCGCGGGATGATGTCGCACGTGGATCCGTACCTCGTCGGCCTGGACCTGGCCGGCCGCCGCGTCGTCGTGGTCGGCGGTGGTGTCGTCGCCCAGCGCCGGCTGGCCGGGTCGTAGATCGGGGCGCCGTCTGGGCGGGCGGCGCGGATCGAGCGTAGGGCGGCCCAGGTGTGGTCGATGCCTTTGCGCCTGTGGTTGATGCCCCACAGCAGGTCATCGCCCACGGAGTAGCAGCCGTGGAAGTAGGTGACGCCGTGGGTGCGGTGGTAGGTGGCCGGTAGCCGGTCCGGCTCGCCTTGTGGTGCCCAGCCCGATCCGGCGGTGGGGCGGATGCCGAGCGGTCCGAACTCGTCGAAGGCGAAGGTGCGCTCGGGCCGCTGGGTGAGGGCGTACTCGATGCGATCCAGCTTGGCCTCGAAGTCCGGATCCGGGGACTCCTTCCAGGTCTTGGTGCGCTGGAAAGTGATCCCGCGGCGGGACAACAGCGTGCGTAACGCCTCCCGGCCGAGGGTGAAGGCACGGCCGGGCAGCCGGTGGAGGTATACGAGGAGTTTGCGGATGGACCAGCGGGTGAAGGGCTGGCCGAGCTTGACCGGGCGGGTCGTGGCCGTCTGCGCGACGAAGTCTTCGTCCTCAGGACTCAGCAGGCGGGGACGGCCTCCCGCCCACCGAGGGTCCAGGCAGGCCAGCCCAATCTCGTTGAAGCGATGAATCACAGCGCGCACGGTGTCCTCATCGGCCTGCACCAGCCGAGCGATCACCGGCACCGTGTTGCCACCGGCCGAGGCCAGCAGGATCATCGCCCGCCGATAGCGCACCGTGCTCATCGTGCCGCGCCGCACGATCCGCTGCAGCTTCTGCCCTTCTGGATCCGTGAGCCTGCGAACCCTGACCGGTTGCGTCACCTGGCCTCCCGAGCACCGATTGAACGTGATCAGTCCATCCAACCGGCAGGAGCGACCTACCCGCCAACCCGGCGATCATTTCCGGTCACAGCACTAGGCGTGGGCCGGGGGTCACATCGGCTGGGGTTGTGTGCGCCGACGTGGGCTGGGCTGGGTGCCGACCTGGGTTGGACTGGGTGCCGACCTGGGTTGGACTGGGTGCCGACCTGGGCTGGGTGCCCACCTGGACTGGGGAGGGTGCCGGCCTGGGCGGGGCTGGGTGATGGGGGTGGTTGGGAGGATTCGGGACGGGACCGGATCGGCCGGCTTCGCCGCGGCGGTCAGCTCGGCCCAGTCGAGATCACGCTCGCCCAGCT
>NZ_JBFAKS010000104.1:0-1370 GCF_040655855.1 Kribbella sp. NPDC050281 | reverse complement strand
CGCGATCGCCGCCGAGCTGGCGCTTCAGCGCGTCGGGGGTGTCGGAGGCGATGACCCGGCCGTGGTTCATCACCGAGATCCGGTCGGCCATCTGGTCGGCCTCGTCCAGGTACTGCGTGGTCAGCAGCACCGTCGTGCCCCGCGCGGCGACCCCACGCACGGTGGTCCAGACCTCGTTGCGGGCCCGCGGGTCGAGACCGGTGGTCGGCTCGTCGAGGAACAGCACCGCCGGGGCCAGGATCAGGCCCGCCGCGATGTCGAGCCGGCGCCGCATCCCGCCGGAGTACGTCGAGACCGGCCGGTCGGCCGCCTCGGTGAGGTCGAACGAGCGGAGCAGTTCGTCGGCGCGGGCGCGGGCGGCGGCCTTGCCCAGCCCGAACAGCCGGCCGAACATGACCAGGTTCTGCCGGCCGGCGAGGATCTCGGCGACCGCCGCGGTGGACTCGGCCGTGCCGACGACGACGATGACGTCGCCGGCCAGCAGGGCGAGGTCGGGGGCGGGGCTGGTGATGACCCGGCCGGCGCGGACGACGGCCACGATGGAGGCGCCGGTGCGGGTGCGCACGCGGGCGTCACCCATCTGCCGGTCGGTGTACGGGCTGTCGCCGGTGATCGGCAGCTGGACGCTGACCAGGCCTTCGACCTGCTTGTGCAGCTGGTTGAGCCGCTGGACGATGCGGGGCGCGCCGAGGAGTTCGGCCAGGGCGTCGGCCTCGTCGTCGTTCAGGACGATGTCCTCGCAGGCGCTGTCGGGATCGTCGGGGTCGTAGATGATCAGATCGCGGCGGCCGGTGCGGTGGGAGACCACCCCGATCCTGCGGCCCGCGCTGGAGGTGAACTCGTGTTTGAGCCCGATGCCCGGCAGCGCCGTCTGCTCGATCACCATGGGGGTCTCCGGTTCTTGATCGTTAGCGGGATTCAGGGCCGCACCATACCCGACATCGCCGCTCGGGGTCAGGGCTCGACCAGACCGGCCCGGATGGCGTAGCGGGTCAGGTCGAGGCGGTCGTTGAGGCCGAGCTTGGCCAGGATGTTCGTGCGGTGGCGGTCCACGGTCTTGGGGCTGATGACCAGGGTGTCGGCGATGGCCTTGGTGGAGTGACCCTCGGCGATGAGCTTGACGATCTCCTCCTCGCGGGCGGTCAGCAGGCTGTCGGGCAGGGGATCGCCGTGCTCGTGGCGGTGCAGATAGTCACGGATCAGCGCGGTGACGGCGCCGGGGTAGAGGAAGGGCTCGCCGCGCATCGCCGCCCGGCAGGCCTCGATGAGGTCGCGCGGCGACGTGGGAGTCCATCGACTTCTTGAGCTTGCCCTCGTCGCGGCCCGCGGCCACGAAGGGGACGTGGTACTGGCGCAGGTACTCACACACC
>NZ_JBFAKS010000103.1:0-1409 GCF_040655855.1 Kribbella sp. NPDC050281 | reverse complement strand
CTCGGCCAGGCGTGCCCGGCAGGGCACCCAGCTCGCGCTGCCGTTCCCCGTCACCCGCGTCCCGCGCCCACCCACACCACCCGGCGCGTCCAGGGCCATGCCCTCGGCTTCGGGGCCGTGGATTCGCCCCCGGCCGCCGTGGGTGCAAGACCGGCTCCCCGGCATGCCCACCCGCCAACCGCGCCCCGGCCAGCTCCGCCTGCGGCTCGACCCGCCACCCCGCCGCACCCCGCGCCAGCCCAAAGGGGGGAACCGATGAAACACGACGCCGAGCCGCCGCCGCTGCTGGCCCGCATCCCGGCCGACATCAACCAGCCCGACAAGATCGCTTACGGGCTCACCATCCGCCAGCTCCTCATCGTCGCCTTGACCGGTGGGATCGCCGCCGCCGTCTACTACCTGCTCCACCGGCTCCTGCCCGTGGTCATCCTGGCGGCGATCCTGCTGCCGCTCGTCGCCTTGGGCATCGCCATCGCGCTCGGACGGCGGGACGGGCTGAGCCTCGATCGGTTCGCGCTGGCCGCACTGCTGCACGGCCGGGCCAACAAGCGGCTGGTGGCCGCGCCCGATGGGGTCACAGGGCCGCCTCGGTGGTGTCGCCTGCGCGGCAAGCTGCCCGCCCCGTTGCGGCTTCCGGTGCGGGCGATCCACACGGACGGTGCGCTCGAACTCACCGACGGCGGCGTCGCCGTGCTGGTGGAGACCGGCACGTTGTCGTTCCACCTGCGCACCACGGGCGAGCAGGCCGCTCTGGTTGGCGGGTTTGGCCGGTGGCTGAACTCGCTGGAAGCGCCCGTGCAGTTGCTGGCCCGAGCCCGGCTGGCCGACCTGACCGGCCTGGTCGAAACCATCGACGCGCGAGCCGACGAGCTGCCGCACGCGGCGCTGGCCCAGGCGGCGCGCGAGCACGCCGCCTACCTGGTCGACCTGAACACCTCGCGCGAGCTGCTGACCCGCCAGGTCCTCGTCGTGCTCCGCGACCACCCCGCCCGCAGCCGAGGACGGCGCTCGGTCCGGCGCGACGCCTCGGCCGCGGTCGTCTTGCGCCGCGCCGCAGAAGCCGAACGCGCCCTGGCCGCACTCGGCATCACCACCCGCGTTCTGGACGCCGATGAGTCCGCCCAGGCGCTCACCGAGTGCCTCGACCCCGGAGCCGCGCATCCCGCCGGCCAAGCCCTGCCCGACGAACTCATCACCTCCGCCTCGACCAGGAGTACGTCATGAAACTGCGCCGCCGCACCCGCGATCACGAGCCCGGTGTCCTGGCCCATCCCGCTGCTGTCGGTGTGGGCGTGCGGACCATCACGCTGCCCGGTGCCGTGTCCGCGTCGTTCGCGGTGGCCGGCTACCCGCGCGAAGTCGGCGCAGGGTGGTTGGAACCGCTGCTCACCTACCCCGGACACCTCGAC
>NZ_JBFAKS010000102.1:0-1570 GCF_040655855.1 Kribbella sp. NPDC050281 | reverse complement strand
GCCAGGCCGCGGCCGATCATGTCGGCGAACAGCATCAGCAACACGCCGAACAACGCCGCGGCCGGGATCGACGCGAGGTGGCGGCCGCCGAAGACGCGGCGGGCCATGTGCGGGGCGATCAGTCCGACGAAGCCGATCGTGCCCGACACCGCCACCGCGGCCGAGGCCAGCGCGACCGCGAACAGCAGCAGCAGCCGGCGGGTCTTCTCGACCGGCTCGCCCAGCCCGGCGGCCAGGTCGTCGCCCAGGCCGAGGACGTCGAGCTTGCGGGCCCAGACCACGATCAGCGGCACCAGCACCAGCACCCACGGCAGGATCTGCAGCACCGAGCCCATCGACCGCCCGAACAGGCTGCCGGTCAGCCAGATCAACGCCGCCGACACATCCAGCGGGTTGCGCACCAGCAGGAACCGGATCCCGGCCTCGAACGCGGCCGAGACCGCGATCCCGACCAGCGCGATCCGCACCGGCGTCGCGCCGCGGCGATAGGCCAGCAGATACACCAACGCGGCCGCGGCCAGGCCACCCACGAACGCGGCCGGGACGACCGCGAACACCGGCACCCCCGGGACCGCCAGCAGCAACACCATCCCCGCGAACCCGGCCCCCTTGGTCACGCCGACCACATCCGGCGCGGCCAGCGGGTTACGGATCACGCCCTGCATCACCGCACCCGACACCGCCAACGCGATCCCGACCAGCCACGCCAACAGCACCCGCGGCAACTGGAACTGCACCACGATCTGCGCCGCCTGATCGCTCGTGTCACCGACCACCGCACGCAACACATCACCCATCGACACATCCGTCGCGCCGACGCTGAGACTGTAGAAACTCAGCACCACCGCCAACACACCCAGCGTCCCCATCAACGCGGCCGGATGCCGCCTGGCCAGAGAGGTCCGGCGTACATGCTGCGCCAGAATCGCCGTACTGGTCATGAGGTCACCTTCTGCCGACGGGCCAGATACACGAAGATCGGTGCACCGATCAGGGCGGTCACCACACCGGCCGGGACCTCGAACGGCGGCTTGACATAGCGCGACAAAATGTCGGCATACAGCACCAGCACCCCACCGCCGACCGCACACAACGGCAACAAAACCGTGTAGCTCGAACCCACGATCCGGCGCATGATGTGCGGCACAATCAAACCGATGAAGGCCACCGGGCCGGCCACCGACACCGCCGCGCCACACAACACGATCACCAGCCCCGACCCGATCATCCGGGTCCGCTCGACGTTCTGGCCCAGACCACGCGCCATGTCATCGCCCAGCGCCAGCAGATTCAGCGGCCGTGCCATCGCGAACGCACCGATCAAACCCAGCACCAACCACGGCAGCAGGTTGCGAACGTCCTGCCAGGTACCGAAGTTCACCCCGCCGACCAGCCAGAACAACACGCTGTCGGTCGAGTTCTCGTCGAAGATAATCAGCACCTGCGTCAGCGAGATCAACAGACTGCTCGCCGTAACACCGGCCAGCGCCAACCGGACCGGACTGACCCGGCCGCTGCCTGACCCGGCCAGCAGCATCACCGACACACCGGCCACGGCCGCACCACCGAA
>NZ_JBFAKS010000101.1:0-1594 GCF_040655855.1 Kribbella sp. NPDC050281 | reverse complement strand
ACAAAACCGCACCCATGTGGGCCGGGTGTGTCAAGGGCGCGTGGGGTCTTGCCCCCGGTGATGTTGAGTTGTCGCCGGGGGTTCGGGGTGGTTGTTGTTGTGCGGGATTCCTCGTGGCTGGCCGTTGTGTCGCCGTCGGGTGGGAGGTGTCAGGCTGGAGCGCCCGGAGGCGGAGCCGAGGACGAACGAGCTTGACGCCGACGAGCGGCGGCGGATGATCGGTGCCGAGGAAGCCCTTGGGGGTTGGTACGGGTGGTGGTGGTTGTCCCCGGGGTGAGTGTGGTTGTCGGAGAGGGTCTCTCATGCACCCATTCGGTCGCCTAGCCAGGTGGCGGGGGCGGCCATGACCGTGGTGTCCGGGGACCCGGGCTGCTCAGTCAGGTCATCGAGCGCGGCTGGGCCGGCTCATGCGGTTTTGCGAGCTCGCCCGGTGGGGTGATCCTCCCGGTCTCGGCGCCGGCGTGGCGGCGGTGATGGTGTGTGTCTTGTTGGTGGTCGGGCTGGTGTTGTCGGTGTCGGTGAGCAGGTGGTAGGCGCGGGTCAGCAGCTTGCGGGCGATCGCGGTGGTGGCGATCTTCTTGCCGCGGCGCTGGCTGATCGCCTGGTAGGTGGTCGCGAACTGCGGTGAGCGTTTGGCGGTTTGCGCGGCCTCGCAGAGGATCCAGCGCAGCCAGGTCGAGCCCTGTTTGGAGATGTGCCCGTGCCGGACGACCAGGTCCGAGCCGCGCACGGTCGGGGTGAGCCCGGCCCAGGCGGCCAGCTTGCGGGCCGAACCGAACCGGTCGATGTCGCCGATCTCGGCCAGCATGACCAGCGCGGTCAGCTCGCCGACGCCGGGCAGCCGGGTGAGTACCTTGACCCGCGGGTCGGCCCTGGCGTGCTGGTGAACCTCGGTGTCGAGGCGCTCGATCGGGACCTGGACCGCCTCCATCATCGCCAGGCAGTCCTCGATCACCTCCCGCGACGCGGCCGGCAGCTCCAGCCCGGCCAGCCACCGGCGCCCCGGGCCGCTCCAGCAGCCCTCCGCCCGGTCGTGGCCGTGGTCGGCCAGGATTGCGTGGATCCGGTTGCGCAGCAGGGTGCGCAGCCGCACCAGCTGGATCCGGTGCCGCAGCCTGGCCCGCAGCTGACGCACCGCCGGCGGCGCGATCCACGCCTCCGGCAGCAGATCGGCGCGCAGCAACTGCGCCAGGATGTGCGCGTCGACCTTGTCGTTCTTCAACCGCGCCGAGGCGATCGCCTTGCACCGCGACGGGTGCACCAGATGCGGCTCGAACCCGTAGTCGTCGAGCAGCTCGACCAGCCATCCCCAGCCGAACGCGGCCTCGAACGCCACCGGCGTCCCGATCGGCAGATCCCCGATCACCTTCAACACCGTCTCGATCCCGTTCGGCACGTTCCTGTTGACCAGCGCCTCCCCGGCCTGGTCGATCACCGCCACCTGCGAACGCTTGCGGTGCACATCGATTCCGACGTACACAGACATCGTCGGGCCTCCTTCCCGAGCTCGTAGATATCACCGGGAACGTACGTTCGCCGGACTGAGCAGGGAAGGGGGCACGGCCCACGCCCGGCCCACATAGGGTCAGGTCAG
>NZ_JBFAKS010000100.1:0-1713 GCF_040655855.1 Kribbella sp. NPDC050281 | reverse complement strand
CTTCGTCAACCAGTACGCCGCGGTGCCAAGCCTGCACTTCGGCTGGAACCTGCTGATGGGCATCGCCTGGGCGAGTTTCGGCGGCCATTACGACTTCCTGACCTGGCGCGCCCAGACCCGCCGCGCGTGGGCCCGCCGCCACCGCACCGGCTGACAGAGATGATGTAGGTGAGCACCTCCCGCCGAGGTCTGACCCACCGACTGACTGACTTCGGGTCTTCAACGGGATCTGTCGGCTTCGGCCGGGAGGTGCTCGTGCGCACTCACTGGACGTGGCGTTGTGACCTTATAGGAGCCTGGCCAGAGGCCCCTTCTCTGTCTTGTCCGCGTTGCCCGGCTGGTGCGTGCCGCCCTGCCCATGGTCAAGAGCACAGGACGACGATGCCCTCCATTACATCGCATGACGAGCCGGACTTCGACGTTGCCGGTGGCGTCGACACGCACCAGGACACCCACACCGCCGCCGTGATTGATCTCATCGGGCGGGTGCTGGGCACCGAGCAGTTCCCGGCCACATCGGCAGGGTATGAGGCCCTGCTGACATGGATGTGCTCGTTCGGGCGCCTGGCAATGGTCGGGGTGGAGGGGACCGGGGTCTACGGGGCCGGGCTCGCCCGGCTGCTGCGCGAGCGGCAGGTCCAGGTGGTCGAGGTGGACCGGCCTGATCGCAAGACCCGCCGGTTCCAGGGCAAGTCCGACCCGATCGACGCCATCCAAGCGGCCAAGGCGGCCCTGGCGGGCGAGCGGACCGGCCTGCCCAAGCAACGGGACGGACGGATCGAGGCCCTGCGGAACTTGCGTGTCGCCCGCCGCAGCGCGGTCGACCAGCGAGCCGATACCCAGCGCCAGATCAAGGCACTGATCGTCACCGCCCCGGCCGAGCTGCGCGAACGACTGCGCGGCCTGCCCCTGGCCAAGCTCATCACCACCTGCGCGGCCCTGCGTCCGGACCGCACCGACGCCGCCCGCCCAGCCACCGCCGCGCAGATCGCCCTTCGGTCCCTCGCCCGCCGCCACCAGCAGCTCACCATCGAGATCGCCGACCTGGACGAGCTCCTGGAACCACTCGTCACCAGTATCAACCCCGACCTCATCGCGACCCACGGCGTCGGCCCCGACACCGCCGGCCAACTCCTGGTCACCGCCGGAGAAAACCACGACCGGCTCGCCGGCGAGGCCGCCTTCGCCATGCTCTGCGGCGCCGCCCCCATCCCCGCCTCCAGCGGCAAGACCCACCGCCACCGCCTCAACCGAGGCGGTGACCGGCAAGCCAACTGCGCCCTCTACCGCATCACTCTGGTCCGCCTGCGCTGGGACCCCCGCACCCGCGCCTACATGGAACGACGCACCAAAGAGGGACTCTCCAAGAAGGAGATCATCCGCTGCCTCAAACGCTACATCGCCCGCGAGCTCTACCAGATCATCACCAAAAACGATCAAGAATCCGCCGCTTGACATCTATAGGAGCATCAGAACCCGACTGGCCCGCTTCCTGCACCGACACTCACGCGGTGCCTGGAACCAGATCAAGGCCGACGAACTCTTGGCCGCCGCCAGCGCGACGCTCCACCTCTGGGACGACGAGCTCGATTACCCCGACCTGGCCGACGACATCGCCATCGAAGCCCGGCTGGCCTTGGCCCTCACTCATGAGATCAGTCCCGCTCACGACCGGCTTCCTCCATGCCGGCACCCATCGCGGCGATGGAGGCG
>NZ_JBFAKS010000099.1:0-1770 GCF_040655855.1 Kribbella sp. NPDC050281 | reverse complement strand
ATCGAGGCGCAGGCCGTTCTTGCGACCTACGGACAGGATCGGGAGCAGCCTTTGCTGCTGGGGTCGGTCAAGTCGAATCTGGGGCACACCCAGGCCGCGGGTGGCATCGCCGGTGTGATCAAGATGGTCCTGGCGATGCGGCATGGTGTGGTGCCGCGGTCGTTGCACGTCGATGCGCCGTCGCCGCAGGTGGATTGGTCGGCCGGCGCGGTGGAACTCGCGGCGAAGGCGAGCGAATGGCCGGAGGCTGGTCGTCCGCGTCGGGCGGGTGTGTCGTCGTTCGGGGTCAGCGGTACGAATGCGCATGTGATCGTGGAGCAGGCGCCTGAGGTGGAGCCGGAGCCGGTTGTCACGCCGGAGGGGCCGGTGGTGTGGTTGTTGTCGGCGCGTTCACCGGCCGCGCTTCAGGCGCAGATCGAGCGGCTGGCCGCGTACGTCGAGGGGCGGCCGGAGGTGTCGGCGCATGCGGTGGCGGCTGGTCTTGCGCGGCGGGCGTTGTTGCCGTATCGGGCGGTCGCGGTGGGCGGCTCGGTGGATGATCTGGAAGTCCCGCCGGTGCCGGCGACGCCGGGTGGTGTGGTGTGGGTGTTCGCTGGTCAGGGTTGGCAGTGGGAGGGGATGGCTGGCCGGTTGTTGGTGGAGTCGCGGGTGTTCGCGGAGGCGATGGCCGAGTGCGATCAGGCGTTGCGACGATGGACGGGCCGTTCGGTGTTTGAGGCGGTCGATGGTGACGTGCGGGTTGTGCAGCCGTTGATGTGGGCGGTGATGGTGTCTTTGGCTCGGGTGTGGCGGTCGTTGGGGGTGCGTCCGGCGGCGGTGATCGGCCATTCTCAGGGTGAGGTGGCGGCCGCTGTTGTCGCGGGGGCGTTGTCGCTGGAGGAGGGTGCCCGGATCGTGGCGGTGCGGGCGGGGGTGATCGCGGAGTTGTTGTCGGGTCGGGGTGGGATGTTGTCGGTGGCGTTGCCCGCCGGTGAGGTTCGGGCCCGGGTGGCTGAGATTCCGGGTGTGGGTGTGGCGGCGGTCAATGGTCCGGGTTTGTGTGTGGTGTCGGGGGACCGGGCGGCGTTGGAGTCGGTGGACTGGGGTCGGGCGCGTACCCGGTGGGTGGATGTGGATTATGCGTCGCATTCCGGCCAGGTCGAAGCCGTTGAGGACATCCTCAAAGAGCGGCTGGGTGACGTGAAGTTTCACGCCGCTGATGTGCCCTGGTATTCGACGGTGACCGGGGAGTTGGTTGATCCGGTCGGGCTGGACGGCGGCTATTGGTATACGAATCTGCGGGCTGAGGTGTGTTTCGAGGCTGCGGTGCGTTCGGCGGCGGGTGATGGGTTGCGTCGGTTTGTTGAGGTGTCGGCGCATCCGGTGTTGTTGCCGGGGATTGTGGAGACGGTTGATGACTGCGTGGTGACCGGCACGCTGAAGCGGGACGGCGGCGGCTTGTCTGATGTGCTTCGTGCTGCGGCGGTGTTGCATACGGCTGGGGTTTCGGTGGATTGGGCGCCAGTTGTGCCGGCTGTGGCTCCGGCTGATCTGCCGACGTATGCGTTTCAGCGGCAGCGGTTCTGGCTTGATGCCGCTGGTGACGAGCGTTCGGTGTTGCGGCTGGCGGACGGGGGTGTGGTCGTCACCACCAAGGTCTCGACGGCGCTGGAGCCGTGGCTGGCTGATCACGCGGTCCATGGGACGGTGTTGGTGCCGGGGACGCAGTTCGTGGACTGGGCGATCGGTGCGGGTGACCTGGTCGGCGCGCCGGTACTGCGTGAGTTGACG
>NZ_JBFAKS010000098.1:0-1916 GCF_040655855.1 Kribbella sp. NPDC050281 | reverse complement strand
ATGACGACAACGGGTGGCGTCCGGGATGCTTAATCGCGGCTGACCGGATGACGGCTGATGGTCAAGTCCGCTGGCGTGGTGTTTGGCGGTTGTTGCGCGATCTTCCTGGTTGGTCAGGCGCTGAGCGCCGGGCTGGTGTCGGTGGCTGTCACCTCCTCGGCGTTGGTGGGGGCGTCGGGGACGGCGGTGAGGCGGGCGCGGGCCAGGACGTCGAGGCCGAGGTAGCGGCGTCCTTCGGCCCATTCGTCGTGTTGCTCGGCCAGCACGGCGCCGACGAGGCGGATCAGGGAGTCGCGGTCGGGGAAGATGCCGACCACGTCGGTGCGGCGGCGGATCTCCCGGTTCAGCCGCTCGCTGGGGTTGTTGGACCAGATCTGGCGCCACAGTTCCTTCGGGAATCCGGTGAAGGCCAGCACGTCCGCGCGGGCGGTGTCGAGGTGTTCGGCCACCTTGGGGAGTTTGTCGGCCACCGCGTCCAACACGCGGTCGAACTGGGCGTGCACCGAGGTGGCGTCGGGCTGGTCATAGACCGAGTGCAGCAACGCACGAACCCACGGCCAGGACGCCTTCGGGGTGGCGGCCATCAGGTTGGCTGCGTAGTGGGTGCGGCACCTTTGCCAGGACGCGCCGGGCAGGGTGGCGCCGATGGCTTCGACCAGTCCGCGGTGCGCGTCGGAGGTGACGAGCCGGACCCCGGTCAGGCCGCGGGCGGTCAAATCGCGGAAGAACCCGAGCCAGCCGGCGCCGTCCTCGGCCGAGGTGACCTGCAGGCCCAGGATCTCGCGGTGTCCGTCGGCGTTGACGCCGGTCGCGAGCAGGGCGTGCACGTTGACCACCCGCCCGCCCTCGCGGACCTTGAGCACCAGGGCGTCGGCGGCGACGAACGTGTAGGGGCCTTGGTCGAGCGGGCGGGTCCGGAAGTCCGCGACGTGGGCGTCGAGTTCGGCGGCCATTGTGGAGACCTGGGACTTGGACAGGCGGGTGATCCCGAGCGATTCGACCAGCTTCTCCATCCGCCGCGTGCTGACGCCGAGCAGGTAGCAGGTGGCCACCACCGTGGTCAGGGCGCGTTCGGCGCGGCGGCGTCGCTCGAGCAGCCAGTCTGGGAAGTAGCTGCCCTGCCGCAGTTTGGGGATCGCCACATCGAGGGTGCCGGCGCGGGTGTCGAACTCGCGGTGCCGGTAGCCGTTGCGCACGTTCGTCCTGTCAGGACTCGATTCGCCGTAGCTGGCGCCGCAGACGGCGTCGGCCTCGGCGGACATCAGGGTGTTGATGAAGGTGGTCAGCATCGAGCGCAGCAGGTCCGGGGAGGCGGAGGCCAGGTGCTCGTGCAGGAAACGGGCAGGGTCGATACTGCTCGGTGCGGTCATCGCGTGAGTCGCTTTCTGAAGCACTGTGAGAGGTCTCCAGAAGATCACGCGATGGCCGCCCTACACGACGTCTCGCCCGTCACCGGGCCTGCCGCACACCACTCTGGTGGACGCCACTGACAATCTTGATCCTAGTGGCTTGTCACGCAGCCTTGATCGGGTAACTGGTCCAGGTTCGGATCGGTGAGTCGACGGCGAAGTTGGTCTTGGGTTGGGTGCGGGCGTCGCGCCAGCGGACATGGGCGGCGATGGCGGCGTTCTGCTCGGCGTGGTTGCGGTGGTCGGTGCCGTTGAGCGCGAAATAGCGCAGCGCGGCGAACTCGGCCTCGATCCAGTTTAGCCAGGACGCGTAGGTCGGTAGGAACACCAACTCGACGCGGTTGGTCGCGCACCAGGCGCGGACCTCGGGATGCTTGTGCGGGGAGAAGTTGTCCACGATCAGGTGGAGACGCTGGTCGGGCCAGCGACGGCGCAGGGTTTTGAGGAAGCCGAGGAACTCGCGCCATCGTTTGCGGTCGCGGATGCGGTAGTGCAGGCGTCCGGTGG
>NZ_JBFAKS010000097.1:0-1920 GCF_040655855.1 Kribbella sp. NPDC050281 | reverse complement strand
ATGAGAAAGAAGCATGGAAAATTCGATTATATTATGATCCCTGAGCTTCATAAAGATGGTGCTATTCATTTTCATGGTGTTACTGGCGGATTGAACGCTGTTATACGTGATTCAGGCGTTAAACATAAAGGCGTGAAAGTATATAATTGTAGTGATTGGGATCATGGTTTTACTACTCTTACTAAAATTAGAAGTCGGGAAAAAACAGCAAGCTATATTACTAAATATGTTACGAAAGAAATGCAAAATTCTATTGTTGGAAAAGGCAAAAAAAAATACTGGTGTTCTCGTGGGTTGAGAGTACCAGCGGTTGAGTATAGTGTGCAAGATTTAGGCCTGGGGTTGCAACCAGACTATGAGAATGATACTTGCTTGATCTATAAAATCAAATAAATTATAACATGTGCTGCAATGGTTGAAAACTATTGCAGTTTTTTGTTGCTTGAAAACCTATCAGGTGGTATATTAGTTACATAAAAGTGATTTGGAGGTGATTACGTGAGTGGGAATGTTAAGTTTTCTATGTCGCTTGGGGAAGAACTTAATGATTATTGTGTAGCTGAAGCAAAGCGTATAGGGATTACTAAGAATGCATATATAGCAATGTGTGTTGATACGATAAAACGTCAATCGGATTCCATGACTATGACTAAAGAAGCTAACGCTATGTTTGAACATGTTAAAGCTAAAGAAAACAAAACTCTTTAATTAGTAGCAGCTCCCTCTAACAGGCGGCTAAATATGGAAAGTTTACCTATTTTAGATTTAGATCTGAGCAAAGCGTAGCGGTGCATTTACAGTAGGGCGTCTGTGCTATCCTGTTGAAGCTTCAGCGTGGAAATTTAGGATTGGTTGTTTCCATGGCTGAAGTCTCCTAATTTCTGCACAGTAAGCGGGTTCCTGCTGTCAATGCTTGCGGTTATAGATATATTAACAGCCCTTTCTAACAGGCGGTTAAATGTACATAATATGTACACGAAATAAATTTAAGGAGAGAAAAGCATGAAAGAAAAAACAAAAGATTCTGTTTATGAAATTGGACTTATAACAGCTCAATTAGAGGTATTAGATTATTTGGCGCTAGAACATGGTGCGGATATGTCAGAGGCTTTAGAAACGAAAATAGATTGGTATAGAGATGAATTGTCTCAAGTGCGAGACAACTTATTGAAAAAAGATATAAAAAAACGAATGGTTAGTGTTCAATCCGCTTCGCAGGCATTCATGAGACAATAACGCATTCGCATTGCTATATTATAGCATGAAATGGATAACTAAAAATTGTTGTATTAAAGGATAGAAAACATATAAAGTGACTTTTATGGAAAGAGGGGCAGCAAATGCAGTCCGCGCGTGAGCGTGGCAAGCATTTCTGCACCTTTCCATAAATTCGGCTATATTGTCTCTGTTCATTTTTTAACAATATATTTGATTATTCATTTCGGATGAAATATGGAAAAGGAAGGGGGATTCGCTGTTGCCCGTCTACTTGACATACGGGTAACTTAACGGAAGAAATATGACGAGACTATACAAGACTAAAATAAAGTCCTATCCCAACGGCGACAAGACATTGACGGTTTATAAGAATGCATTAATCGTTAAAATTGATGATGATTCTATCGATGTATCTATTTCTGAAAAAACCGAGAAAACTGACGACGAAAAAGAGTTAGAGAAAATTAGAAATCTATGGAAAATTCGTACCAAAATAAAAGATTATGTATTATCTAATGAATTCAACTATTTTTGGACTTTGACTTTTGATTCTGATAGATATAATTATGCTGTTGCATTTGAGAAAATGGGACGATGGCTTGAACGTATGAGAAAGAAGCATGGAAAATTCGATTATATTATGATCCCTGAGCTTCATAAAGATGGTGCTATTCATTTTCATGGTGTTACTGGCGGATTGAA
>NZ_JBFAKS010000096.1:0-2804 GCF_040655855.1 Kribbella sp. NPDC050281 | reverse complement strand
AGCATCGGACGCCGGGTGATGCCGCCGATGACGATGCTCAGTGTGTGCAGCTGGAAGGCGATTCCCCAGCCGCCACCGGCGCCGAACATTCCGACCGCTGTCACGCCGACGGTTCCTGCCAGCGCCCGTTGGCGATGAGGCAACCGGTGCAGCATCCCGAGCAAGCGGACGCGCACGAAGCCGGGCAGGATCAGGTAGGCGCGTGCCCACGGTGCCTTGCGGACCGACGGACTGAGGTAGGGATCCGCCTTGACATCGTGGATCTCGCGGTGCAGTTCCTCCACGGTGCGGTGGCCGGCATCGCGCAGCACATGGGTGAACGCGAACGGGCTGCCGTCCACGTCGACCTCGACGGGCAGACCGATATCGACCTGGTCGAAGATCACGTCCCGTCCGCGGAGGTCGCGGTACGCCTGGACCGTGGGATCGGCGGCGACCGCGCGAGCCACACAGGCGACGACGAAGGCGGTGAACGAGACATCCTCACCGGTTGTCTCATGATGTCGTCGCAACGCCCCGCGGGCCGAGGTCACGTCGACGTCGAACAGTCCGTGGATGGCGTGGCGGCGTTGGGCGGCCCGGGCGGCGTCGATCACGAGTCGCCGGGCCCAGGGCACGGGCACGACCTTCGAGTGCAGCTGATGCACGGTCCACCTCCGGAGCCGATCTGATGCAAGCATCGTTCGCCCGGGCAGCCTCCGCATCGGCCGATCGGTCCGAGCGGACGGGGCTTTTGGCCCTACGGGGGCCGATGGAGTCGGCGTTCGCTCGAAGGTGCACGGACTCGTCGAGGCAGGGAGAACGATCGTGCGGTAGGTCGCACCCTGTTCGGTGACGCGAAGGTCGTGCTCACCGCGTTGATCAACGAGATCCAGGCCTATGTCCACTGAGGTGAGAGCGATGAGGGAAACGATGCGGCCGGGGGCCGAGCCGACGGACGCGGATCGCGATGCGATGCTGCGGGCGGCGGTGGCGGCCCCGTCCATGCACAACACCCAGCCGTGGCGGTTCCGGTTCGCCGGCTGGGAGGTCGAGGTGTACCGGGATCGTGAGCGGGAGCTGCCCGCCGAGGATCCGTCGCGGCGGATGTTGTACGTCTCGCTGGGGGCTGCGATCTTCAATCTGCGGGTGGCCGCGGCGGCCCGCGGGATCGGCTCACAGGTCCGCCATCTGATGGACCAGCGCCGGCCTGACCTCGTGGCGGTGGTGGAACTCGACGCACCGCTGACCGGTGCGATGGCCGGCCTGGCGCCGTACATCCTGCAACGCCGGACGAACCGGGAGCCGTTCAGCGACGAGCGGGTGCCGGACCAGGTCCGGGCGGAACTCGGGCTGCGTGCGCGGATCGAGGGAGCCGTCCTGCAGTGGCTCGATCGGCCGCCGGGGCAGTGGTGGTTGCAGATGGCAACGAATGAGGCGGTGGACGCGGACGACGGGGACCGCGGCCGCTCGGCGGAGCGGCGCCGGTGGGTCGGGGGCGACCGCGCGTACGACGGCGTGCCGTCGAGTGCGCTCGGGCCCCGGATCGCGGGTGGCAATCCGGTCGTGCGTGATCTGGCAGCCACCGAGGCCGATGAGTCGAGACCGGTGGCGGACTTCGAGCGTGCACCGCAGTTCGCGGTGCTGGCGACCCGGTACGACGGACCGATCGAATGGCTCCGCGCCGGCCAGGCACTCGAGGGAGTGCTGCTGGAAGCTACCGCACAAGGGGTCTCGACGTCACTGCTCAACCAGGTGATCGAGCATGAGGGCCTGCGCTGGCAGATCAACGATCCTCTCGGACCCTGGCAACGGCCCCAGACTGTGATCCGCTTCGGCTACGGGCGCCCCGTCCCACCGACTCCCCGCCGCCCGATCGCCGACGTGCTGATCCGGGACTGACGGTTCGTCCCGCGATAGGTCGGGTGGTCCGGGAGCTCGGGACCTTGGGCCCTGACCTCGCGGCGTGGAATCGACGACTCTGGAGATGCAGGGGAACGACCGGCTCGCCGGGAGCAGACCTTGGACAGGTGGTCGCAGGCCACGAGATCCGCCGTCATCAAGACGGTTCCGGTCCGGTGAGCCGGTCCTCTGCGTCCAGTCGAAAGGCCTGCCCCGAGTCGGGGCAGGCCTTCTGGACTGTTGTCACCTGCGGCGGGCGATGCGGTCCATCGCGGCCCGGACCGCGGTCTCGCTCGGTTGCGGCCAGAACACGTCCCACGCGTGGAAGACGACTCCGATGCCCCAGCCGAACATCGGGAAGGCCGGCCAGAAGAATCCCGCACCGGTCAGGTACCAGATGACCACCAGGAAGGTGTTCACCGTCAGGTAGGCGAGGATGTGTCCCGCGAGGTCATGCCGCTTGCGGAGATCCTCGACCGCCTGCTTGCGCAGCGTCTCGTCGTTGTCGGCCGGAAGGGGCCGATCGACGACCTTCTCATCCATGACTGCCTCCTTGCTCATCACTTCCACCGTCCGCCGGTGCCGGCCGTCCGGTCAGGGCACCAAGACGCGTCCTCAGCGGGACCTTCGGCTCTGCTGACAGTGGCTGTGGATCGGGATCCTCACGAGCTCGGGTGCCTTCCTGCTGGGTGGCACGCCGGCAGTCGTACGGCAGTCGTACGGCAGTCGACGCCGGGACCTTCGACCCTGCCGACGACCCTTGGCCGACCGGTCGAATGAAGGGGACGGAGACAACCGACTGAGGGGTCGATCATGAGCGTACGGGTGGGGATCAATGGGTTCGGGCGGATCGGGCGCGACTACCTGCGCTGTGTGCTCGAGCGGACGTCGAGCGGTATCGAGGTGGTCGCGATCAACGACGT
>NZ_JBFAKS010000095.1:0-2994 GCF_040655855.1 Kribbella sp. NPDC050281 | reverse complement strand
GTGGTACCACGGGGTGTCCTCGGGGTCGATCCAGACGCCGGGAGGCGGGAAGTCCTGAGGCGCGCGCGGCACGTGGACGATGGTGAGCTCGGATACAGCGGGATGTTGCCGTGGGCACCACGAGTGCGGCCGGTGGCTTCGGCATCGGCGATCGCGGTGGCCAGGGCGGTGCGGGTCTTGGCGGGGTCGACGACCTCGTCGACGACGCCGATCTCGCGGGCGCGGTCGATGCCTCCGGCCAGCTTCTCGTGTTCGGCGGCGAGTTCGGCCTCGACCTGCGGGCGCAGTTCGGGGTCGACCTCGGCGAGCTTGCGCCGGTGCAGCACCCGGATCGCGGCGACCGCGCCCATCACGGCCACCTCCGCGCGCGGCCAGGCGAACACGCGCGTGGCGCCCAGAGATCGCGCGTTCATCGCGATGTAGGCACCGCCGTACGTCTTCCGGGTCACCAGCGTCACCCGCGGTACGACGGCCTCTGCAAACGCGTGCAGGAGCTTCGCACCACGCCGTACGACGCCGTCCCACTCCTGGCCGACACCGGGCAGGTACCCGGGCACGTCGACCAGAACGACCAGCGGTACGCCGAACGCGTCGCACATCCGGACGAACCGGGCCGCCTTCTCCGCCGATAGCGCGTCGAGGCAACCACCCAGCCGGAGCGGGTTGTTCGCGATCACGCCGACGGTGCGACCGCCGAGTCGGCCCAGCGTGGTGACGATGTTCGGTGCCCAGCGCTGGTGCAGTTCGACCGAGGAGTCCTCGTCGAGCACCCCTCCAACCAGCGGATGGACGTCGTACGCGCGCTTGGCCGACTCCGGCAGCAGCCCGGACAGGTCGGTGTCGGGAACGCTGGGCGCCACCGTTCCCTGGTTCGCGAGCAGGTCGGTGACCCGGCGGGCTCGCTCGATCGCCGCGGCCTCAGAGTCGGTGGTGATGTGGACGACGCCGGACCGGCGGCCGTGCGGCTCGGGCCCGCCGAGGCGGAGCATGTCCACGTCCTCGCCGGTGACGGAACGGACCACGTCCGGACCGGTCACGAAGATCCGGCCCTCCGGCCCGAGGATGACGATGTCTGTCAGCGCCGGCCCGTACGCCGCTCCGCCCGCGGCCGGACCGAGGACGACGGAGATCTGCGGGATCTTCCCCGACGCCTGTGTCATCGCGTAGAAGATCTTCCCGACCGCATGCAGGCTGAGCACGCCTTCGGCCAGTCGGGCGCCGCCGGAGTGCCACAGGCCGATGATCGGCACCTGCTCCTGCCGGGCGACCTCGTACGCCCGGACCACGACGTCACAGCCCTCGTCGCCCATCGCGCCACCCATCACGGTGGCGTCGGAGCAGAAGGCGATCACGGGTGCGCCCTCGACGGTCCCACGCGCCGCGACCATCCCGGACAGGTTGTCCGGGGTGATCAGCGCCAGGCTGCCGGGGTCGAGCAGGGCGGTCAGTCGGGTGACCGGATTGCGTGGGTCCTGCTCGCGGGGCAGCTTGACGGGCTTGGGTACTACGGGGGCGGTGGTCATAGGTCCTCCGGGGTGAGAAGGAAACTGCGGCGTCGCCCGGCGTACGGCGTACCGTTCGCCGGGCGACTGGCGGCTGGGCTACACCGTCTTGAAGGCAATGGCGGCGTTGTGACCGCCGAAGCCGAATGAGTTGTTCAGCGCCGCGAGGTCCCCGTCGGCCAGCTTGCGCTGTTCCGTCGCGACGTCCAGCTCGATCTGGTCGTCGAGCTTGTCCACGTTGATGGTCGGCGGCACCAGGCGGTGGTGCAGCGCGAGCACGGTCGCGATCGACTCGACCGCACCGGCCGCGCCGAGCAGGTGACCGATCATCGACTTCGGCGCGGTCGCCACCGCGTGGTCGGCGTCGTTGCCGAGCGCCAACCGGATCGCCAGCGACTCCGCGATGTCGCCCTGTGGGGTCGAGGTGGCGTGCGCGTTGATGTGGAAGATGTCGGCCGGGGTCAGGTCGCCCTCGACCAGCGCCCGCTCCATCGCCCGCCGCGCACCGGACCCGGTCGGGTCGGGCTGCGCGATGTCGTGGCCGTCGGCGGAGATGCCCGCGCCGGCCAGCTCGGCGTAAATCTTGGCGCCGCGCGCCTTGGCGTGCTCGTACGACTCCAGCACCAGGACCCCGGCGCCCTCGCCGAGCAGGAATCCGTCGCGGTCCACGTCCCACGGCCGCGAGGCCCGCTCCGGCTCGTCGTTGCGCTTGCTCAACGCCATCATCTGCCCGAACGCCGCCAGCGGCAGGGCCATGATCGCGCCCTCGGTCCCACCGGCCAGTACGACGTCCGCGCGGCCCAGCCGGATCTGGTCCAGGCCGAGCGCGATCGCTTCGTTGCCGGAGGCACAGGCCGAGACTGGCGTGTGGACGCCGGCCTTGGCGCCGAACTCCAGGCTCACGTACGCCGCGGACGAGTTCGGCATCAGCATCGGGATCGCCAGCGGCGACACCCGGCGCGGGTTGGTCTTCAGGGCGTCGTAGTTGGACAGGGTGGTGTGCAGGCCACCGATGCCGGACGCGACCGCGACCCCGAGCCGCTCCTTGTCCAGCCCGGAGTCCTCCAGGCCGGCGTCGGCCCACGCCTCACGGGCGGCCACCACGGCCAGCTGTGCGTTCCGGTCCAGGCGGCGGGCCTTCACCCGCTCGATCACCTCGGTGGGCTCGACCGCGGCCGGGGCCGCGATCTGGACCGCGAGGTTCTGCACCCACTCGTCGGTGAGCCGGCGCGCGCCGGAGCGACCGGCCAGCAGGCCTTCCCAGGTACCGGACACGTCGCCGGCGAGCGGCGTGGTGGCTCCGAGCCCGGTGATCACGACTCGGGTCTTCGACATCTTTACCTCATCCTTTGCGAGATCTGGGGGACAGGAGCGAGGGGTGGGTGGTGCGGTGCAGGTGTGGGGGCCGGTGTGTGGTGCTCATCGGACATGCCGGTGAGCGATTGTTGGCCACTCAAGCGATGGGCAACGCTCAGAGGTCTTCGTCGAGCGC
>NZ_JBFAKS010000094.1:0-3856 GCF_040655855.1 Kribbella sp. NPDC050281 | reverse complement strand
GGGTTCTGCCGGCAGGTTCCACGCTCAGCGCGCGGCGTCGCTGGCGGTTGTGTAGTGCTGGCGGTCCGCCGCCGCTCCTCGGCCACGCCCGCACTCGCCGCTCCTCGCGCGCTCGGGCTCGCCGCTCCTCGGCCACGCCGGCGCTGTCGCTCCTGCCGCTCGCCGCACCCGCGTACCGGACCGCCAGCACTCATCAACTGCGCCGTGCCGGCAGGCTCCACGCTCAGGTGGGTCCCTCGGTGGTGGTTGTGTAGTGCTGGCGGTCCGCCGCCGCCCCTCGGCCACGCCCGCACTCGCCGCTCCTCGCGCGCCCGGGCTCGCCGCTCCTCGGCCACGCCGGCGCCGTCGCTCCTGCCGCTCGCCGCACCCGCGTACCGGACCGCCAGCACTCATCAACTGCCCCGTGCCGGCAGGCTCCACGCTCAGCTGGGGGTCCCTCGGTGGTGGTTGTGTAGTGCTGGCGGTCCGCCGCCGCTCCTCGCCCGCGCCGCCGCTCGCCGTTCCTCGGCCTCGCCGTGCTGAACTCGGGCAGCGGATCGCCAGCACTCATCAACCGCTGACCGTCACCGGCTTCCACGCTCAGCGGATGGCGTTGGGTGGTGGTTGTGTAGTGCTGGCGGTCCGCCGCCCTCGGTCTGGTGGGGGATGGGCGGGGTCGTCCTGGGAAGGTGCAGACTGGGCGCATGGTGAGAGTGAGTTGTGCGTTGTGTGGTCAGCAGGCGGAGTCGGAGGACGTGCCGCTGACCTGGATGACCTCGGTGGAGGACGGTCGCAAGCTGGTGTACTGCGACCGGTGCGCCCGGGAGAACGTCCGCAGCATCGAGGGGAAGCTGGACCCCGTCCACTGGTGAAAAAGTTCTGAACCGGGTGTCGAATCCGGCCTGATCCGCCCGACGCAGGGGTGAAAGCACTCCAGCGGAAGGAACCGGATCATGACCCTCACCGAGAGCTCGCCAGAGACGACCAGCCGGCGGCAGTGGATTGGCCTGGGAGTTCTGTCGCTCGCGACGCTACTGGTGTCACTGGATCTGTTCGTCATGCTGCTAGCCGTGCCTGCGGTGACCGAAGCGCTGGGCGCCACCAGCAGCCAGCAGCTGTGGATCCTGGACGTGTACGGGTTCATGGTGGCCGGCCTGATGATCACGATGGGCAACATCGGCGACCGGATCGGCCGCCGCCGGCTGCTGCTCGCGTCCGCCGCGCTGTTCGGTGTCGCCTCGGTGGCAGCGGCGTACTCGACGAGCCCGGAGATGCTGATCGTGACCCGCGCGGTACTCGGTATCGCGGGTGCGGCGATCGCTCCGTGCACGCTGTCGCTGATCAGCACCCTGTTCCCGAACGCGCAGCAGCGGGCCAAGGCACTGGGGATCTGGGCCGGCTGCTTCACCGTCGGCGCTGTGATCGGCCCGATCGTCGGCGGCGTCCTGCTGAACCACTTCTGGTGGGGCTCGGCGTTCCTGATCGGCGTACCGGCGATGGCGGTGCTGGTCGCGGTCGGGCCGTTCCTGCTGCCGGAGTACCGCGACGAGAACGCGGGCCGGATCGATCTCCCGAGCGTGCTGCTGTCGCTGGCCGCGATCCTGCCGGCGATCCACGGCCTGAAGCAGCTCGCCGCGCACGGGGTGAGCGCGACGGCGGCCGGTTCGCTCGTGGCCGGCGGAGTTTTCGGCTGGATCTTCGTACGACGCCAGCAGCGGCTGGCCGATCCGCTGGTCGACGTACGCCTGTTCACCCGGAAGACCTTCACGGTCACGCTCGGCAGCATGTTGTGCTTCTCGATGCTGTCCGGCGGTGTGATGGTGTTCGTCGCGCAGTACTTCCAGCTGGTCCAGGGCATGACCCCGCTGGCTGCCGGGATCGCTCTGGTCCCGGGCATGGTCACCACGACCGTCGCCTTCCAGGTGGCGCCGCGGCTGGCGCAGCGGATCCGCCCGGGTGTACTGATCCCGGCCGGGATCGCCTTCACGGTCGTCGGAATGGGCGTGATGACCCAGGCGACGTCGACCGCCGTCCTCGTCATCGCCTTCGCGGTCCAGTGCGTCGGCCCCGCACCGCTCGTCACGCTGGGCACGAACCTGGTGATCGGCTCCGTCCCGCCGGAGAAGGCCGGATCCGCCGGCGCGCTGACGCAGACCGGCAACGAGTTCGGCTACGCGCTGGGCATCGCGATCCTGGGCAGCGTGGTCACCGCGGCGTACCGGAGCCAGATGAACGGCCGCGGCGGCAACTCATTGGCCGAGGCGATCGCTCAGGGCGTGCCTGGCGACGTACTGGCCCAGGCGCAGGACGCGTTCACCGGAGGACTGCACCTGGCCGCCGGCATCACCGCTGTGGTCCTGACCCTGGTCGCCACCGCGCTGGCGATCACCCTGCGGTCGGTGCCGGTCCTGGGCCACGACGAGCACTGAGTCAGTCGTCGGTGAAGCCGGGGAGAAGCTCCTCCAGGACGGCGCGAAACGGGGCTTTCGCCTCGAGCTGGGACAGGACGGCCATGCCGCCGATCCAGACCCTGTGGATGAGCAGGTACGACGGCGGCATGTTCAGCCGGAGGGCCAGCCCCGCGTTGGGCGACCGGAAGTCCCCGGTCCGGTTCGCCTGCGCGCGCATCCACGCCCGGCTGAACTGGAACGTCTCCTCCCGGGCCGGCTCCGCGAACGGCGCCAGGTAGTCCATCAGCTGGTCGGGGTCGATCTCCATCCGCGGCTTGATGAACCCCTCGGCCCGCAGCCCGTCCCGTACGGCGATCCCGTCGCCGTCGAGCGAGATCCGCAGCAGCCGCCCGATCGCCGGTGGGAGACCGTCCGGCAGCCGCGCGCACAGCCCGAAGTCGACCACGCCGAGCCGTCCGTCCGGCATCACCCGGAAGTTCCCCGGATGCGGGTCGGAGTGCAGCAGGCCGGCGTACTTGGGGCCGCTGAACATGAACCGGACGTACTTCAGCCCGATCGCGTTGCGCTCCTTCTTGGTGCCGTCGCTGATGATCGACGACAGCGGCCGGCCCTCGAGCCACTCGGACACGATGACCGAGGGGGAGTGCTTGATGACCCGGGGAACGACGAACTCGTCGTGGTCCTTGAACGCATCGGCGTACTGCTGCTGGGCCTGAGCCTCGCGGTCGTAGTCCAGCTCCTCGCCGATCCGCTCCTGC
This sequence comes from Kribbella sp. NPDC050281, assembly GCF_040655855.1. NCBI lineage: Bacteria > Bacillati > Actinomycetota > Actinomycetes > Propionibacteriales > Kribbellaceae > Kribbella > Kribbella sp. NPDC050281. Next base: position 708 of record NZ_JBFAKS010000094.1, on the reverse strand, counting down.
AACTCGGTGACGAGCGGCTTCATGTCCAGGCCGGGGACCAGCGTGCCGAAGGTGCGGGCGAACCGGCCGAGCTGGCGCAGGTCCGCGCGCAGCGCCTCGGCGGCGCCCGGGTACTGCAGCTTGACCGCGACCTCGCGGCCGTCCTTCAGGATGCCGCGATGCACCTGGCCGATCGACGCGGCCGCCGCGGGCAGGTCGTCGAACTCCTCGAACCGGTCCCGCCAGCGCCTGCCCAGCTCGCGCGACAGGATCGTCTGCACGGTCGAGGCCGGCATCGGCGGGGCGGAGTCCTGCAGCTTGGTCAGGGTGGCCCGGTACGGCGCCGCCAGCTCCTCCGGCATCGCCGACTCCATCAGGCTCAGCATCTGCCCGAACTTCATCGCGCCGCCCTTGAGCTCACCCAGGACGGAGAACAACTGGTCGGCGGTCCGGCGCTGGAACTCGGCGTACACGGCCTCGGCCGGCGCACCGCCGATCCGCTTGCCGAGCCCGACCGTGGCCCGGCCGGCGGCACCGAGCGGCAGGCTGGCGAGCTTCGCGGTCCGGCTCAGCGCCTTGCGGGGGAGGTCCGACACGTACCCATTCTGTCGGGTCGCCCAAGCCGGGACGACGGAGGGGCGGTGGACGACACGTTGAGCAGGACATCGACGAGCTGTACGACGCGTTCATGCACCCGCGCGCGGACCGGCCGACGCTGCCGCTGCTCGG
>NZ_JBFAKS010000093.1:0-4056 GCF_040655855.1 Kribbella sp. NPDC050281 | reverse complement strand
CGTCGGTCGCGTTGTCGAGCAGCACGAGCACGCGGCGACCCGCCAACTGCGAACGCAACAGCGCGGCCGCTTCCTCCACGTCGTCTGGGATCAGCGGTCGGCGCCGCGTGCGTCGTACTGCGTGGTGCCGGGTCAGGCGGCCAGCTTCTCGGCGACCTGGGCCAGCGACGGGTTCGTCATCGCGGTCCCGTCCGGGAAGACCACCGTCGGCACCGTCTGGTTGCCGTTGTTGACATTCTCGACGATCTGCGCGGCCTCCGGGACCTGCTCGATGTCGACCTCGGTGAACTCGATCCCGGCTCGCTTCAGCTGGCCCTTGAGGCGGTGGCAGTAGCCACACCATGGGGTCGAGTACATCGTGAAAGCCGCCATCGGCTGTCTCCTTCTGCAAGTGGGCGCGGATTCTGTCCGGCGGCCCGTCTAGGGTTGCTCTCGTCCTACCCGAACCACGCCGCAGGTGGTGCTCTTCCCGCATGTCCCAGCCCGTGAGCGATCTCACACAATCCGTTGCCGTGGGTTCCGCGGACGCTCTGCTCGAGGCGCTCGATCCCGAGCAGCGCGCGGTAGCGACCTCCCTGCACGGGCCGGTTGTGGTGATGGCGGGTGCGGGCACCGGGAAGACGCGGGCGATCACCCACCGGATCGCGTACGGCGTGCGGACCGGGACGTTCGACCCACTGCGGGTGCTCGCGGTGACGTTCACCCAGCGCGCCGCGGGGGAGATGCGCGGCCGGCTCGCTCAGCTCGGCGTCGAGGGTGTGCAGGCGCGCACGTTCCACTCCGCCGCGTTGCGGCAGGCCAGATGGTTCTGGCCCAAGGTGTACGGCGGTGAGCTGCCGATGATCGTCGATCGCAAGTTCCCGCTGCTCACCGAGGCGGCATCGCGCTGCCGGGTCCGGGTGGACACGCCCGCGCTGCGCGACCTGGCCGGTGAGGTCGAGTGGGCCAAGGTGAGCAACGTCCGGCCGGACGACTACGCGAAGCTGGCGCCCCGCTCGGGCCGGACGCTGGCCGCCTTCGACCCGGCGACCATCGCGCGGATCTTCGCGGCGTACGAGGACGTGAAGCTGGAGCGCGGCCGGATCGATCTGGAGGACGTGCTGCTCTGTGCGGTCGCGCTGCTCGCGGAGGACGAGCGAGTGGCGGCAGAGATCCGCCGGCAGTACCGGACGTTCGTGGTCGACGAGTATCAGGACGTCAGCCCGCTGCAGCAGAGCCTGCTCGACCTGTGGCTCGGCGGCCGCGAGGACGTCTGCGTGGTCGGCGACCCGGCGCAGACGATCTACTCCTGGGCCGGCGCCGAGCCGGAGAACCTGGTGCGCTTCGCCTCCCGGCACCCGTCGGCGAATGTGATCAAGCTGGTCCGCGACTACCGATCCACTCCGCAGATCGTCGACGTCGCGAACAAGATCCTCGACGCGGCCGGACCGTCCGGACTGCCCGGCCGGGTGACACTGCGCTCCCAGCGCGACGCCGGTCCGGTGCCGGTCTACCGCGAGTACTCCGACGAGGTCGCCGAGGCCGATGCGGTGGCGCGGGCGATCGCCCGGCTCCGCGACGAGGGGACTCAGCTGCGGGACATCGCCGTGCTGTTCCGGACCAACGCCCAGTCCGAGAACTTCGAGCAGGCGCTGGCCGAGCGGAAGATCCCGGCAGTGCTGAAGGGTGCCGAGCGGTTCTTCGAGCGCGCCGAGATTCGGCAGGCCGCCGTACTGCTGCGGGGCCAGGCCAAGGCCGGGGACGTCTCGGACGACCTGGTCGAGGTGGTGACCGGGGTGCTCGGCGGAGCGGGGTGGACGCCGGAGCCGCCGACCGGGACCGGTGCCGTCCGGGACCGGTGGGAGTCGCTCAGCGCACTGGTGACGATGACTTCGGACTTCGCCGCCGAGAATCCGTCGGCGAAGTTGCTGGATCTGATGGCGGAGCTCGACCGGCGGGCCTCGATCCAGCACGCGCCGCTGGCCGAGGGGGTCACGCTGGCCACGCTGCACGCGGCCAAGGGCCTGGAGTGGAACTGCGTCTTCATCGTGGGCGCGCACGAGGGGACGCTGCCGATCAGCTACGCCCAGACGCCGGCGCAGGTCGAGGAGGAGCGGCGGCTGTTCTACGTCGGGGTGACGCGGGCGAAGGATCAGCTCTTCATCAGTTGGTCGACGTCACGCTCCCCAGGTGGGCGCGGCCAGCGGGGTCCGACCCGGTTCCTCGATCCGATCGGCGTCCGGACGTCCCGGCCACCAACAGCGTGGGAGCCATCTCCGGACCGCTCCGAGCGCGCCGCCCGGTCCGGCCGTCCGATCCCGAAGTGCCGCGTCTGCGGTCGCGGCCTGCTCGATCCCGGCGCCCGCAAGCTCGGCCGCTGCGAGGACTGCCCCTCCACGATCGACCAGGACCTGTACGACGCCCTGGTCGCCTGGCGCACCGAGCAGGCGGAGTCCGAGAGCATGCCCGCCTTCGTCATCCTCACCGACGCCACCCTGACCGCGATCGCCGAGACTCGTCCCGCCGACGAACAGGCCCTCCGCCGGATCCCGGGTATCGGCCACACCAAACTCACCAAGTACGGCGCCCACATCCTGACCCTCTGCACGCGCTGATCTCGTCCCGGCCGATGACCTGCCCTTCCGGGCAGACCATGGCTACTGGCCGGAAATGTGTTGCCAGGCAGGGGGAGTGGGGCGCACTCTGGAGGACAGGCCGTGTTCTGCTCCTGGCAGACGTGGCAATTAGGTGACACAGGCAACGATCCCGGAGCGTGCGGATGACGTCCCGGAGCGTGCCGGAAGACCGACGAGGCAGCCAGATTCGGACGCCGAGGCGGCAACTTCCGGCCAACTTCGCGAACTGGCGTTAAATAGTTTGCGGGCTCCGATGGGGACGGCGTACTGTTCTTTCTGCGGTCGAAGCCTGGCCGAAAACTTCAAACAACCATAGCGATCGAGCTAACCGCCCGCTTCGCCACAACGAGAGGAGGTGCCCTGGAAATGATCACGATGAACATCGTCAAGAAGCCGTTCAGCGACGCTGTAGCGCTGCCGTGCGCCCAGATCCTGGGTGCCTTCCCGCGCACGCACCTCGCGGCCGTTGTGCACATGGCTTCCGGCACTGCCCAGATCCGGGGCGGAGCTGTCGGCGATGCGAAGTACGGCGGTTCGGGTTCTCGAGCATGGAGTCCACCGGTCTGACAGACGTCAGCCCGGCACCTCCAAGGCCGCGGAACCCGAAAAGGGTCCCGCGGCCTTTCTGTTTGATCAGCCAGTGTTTGTCCACAGATTTGGCGGCCTTCGACCGGAGGTCGTCACCGACGACAAGAGATCAGCATCAAGTCACTGGGAGGTGACCGGAATGAGCGTGAGCTTCCTCGATGTCTTCACCGAGGTGGCAACGTCGCAGGACCTGCCCTGTCGGTCCTACGCGCCAGAACTCTTCTTCGCCGAATCGCCGGCGGACGTCGAGTACGCAAAGTCGCTGTGCACCACCTGCCCGCTGAAGGCCGAGTGCCTGGCCGGAGCGCTCGAGCGTTCCGAGCCGTGGGGAGTGTGGGGCGGCGAACTGTTCGTCCAGGGAGTGGTGGTTCCGCGCAAGCGGCCCCGTGGGCGTCCCCGCAAGAGTGACACCGTAACCGCAGCCTGACGAACCAACCGGAATCGAGAAACCGAGCCATGACGACACAGACTTCACGCAGGAGAATGGAAATGCATCTAATGAACGAAGATCTTGCTCGTGCTCATTGTCGTTCTACCTTGAACGACGCAGAGCAGAACCGGCGCTTCCACCTTGCTCGTCAGATCGAGCGGGCCGAGAAGCGGGCCGAGCGGGCCGCCCGGCGAGCTGAGAGGGCCAGCGCACGCGCGCGCCTCGCACTCGCCCGGCTGGTCTGACCACCAGAAAGAACACATCGCCCGCGGGCCGGTCCGAAAGGGAGGACCGGCCGGCAGGCACCCAAGCCTGACCAGCTGAATCACCGAGGGGGGGGGGGGCCCCCGGGGGCCCCCCCCCCCCCCCCCCCCCCCCCCCCCCCCCCCCCCCCCCCCCCCCCCCCCCCCCCCCCCCGCCCGC
>NZ_JBFAKS010000092.1:0-4203 GCF_040655855.1 Kribbella sp. NPDC050281 | reverse complement strand
ACGTCGCCCCACAACCCCGCGGCGCCCCGCCCCCCCCGGCCCCCCCCCGCGGCTGTTGTGCTGCTACTCGACTCCGGCTTCGCTGAACAGCGCGACCTTCAGGGCACCGGTCTCCGCCGGACGCGAGAAGACGTCGTACGCGTCCTGCATCTCGCCGAGGCCGAACCGGTGCGTGATCAGCTCGGGCAGCTCCAGCCGGCCCGCCGCGAGCATCGACAGCAACCGCGGCGTCGACGACGTGTCCACCAGGCCGGTGGTGATGGTGACGTTCTTGATCCAGAGATCCTCCAGGTGAAGGGTCGCCGGCGCACCGTGCACACCGATGTTCGCGACCGTCCCGCCGGTCCGGACGACACGGGTGCACAGCTCGAAGGTGTCCGGGATTCCGACCGCCTCGATCGCGACGTCGGCACCGAGTCCACCGGTGAGCTCGCGAACCGTCTTCTCCACGTCCTCGTCCGGAGCGAGCGCGATATCCGCGCCCCGCTCGAGAGCCGCCTTGCGCCGCGAGTCCGCCGCATCGACCACGACGATCCGCGACGGACTGAACAGCTTGCTGGTCGCAATCGCCGCCAGACCGATCGGACCTGCCCCTACGATCACGACCGTGTCGCCCGGCGAGACCTTGCCATTGAGTACGCCGACCTCGTACGACGTCGGCAGGATGTCGGCCAGCAGCACCGCCGCCTCATCACTGACATTGTCCGGCAGCTTGTACACCGACCGATCCGCGAACGGAACCCGGACCTGCTCGGCCTGGGTACCGTCGATCAGGTGACCGAGGATCCATCCGCCACCGCCGAGGCACTGGCCGTAGTGGCCCTGCCGGCAGTACTCGCACCGGCCGCACGACGTGATGCAGGAGATCAGCACCCGATCGCCGACCGCGACACCACGAACACCGTCGCCGACGGACAGGATCGTCCCGACCGCCTCGTGACCGAGGATCCGGCCCGGCTCGACCGTCGGCACGTCGCCCTTCAGGATGTGCAGGTCGGTGCCGCAAATGGTGACCGCGTCGACGCGCACGATCGCATCCTCAGGATCCTGGATCACCGGATCCGGCACCTCGCGCCAGCTCCGTTGCCCCGGGCCGTTGTAGACCAATGCCTTCATCACAGACCTCCCTAGACGAGACTTTCCACCTTCGACGGTGGCCCTCCACACCGGTCCTGACTGCGGCCGAACTACACCTCCAGGCAGGACTTTCGACCCTCCCTGCGGCACCTACCCGCGGCTTGACTGGAACTGCAGGAGTACGAACGGAGAGGTGTCTCATGTCAGCGGGACTGCCAGTACTCGTCGGGATCGACGGATCGCTCGACGGCCTGATCGCCCTCGGTTGGGCGGCGTCGTACGCCACCCTGCGCCGGGCGCCATTGCATGCCGTCTATGTCCTGGATGAGCAGCGGCAGCTGCCCGCGAGCACACCACCCACCGGACCGGACGACGGCAGCGAGGTGCTGGCAGACGCCCTCGAGGAGCTCGAGCGGCTTCGATTCACGGCCGCCTCGCTGGAGGTGCGCCACGGCCATCCGACCAAGGTGCTCCTCGAGCTGTCCGAGCGCGCCCAGGCGCTCGTCGTCGGCCGCCGCGGCATGGGCGGCTTCGCGGAGCTCGTACTCGGCTCGACGTCCCAAGCGTGTACGGCGCTCAGCACCGACGTGCCGCTGATCGTCGTACCCGATACCTGGGACCCCACGGCACCGCCACACCGGCGGATCGTCGTGGGCATCGACGGGTCGGTGGAGGGCCAGGACGCGCTGCGCTTCGCCTTCGAACTGGCCGACGCGACGAACGCCGAACTCCTCGGCGTCCATGCTGCCGCGGTCCGCGAGAGCTACCCCGATCCCAACGTCTGGGTCGACCCGAGCCGGCAGCCCTGGGCCGGTGCGGCCGACCAACTCCTGGCGCAGACGCTGGACGACTGGAATGCCAAGTACCCCGAGGTCTCCGTCGACCAACGTGCTGTCGCCGATCATCCGGTCCGAGTACTCGCGAACGAGTCCGAGTTCGCCGATCTCATGGTGGTCGGCGGATTGGGCCACACCTCGTTCTCCGAGCTCCGGCTCGGATCGGTGGCCCGTGGCCTGCTCCACCACTCGCACTGCCCGGTCGCCGTCATCCACCACACCTGAGGATTCGTTGCCATGACGCCCAAACGGGACATCGTCATCAAGACCCGGCGACTGACCAAGCGGTTCGGCCACCGGACCGCGCTCGACGGTCTGGACCTGGACGTCCCGGCCGGCGTCATCCTCGGATATCTCGGACCGAACGGCGCCGGCAAGACCACAACGATCCGCCTGCTCGCCGGGCTGATCCGGCCGACGTCCGGCTCGGCGGTGGTCTTCGGGTTCGACGCCAACGATCGGTACGACGTACTCCAGCGGCGGATCGGCTACCTGCCCGGCGAATTCGTCGCCTACCCGGATCTCACCGGCGGGCAGTACCTGGACTACTTCGCCCATCTGTACGGCGGTGTCGACCGGGACCGGATCGAGCTCCTGGCCAAGCGGTTCGACCTCGACCTCGGTGTCCGGATCGGCGCGTTGTCCCGCGGCAATCGGCAGAAGGTCGGCATCGTCCAGGCCTTCATGCACGACCCGGACCTGCTGATCCTGGACGAACCCACGACCGGTCTCGACCCGCTCATGCAGCGCGAGTTCCGCGACCTGCTGCGTGAGACCCGGGACGCCGGACGGACCGTCTTCCTCTCCTCGCACGTCCTGTCCGAGGTCGACGCCGTCGCCGACACTGTCGCGATCCTGCGAGCCGGCCGGCTGGTGACGACACAGTCCGTGCAGGAGTTGCGGGACAGCGCCCACGCGTTCCTCGGCTACTACACCGACCGGGAGTAGGCGATGTTCCGCAACGTCTTCATGAAGTCGATGTACGACGCGCGCCGCGGCCTGATCGGCTGGTCGATCGCGATCGTGGCACTCGTGCTGCTCGAGAGCGCTCTGTGGCCGTCGGTCCGGGACATGCCGAACCTCACCGAGCTGTACCAGTCGTTCCCCGCGGAACTCCGCAGGTTCTTCGATCTCGACGCGATGAACACCGGCGCCGGCTTCCTCAACGCCGAACTGTTCACCCTGATGCTGCCCGCGCTGTTCCTGGTCTACGCCATCGGGCACGGCGCCCGCGCCCTGGCCGGCGAAGAGGAACGTGGAACGCTCGAACTGCTGCTGGTCACCCCTGTCTCCGGCTTCCGGATCGTTGCCGACAAGGCGCTCGCACTGACGCTGTCGATCACGGTTCTCGGGTTCGCACTGTTCGTCGCAACCACGCTCGGCAGCCTCATCTTCGGCCTCGGTATCAGCGTTCCCGCGGCCGCGAGCGGTGCGCTCGCGATGACCCTGCTCGGCGTGGAGTACGCCGTACTGGCGCTGGCCGCCGGAGCCGTCACCGGACGCCGACCCGCCGCGATCGGCATCGCCTCAGCCGCCGCAACGGCCGCGTACGTCGTCTACGCCGCCGGACTCATCCTGCCGCGCTTCGAGTCATGGCAGCCCTACTCCCCCATCCACCAGGCGTTCAACGGCGGACCGCTCGGCGCCGGCTTCCAGCTCAGCTACCTCTGGCTTCTCGCCGGCGCAGCCATCCTCCTCGCGATCGCCATCCCGGCCCTCGACGGCCGCGACATCTCGACCGCACACGGCGGCTGAGCCAGCCCACACTCTGCCCAGCTTCCTTGCGTTGATCATGCTGTCGCTGCGGCCGACTTGCTGTTCATGACCAGTCCTGTCACAGCGAACGGGCGACGAGCTCGGTCAGGTCGACCAGGCGGCTGGTGTAGCCCCACTCGTTGTCGTACCAGCCGAAGACCTTGACCAGGTGATCCTGGACCTGCGTCAGCGGGGCGTCGAAGATGCACGAGGCCGGGTCGCCGATGATGTCGTGGGACACGATCGGATCAGTGGTGTAGCGCAAGATCGCCTTGAGAGGTCCGGCCGCGGCATCGGCGAAGGCCTGGTTGACCTGCTCGACCGTCGCGACCTCGGACAGCTGCACCGTCAGGTCGGTCAGAGAGCCGTCCTCGACCGGGACCCGCACCGCGACGCCGTCGATCTTCCCCGCGAGCTCAGGGATCACCAATCCGACCGCACGGGCGGCACCCGTGCTCGTCGGGATCAGGTTCACGGCGCCAGAACGACCGCGACGCAGATCCTTGTGCGGCGAGTCCAGCAGCACCTGATCGTT
>NZ_JBFAKS010000091.1:3785-5291 GCF_040655855.1 Kribbella sp. NPDC050281 | reverse complement strand
ATCCGAGTTAACTGCACCAAGTCTCTATCCTCTGGCGGGTCGCCCGGTTACGAGGAGGTCTTGGTCCGTTGGACGAGCTTCGGGAGGAGTTGCTGCATGGCCGGATTGATGTGCCGCGAGTCGGAGAGGCGCTCGCGGTCCAGGGACGGTTTCCCCCATTCGTTGTTGTGGATGCCACCGGCGCCGAGGTTGCGGCAGCAGTTCGGTATCTTCGGGATCTCGCGCTTGGCGATGTGAGTCCGTTGACTTGCCGCAGCTACGCCTTTGCTCTGCTGCGTTGGTTCCGGCTGTTGTGGGTTCTGGGTGTGGACTGGGATCGGGCGACGTCGTCGGAGGTCGCGGTGCTCGTCGGCTGGATGAAGTCGGCCAGAAACCCCCAGCGAACGCGGCGGTCGGGACCCGCCGGCGCAGGGGCGGTGAATCCAAGGACTGGCAAGCGGGCGTTGCCGGCGGGTTACGCACCACGGACCATCAACCACGCGCTGACGGTGGTCTATCGGTTCTACGACTTCCACGCCCACCACGGCGACGGGCCAGTGCTCAACCCCGTACCGGTGTCGCGTAAGCAGCGAGCAACCCTGTCTCACCGCAGTCCGCTTGAGCCGTTGCCCACGATGCGCCGGTCACGGCTGCGCCAGCGGGTGCCGAAGCAGTTGCCACGGGCAATGGCAGACCGGCTGTGGGACGAGTTGTTCGCGGTGATGGGATGCGATCGAGACCGCGCACTGCTGTCGATGTATGTGTCCAGCGGCGCTCGTGCATCGGAACTGCTCGGGATCGGTTTGACCGATGTCGACTGGGGTCGACAGCTCATCCACGTGGTGTCCAAGGGCACCCGGTTGAGGCAGTCGGTGCCAGTCTCCCCGGAAAGCTTGCGGAACCTGACGCGCTACTTAGCTGAGGCCGGCCTTCCAGGGGACGGTGAACCGTTGTGGCGGACCCGACGTGGGGGGCCGCGACAGCTGTCCTACTGGGCCATGCGGAGAGTTCTGCAGAGGGCGAACGAGCGTCTCGGGACGGATTGGACACTGCACGATCTGCGACACACGGCTGCGACCCGGCTGGCGAACGATCCAGGTATGACGCTGACCGAGGTCCGCGCGATCCTGCGGCATGCCGACATCAACACCACAGGGATCTATACCGCGGTGCGGGTCGAGGATCTGTTCGACAAGCTTCAAGAGCACTACGCCCGACCCCGGCCGACGCGCCAGTTAGCGCCTGGCTACGACCCCGACGACGTCAAGATTGTGTTCGGTGGCTAGGCCGGGCGGATGGTCCGGCCCAGACGAAGCCATGCGGCCCGTGACTCTGCCGGCGAAGGAACCCGGCGATGGGTACGGCGGCACGGAATGGGATGCGCGGATCACGCGATCCGGTGTCCGCCCGGCCGCGGCCCTCCGGCCGTTGGCGAGCCCTGGCAGGTTCGGTGATCTGTCCGGGCTGTCGATCGAGCACCTGACCAACGTGGTGAGCCAGGCATGGGGCGGCGGTCGGGCTGCGGGG
>NZ_JBFAKS010000091.1:0-3687 GCF_040655855.1 Kribbella sp. NPDC050281 | reverse complement strand
CCCGCCTCGTCGCGGTGCCAAGGCAGTACTGATCCACGTTGCCGGGTTCCCCGGCGAAACCTGGCAGGAGCGCTGGGAAGCCAGCGGACTCAACGCACCAGGCCGACGGGTCGGCGACATCGCCGGGCCACCGATCGGCCGGGCTGGCCGGCGAGAGGTGATGACCGCTGGGCTACGGGCGCTGCTGTGTGTCCGTGCCTTCCGGCCCACGCTCGCAGCCCTGCGATCGAACCGGATCCTCCGCTTGGCCGAGACATTCAGACTGGTCGAAGGTGACCAGCTACTCGACCAGTTCTTCGAGGAGGTGGCCAGCTCCGGGCGCAGTGCAACGGTCCGGACAGCCGCGGTTCTCGATGTCACCTATGCCTTGCTGAGCCAGGGCATCGGGCTCCGGGACCTGACACCTGAATCTTTGCTGCATTACGCGATCGAGTCCGCACGGCTCGGCGTAACCCCGAGAGCGGTCGGTAACCCGAACCGGCTTGCCGGCAGCGCGGCCTGGGACGTGCTGCACCGCATGGGCCACTTCGGGCCGGGCACACCGCACGCGCTCAAGGCCTGCCTGAACAACGGGCAACGAACCGCGGCCGAGCTGGTCGACCGCCACGATGTCAGCAATGCCGACATCCGCGAGGTTTTGATCGAGTACCTGGAGCGTCGGCGGCCCGAATGCGACTACAGCAGTTGGGCGGCGCTGTCGCTGCGTCTGGTCGGCCAGTTCTGGAAGCAGATCGAGCTGATCGATCCGCACCAGAAGGACCTGCGCCTGCGCACCGGCACCTACGAGCAGTGGGCGGCCGGCCTGAGGGTCCGCGCTGATGGTCGCGTCCGGCTCCGGCCGGAATCTATCGTGGCGACGGTCCGGAGCTTCTACCTGGATCTGCAGAGCTGGGCGATCGAGGAATCGGGACGGTGGGCGCAGTGGGCGGCTCCATGCCCGGTCCCACCCGGCACTGGCCGCAGCAGCCGCGCCAGTCAGCGACGAGTGACGGAGCGGATCGCGGATCGCATCAGACAGCGTCAGCCGTGGCTTCCCACTATCGTCGAGCACGTCGAACGGCAGCACGCCAGGCTGCGCGAGTTTCTTGGCGCGGCCGTGGAGATACCTGCCGATGCCGAGTTCACCCACGGCGGCCGCGTCTATCAGCGCACCGATACCGAGCACGACCGACAGATGACGGCCCGCGGACAGATCCACGTCCGCGTGAAGGACACGGTCTCCGGCGAGCTGACGAACCTGACGCTCGCCGAGGACGCCGCGTTCTGGACCTGGGCCTGCGTCGAAACCCTGCGGCACACGGGACTTCGGATCGAGGAGCTCCTTGAGCTCAGCCAGCTGAGCATCCGCCAATACGAAAGGCCGAACGGCGAGCTCATCGGTCTGCTGGTCGTCGCTCCCTCGAAGACCGACCGGGAGCGGGTGATTCCGATGTCGGCGGAGTTGTTTCACGTGATCGCGGCAGTCATCGGCCGGCACACCACGGCAGGACAGTCGATCCGGGTCGTGCGGCGGTGGGACCCCCATGAGCGGGTCTGGTCCGCGCCGATGCCGTTCCTGTTCCAACGGCCACTGATCAGCGCCGGAGCAATGAGCTTTCAGAGTGTGCGGGAGGCGATCACCCGTCAATGCGAGCAGATCGCCGCGACGAACCCAGCGTTCACCGGCGTCAGGTTCACGCCGCACGACTTCCGGCGTCTCTTCGCGACCGAGCTCGTCAACAACGGCCTGCCGATCCACATCGGCGCCAAGCTCCTCGGGCACCTCGATCTGGCCACCACCCAGGGCTACGTCGCGGTGTTCGAGGAGGACACCGTGCGGCACTACCAGGATTTTCTCGCCCGCCGCCGTGCCCGACGCCCGGCCGACGAGTACGGTCCCGTTGAGGCTAATGAGTGGTCGGAGTTCGAGGAGCACTTCGACAAACGCAAGGTCGAACTCGGCAACTGCGACCGGCCCTATGGCAGCCCGTGCCAGCATGAGCATGCCTGCATCCGCTGCCCGATGCTCCGCGTCAATCCGGCGATGCTTCCGCGACTGAAAGAGCTCGAGACAGACCTCCAGGCACGCCGGGGCCGAGCATCAGCCGAGGGCTGGCTGGGTGAGATTGAGGGGATCGACCTGACGCTGAGGCTGCTTCACGAGAAGCAAGCCGCCGCCGAACGCCTTACAACGAGCGGGACCAGCACGGTTGTCGACCTCGGCATGCCACGCGTTGCCGACGGCGCCGCGGAGCGTCGATTTCGAGCTCAGAGCCACGTCCGGCCGTGATCGGCTCGAGTCAGGTCGGCGACCCCGGCCGATCCACTCAGCCGACCATGTCACGTCTCTCGCGTGGTGGCTCGCTCGCGGTAGGTGATCCAAGCCACGAACGCGGCGGACAGCGGTAGCACGATGACCGCGGCGAGCCAACTGTCGACGTAATCGGACAGCACAGCTAGGGCGCTGCCACCCAGAACAAGGAAGACCAGACCCCCGCTCACGATCGGATGCTTCTGCGTCCAGGCATTGAACCTGCCGTCATACAGGCCCTTGGGCGCGACGGCATTCACCAGCAAGAGCGAACACGCCAGGACGCCCCAGAAGACGTCGATCAACCCGTGTGCGTTTCTCAGCCCAACAGCGAACAAGACCGCGAGGCCCACCGAGGTGATCCGAAACCAGCGCGGCGGGCGACTGTCCCACAACCGCGTCGGTAGCTTCATCCCATCCCCCTAAACAGTCTCCCGTTGCGGCCAAATCATCGCACGCTGCCTTGCACCTGATATCAACGAGCCGAGCGCCAGCCGCCGCCGACTGCCACAACAAGCTTGAGATGTCGGGCCGCTGCCAACCACCGCCCGCCGATGCTGACGGGGTCGGGGAACTCGCTGGTCGATGCTGCCACGTCAGGCTCACTTTTCCGAACGCTTGTGGGTGTCAGGGCCACGCGATCCCTCGGTATACCACTGCCACCAAGCAACCCCGCGCTTGCGTGCATCCCGGCTCAGCATGACCAGGGCAGTCAGAACCACCGCAAGCCCACCGGCCAGCATTCCGACGCCCAGCCGGGGTGTCTTCCGATCGTCGACCCACTGGCGCGCGTCGACTGACGCCAGGACCACTGATGGGTCAGATCGCCGGTAGACGATCTTCAACGGCATTGCATACCTTGTGCCAGCCGCCGGAGTCTGCACACCGTCCGGCATGCCCTCCGTGTCGTTGTACTCGTGGTCCGCTAGTTCGGTCCGAACCTCGCGGCCATCGGCCGTCCGAAATCCAACAGACACTGAACCAAGCAGCCTACCCACATCTACCTGCACCGACCCCGCGACGATCTCGACACCGGTCGTCAACAACTCCCGACTGAACTCTTGCCGATGCGTCACCTCGCCGAGCATGAGGCCGCCGGCAACCGCCACCACCAGGGCTGGGACCCCGAGCCAGGTCGGTCCGCGGCCCGGCCAATTCACATCGCCGGCCATGCCACGCATTCATCAGCCGTACAGCGAACAGGACCGCCACAACCGCCGACGTCATTCGAAACCCAGCGCGGCGAGCAACCCGCCCACCACCTGTCCGACTGGTTCATGCCATGCCCCTAACGAGTGCCGCGCCCGCCGCATCATCGCACGCAGCCTTGCCGGCTGTCGTCGACCAGACGACAGGCTCCCCTGCGCTAGTGCTAGGAGCTTGACTAGTGCAGAGAA
>NZ_JBFAKS010000090.1:0-5431 GCF_040655855.1 Kribbella sp. NPDC050281 | reverse complement strand
GACCGGGTTTTCGTGCTCCCCGACGCGAGAAGAACACTAGCCCATCTCCGCCTGAGTTCAAAAACCGGGGTGCCCCACCACGTCGACGTACCGTCATCGTCCGGTCACCTTCGGACTGCCTGACAGGCCCGGATGCCTTGCGCACTAAGGTGTTCCGCGGAAGGAGCACGACATGCGTATCTGGCTGAACGGCGCCCTGCTGGACGACGAGGCGACGGTTTCGCCGCTCGATCACGGGCTGACCACCGGCGACGGTGTGTTCGAGACGATGAAGATCGAGAACGGCCGTCCGTTCGCGGTGACGAGGCATCTGGACCGGCTGGTCCGGTCGGCGGTCGGGCTCGGTCTGCCCGAGCCGGACGTGGCGCGGATCGAGGTCGGCATCGAGACGGTCGTGCAGGCCGATCCGGGCATCCCGTTCGGCCGGCTTCGGATCACGTACACGGGTGGTGTCTCACCGCTGTCGTCCGAACGCGGCACGTCCGGTCCGACCATCCTGGTCGCCACGCAGGCAGTCAAACGCCCGGGCCCGACGTCCGCGATCGTCACGGTCCCGTGGGTCCGCAATGAGCGCAGCGCGGTCGCCGGCCTGAAGACGACGTCGTACGCCGAGAACGTGCGCGCGCTCGCCTATGCGAAGGAACGCGGCGGCAGCGAGGCCATCTTCGCGAACACCATCGGCAACCTCTGCGAAGGCACCGGCTCGAACATCTTCTGCGTGTACGACGGTGAGCTCGTTACGCCGACCCTGGATTCGGGGGCACTGGCGGGTGTGACGCGTGCGCTTGTCCTGGAGTGGTTCGGCGCGACCGAGCGCGACGTACCGATGGAGCGTCTGTTCGAGGCCGACGAGGTCTTCCTCACGTCCACGACGCGCGACGTACAGGCCATCCAGCGCGTCGACGACCGCGACCTGCCTGCGCCGGGCCCGATCACCGCGCAGGTGACCAAGATCTTCGCCGACCACTCAGCCGACGAGCCGAACCCGTAAGCGCGCGCCTCGACTACTCGCCGGAGGCCGGGCCGGCGTTCACTCGCAGGAGGCCGTGCGGCCTACTCGCCGGAGGCCTTGCGGCGTTCGCGGTAGGCGGCGACGTGCAGACGGTTGCCGCAGGTGCGCGCGTCGCAGTACCGCTTGGACCGGTTACGTGACAGATCGATCAACGCGTCGTCACAATCCGGCGCCTCACAGCGGCGAAGACGCTCCCGTTCGCCGGCCGAGATGACCTGCGCCAAGGCGATCCCGCACTCCACCGTGATCCGGCACGCCAACGACGCGCCGTCCCGCGAATAATGGATGTGCCACGGGTGCCCGTCGTGATTCGTCAGCCGCGGCGTCGTCGTACCCCGGGCAACGATCGCGTTGATCATCGCCGCCGCGTCGGCATCCGACCCGGTCGTGAAGACAGGCGAGAACAGCGGCCGCAGATCCCTGACCTCGGCCAGGTCCTTGTCCGACAGTGAGCCGACCGCGCTGAACTCCCGCTCGTGGACGAACTTCTCCAACTCCTCGAGCGTTTCCAGGGTGTCGACCTGACTGTTCGGACCCGGCAACGTGTTCACGAGCCGGACCAGCGTGCCGAGCGCCTGCTCGGTGTCGTGCGAGAAAGTCACAATCACGTCTCCAACGCGACGGGGTCTCCGTCTTGCAGCAAGAGTAGCCCGGCCCGATTAGATCGTCGCTGACTGATGCGCTATGGTTTCACACGCAACACCAGCACCACCCGGGCGATTGGCGCAGTGGTAGCGCGCTTCGTTCACACCGAAGAGGTCACTGGTTCGAACCCAGTATCGCCCACCCCCGGAAATTGCAGGTCAGAGCGGGAACCCGGCACCAGCCGAGTCCCCGCTCTCGTCGTTTCAGCCCTCGTCTGCGTGGTGGATGAGGCGACGGGCCACGGTGACGGCCAGGCTGCCGGGTACGACGTGCTCGGCGAGAGCTTCCCGCCAGACCTTGAAATGCGGGGTCGATCGATGCGCCTCGACCGCGGCGTCGTCGGCGTACAGCTCGTACAGGGTGACGTGGTGGTCGTCGGCGGTGTCCTGGCCGACGTCGAAGTACAGGCAGCCCGGCTCCTTGGTGATGGAGCGCTCGGCCTGGGTCCGGATCGCCTCGACAAGCAGGTCGAGATGGCCAGGGACTACCTGGAAGGAGACGGTGAGGCTGAGCATGCGGTGAGTTCCTCCGTTTGCAGCAGGTCGATCTGGGCCTCGGCGCCGAGGGCGACCAGGCTGGTCCAGGTGGTGGCGGTCAGGGTGATGCTAGTGACAGTGCGCCCGGCGCGGTTCCGGTCACGACGCTTTGCGCTGCGCTTGGCTCGGGTACACCGACCGCGGCCGCGCCAATCACGAAGGACGACTTGGCCGGTTATCCGGCATGGGTGGCTTCGGTCGCGGTGCTCCGAACGCCGCTAGCGCTGGCCGGCGTGAATTGCGCAGACTGCTTGGCCGGTGAGGGGCACAATGAATCGGATGACACTCGACGTTCCCGATGAAGTCCGAAGCAAGGCGCTTGCCGACGGGGACGCGGCATGGCTCGACGGTCTACCGTCGGTCCTGGACTCCTTGGCCCAGGACTGGTCGCTGACGATCGGCGCGACGCTGCGCGGAGGACACGCTGCCTTGGTCGTCGAAGCCACGCTCGCCGACGGGACCCCGTCAGTTCTCAAGATCGGGGTTCCCGGATCTCGACGCCAGCTCGGCTTCGAAGCGACCGTTCTCGATCTCGCTGCGGGAAAGAGCTGCGCACGACTGATCCGCCGCGACCTCACCCGAGACGCACTTCTGCTGGAGAGGCTCGGGCCGCCGATGTACGACGTGATTTTGGACCATCGCTCGCAACACGACATGTTGTGCAACATCGCCGCAGAACTCTGGCGCCCGCTCGACGACGACATCGACTTGCCGACCGGCGCCGACTTGGCACATCGGATGCAGCACCTCATCCCGCAGCTCTGGGAGGAGCTGGAACGACCATGTTCGGCAGCGACGATCGACGACGCCGTCGAATGTGCCAATCGCCGCGAGCGCGCTTACCACCGTCGAACGTCGGTGCTCGTGCATGGCGACGTTCATGAAGCGAACGCACTCCAGACAGAAGGTGACACCTTCAAGCTGATAGATCCCGACGGCCTCAGGGCGGAACCCGCATGTGACCTCGGGACGATCGTCCGTTGCACCCCCGACGCCGGCGACGACTTACGGGTTAGAACGGAACGTCTCGCAGCTCGAACTGGCGTCGACGCCACCGCGATATGGGAGTGGGGAACCGTCCATCGCGTGATCGGCGGACTGAACAGCGTGAGAATCGGGTTCCAGCCCTTCGGCAACCTCCTTCTTGCCGAGGCGGATCGCCTGACGCAGACAGGCTGACTCGCAGACGCCTCGCCGTGGTCTCACAAGGTTTCAGCCGCTGTGGTCGATGGTGCCGTGGGCGCCGATGCGGACAACGCCCAGGTTGATCATCGACCAGACCGTCGGGTACCGACTGTCCTGTCGTTGCTCGGTGCATCGATAGGTCTGCTTCAGTTCGGGCTGGGTGGCCTGTTCGGGCGGCAGGCGCAGGTGCTCGGCGCCGGGACTGACGACCTGACCGCACTGGCCGATCTCGCCGGACCGAAGGACCTGGGCGTCGACGACTGGTCCGGGATCCGGCTGATGTGCTCGGACTGCTCGCACGGCAGGCCCGACGATGCACACGACCACGAGCCGACCTCGAACGACGCGGTCCAGCTCGGGCTGGCGGGATCCGAGGCGGACCTGAGGTCCTGCCTCGACAGCTGGCTCGCCGACCGGCCGCACCTCACCTTGGCGGAGCTCACGTTCCTCTGGTGAAACGGGCTAGACGAGCCACACACCGGACTGCATGAGGAGGCGGCCCTTGATCTCGTTGCCCTCGCGCCAGGCCTGGATCGTCGTGGGAGTCGCGCGGATGAACGGGTACGGAGTCGAGGCTTGGCGGGGGTCGAAGCCGGCCTTGGTGGCGAAGGCGTCGCCCTCGGCGGTGGGGACAGTGGCAAGTTCTTCGGTCGTGGCGGTGATGTGGATGACGTCCCTGGTCTGGCCGATGGTCAACTGCACGACAGGGTTGGCGCGGAGATTGCGGGCGGTGGGGTTGTTGACAGCGGTGGACAGCAGGAGGGTTCGACCGTCCCAGAGGAAGGACAAGGGCATCAGGTAGGGCGTGCCGTCAGGTGACGCGGTGGCTACCCAGGCGTCGATGTCGTGCTCCAGCCGGTGCAGGGTGTCTTGCTTGCGTACGGCGAGGGGCCTGGGGGCAGCCATGATGGACTCCTACGGGTGTCACATGTGGTCGGGTTTTCGCGTCACACCAATTGACGGTGGTCGGACCGGAGTGTGACAGGTGGAGAGGGACATGAGCGAACACGACTGGCTGGCGGAGCGGTTCGAGGAGAACCGGGAACACTTGCGCGTGGTCGCGTACCGGATCCTCGGGTCGCGCGTCGAGGCCGAGGACGCGGTGCAGGAGGCGTGGATCCGGCTGAGCCGATCCGACGCCGACGCGATCGACAACCTGGGCGGTTGGCTCACGACAGTTGTCGGGCGCATCTGCCTGGACATGCTGCGGACGCGGCGCGGGCGGCCCGAGCAGACGGTCGGCGACCACTCCCCTGCGCTCACGGACGACGACGTACCGGATCCTGAGCTCGAGGCCGTACAGGCGGACTCGGTCGGGCTCGCGCTGCTCGTCGTACTCGAGACGTTGACGCCCGCCGAGCGGTTGGCGTTCGTGCTGCATGACATGTTCGCGGTGCCGTACGACGACATCGCGCCGATCGTGGGCAAGTCGTCGGATGCCGCGCGGCAGCTGGCAAGCCGGGCGCGGCGGCGGGTGCAAGGTACGCCGGAACCCGCGGGAGCGGATGCCAACCGGCAGAAGGAGATCGTCGAGGCGTTCCTCGCGGCGTCGCGTGGTGGCGACTTTGATGCGCTGCTCGAGTTGCTCGACCCGGACGTCGTACTGCGTGCCGACGAAACGGTCGTGGCGCGCGGCGCTGGTGCGATGGTGCGGGGCGCCGCGGCTGTCGCCGAGACGTTCTCCGGGCGCGCGCAGGCCGCCGTACTCACGCTGGTCGACGGCAAGGCCGGAGCGGTGTGGAGGCTGCGTGGCGAGCCGGTCGTCGTGTTCTCGTTCACGGTCGCCGACGGCCGGATCGCCGGGATCGAACTCCTCGGCAATCCCGACTACCTGCGCGACGTCGACCTCGCGCCGGCCAACGGCTGACGCAGCACGGATCCCGGGGTACGACGGCGTCCTGGAGTCACCCCGGACGCGTGGGACTGGTGTGACGGGAGGGGTGACATCCACGCTCCGACCGTCCACATCGCGACACCCCGGAATCTGGTTTTTGCGTACGCCGAAAGTGCGCTACTGTTCTGCTCTCGCACCGAGCAGGAACACCCCGCCGGA
>NZ_JBFAKS010000089.1:2212-5584 GCF_040655855.1 Kribbella sp. NPDC050281 | reverse complement strand
GCCGGCGAGGCTGGGGTTGACCGTATTCCGGGAACCGTACAGTGAACGCGAACATACTTTGTTACATAGCGCAGCTAGTGTCTTGGTCCACACAAAAGTGTGGGTGTGTGACAAGCCCTCGGCCTATTAGTACCAGTCAGCTACACACCTTGCGATGCTTCCACTTCTGGCCTATCAACCCAGTGGTCTACTGGGGGCCTTACCCGGTTAACCCGGTGGGAGACCTCATCTTGAAGCGTGCTTCCCGCTTAGATGCTTTCAGCGGTTATCACTCCCGAACGTAGCCAACCAGCCGTGCTCCTGGCGGAACAACTGGCACACCAGAGGTTCGTCCACCCCGGTCCTCTCGTACTAGGGGCAGCCCTTCTCAAGTCTCCTGCGCGCGCAGCGGATAGGGACCGAACTGTCTCACGACGTTCTAAACCCAGCTCGCGTGCCGCTTTAATGGGCGAACAGCCCAACCCTTGGGACCTACTCCAGCCCCAGGATGCGACGAGCCGACATCGAGGTGCCAAACCATCCCGTCGATATGGACTCTTGGGGAAGATCAGCCTGTTATCCCCGGGGTACCTTTTATCCGTTGAGCGACGGTGCTCCCACATGCCACCGCCGGATCACTAGTTCCGACTTTCGTCCCTGCTCGACATGTCTGTCTCACAGTCAAGCTCCCTTGTGCACTTACACTCGACACCTGATTGCCAACCAGGCTGAGGGAACCTTTGAGCGCCTCCGTTACCTTTTAGGAGGCGACCGCCCCAGTCAAACTACCCACCAGGCACTGTCCCTGATCCGGATAACGGACCAAAGTTAGACAGCCAGAACAACCAGAGTGGTATTTCAACGATGACTCCACCCGAACTGGCGTCCGAGCTTCACAGTCTCCCACCTATCCTACACAAGTTGTACCGACCACCAATACCAAGTTGTAGTAAAGGTCCCGGGGTCTTTCCGTCCTGCTGCGCGTAACGAGCATCTTTACTCGTAATGCAATTTCGCCGAGTCCACGGTTGAGACAGCGCCCAAGTCGTTACGCCATTCGTGCAGGTCGGAACTTACCCGACAAGGAATTTCGCTACCTTAGGATGGTTATAGTTACCACCGCCGTTTACTGGCGCTTAAGTTCAAAGCTTCGCCGGCCGAAACCAGCTAACCTGTCCCCTTAACGTTCCAGCACCGGGCAGGCGTCAGTCCGTATACATCGAATTACTTCTTCGCACGGACCTGTGTTTTTAGTAAACAGTCGCTTGGGCCTGGTCTCTGCGGCCATCACCGCTTCCCCCAGCAAGTGAGGTAACGGTTCCGGCCCCCCTTCTCCCGAAGTTACGGGGGCATTTTGCCGAGTTCCTTAACCATGGTTCACTCGATCGCCTTGGTATTCTCTACCTGATCACCTGTGTCGGTTTGGGGTACGGGCGGCTCTAACACTCACTGCGAAGTTTTTCTCGGCAGCATGGGATCATCCACTTCCCCTAAACGGGTCCGCCTCGGCTCTCAGGCTCAATGAGACACGGATTTGCCTATGCCTCGCCCTACCACCTTGCCCGCGGATCAGCTTACGCCTACCATCGCCGCGGTTGGACTACCCTCCTGCGTCACTCCTCAATGCACCTACTACCACCTCGGGTCAAACCGTCCACCACTCAACCCGAAGGTCTCGTGGATTCTGGTTCTTAGCATCAGCGGGTTCGGTCGGGTCGTGTTAATGCCGGTACGGGAATATCAACCCGTTGTCCATCGACTACGCCTGTCGGCCTCGCCTTAGGTCCCGACTTACCCAGGGCAGATTAGCTTGACCCTGGAACCCTTGATCATCCGGCGGACGGGTTTCTCACCCGTCATTCGCTACTCATGCCTGCATTCTCACTCGTGCAGCATCCACAACTCCATCACTAGGCTGCTTCACACGCTGCACGACGCTCCCCTACCCATCCACACACCTGGACCACACCCCGAAAGGTGAAGCCGGGTACGAGTGTGAATGCCACAGCTTCGGCGGATTGCTTGAGCCCCGCTACATTGTCGGCGCGGAATCACTTGACCAGTGAGCTATTACGCACTCTTTCAAGGGTGGCTGCTTCTAAGCCAACCTCCTGGTTGTCTGGGCAACTCCACATCCTTTTCCACTTAGCAATCGCTTAGGGGCCTTAGCTGGTGATCTGGGCTGTTTCCCTCTCGACTACGGAGCTTATCCCCCGCAGTCTCACTGCCGCGCTCTCACTTACCGGCATTCGGAGTTTGGCTGATTTCGGTAAGCCGGTAAGCCCCCTAGACCATCCAGTGCTCTACCTCCGGTAAGAAACACGCGACGCTGCACCTATATGCATTTCGGGGAGAACCAGCTATCACGGAGTTTGATTGGCCTTTCACCCCTATCCACAGGTCATCCCCCAGGTTTTCAACCCTGGTGGGTTCGGTCCTCCACGCGGTCTTACCCACGCTTCAACCTGCCCATGGATAGATCACTCCGCTTCGGGTCTAGAGCATGCGACTAAAGCGCCCTATTCAGACTCGCTTTCGCTACGGCTACCCCACACGGGTTAACCTCGCCACACACCACTAACTCGCAGGCTCATTCTTCAAAAGGCACGCCGTCACACCCCGAAGAGTGCTCCGACGGATTGTAGGCAACCGGTTTCAGGTACTATTTCACTCCCCTCCCGGGGTACTTTTCATCTTTCCCTCACGGTACTAGTCCGCTATCGGTCACCAAGAAGTATTTAGGCTTAGCGGGTGGTCCCGCCAGATTCACACAAGATTTCAAGAGTCCCGTGCTACTCGGGAAAACACTCGAGAGTCACCGTCTTACGCCTACGGGGCCATAACCCACTACGGCTCAACATTCCAGAAGATTCGACTTCAACGATGATTTATAACTCTCCGACACCACGGCATTAGTGTCTGAATGCTCCCACAACCCCACATACGCAACGCACGCCGGCTATCACACGCACATGGTTTAGCCTCATCCGCTTTCGCTCGCCACTACTCACGGAATCACTGTTGTTTTCTCTTCCTGCGGGTACTGAGATGTTTCACTTCCCCGCGTTCCCTCCAGAACCCTATGTGTTCAGGCACTGGTAACTGGCTTTAGAATGCCAGCTGGGTTTCCCCATTCGGACACCCCCGGATCACAGCTTGGTTGCCAACTCCCCGGGGCTTATCGCAGGCTCCAACGTCCTTCATCGGCTCTTGGTACCAAGACATCCACCGATTGCCCTTAGTAGCTTGTCACAAACAAAACAACAAAATTACGCTACAAAGAGATGCTCGCGTCCACTATACAGTTCTCAAAATACGGGCAGGAACACCAGCCCATCCATCACCACACACCAGTGCAGGACACCCTCAAGGGAAACAACACACCCATCAGAT
>NZ_JBFAKS010000089.1:0-2113 GCF_040655855.1 Kribbella sp. NPDC050281 | reverse complement strand
GAACCCACCAGCAGTTTGGTGAGAGCCGGCCCCAGCCACCCACCACACCAAACCCTCACGGATCCAGTGCGATCGTGACCCAGAGACAACCAGTCCAAGACCCTTCCAGGTCCAGGCCCGATTCCTCAGGACCCAACAGCGCGCCTCGGTGATTCACTCGGCCCCATCCACGTTCCACACCCACAAGTGAGTAGTACTAGCTTCAGCAGCTCCGCTGCACACCTAATGGTCAATGTTCCACATTCCGAAGCACCATCACCCCGAGACGAACGCTCGGGCAGTGATGAATAGACACCCAGTCCAATGGACGGGTGCCGAATGCTCCTTAGAAAGGAGGTGATCCAGCCGCACCTTCCGGTACGGCTACCTTGTTACGACTTCGTCCTAATCGCCAGCCCCACCTTCGACGGCTCCCTCCACAAGGGTTAGGCCACCGGCTTCGGGTGTTGCCGACTTTCATGACGTGACGGGCGGTGTGTACAAGGCCCGGGAACGTATTCACCGCAGCGTTGCTGATCTGCGATTACTAGCGACTCCGACTTCATGGGGTCGAGTTGCAGACCCCAATCCGAACTGAGACCGGCTTTTTGGGATTCGCTCCACCTTACAGCTTCGCAGCCCTTTGTACCGGCCATTGTAGCATGCGTGAAGCCCTGGACATAAGGGGCATGATGACTTGACGTCATCCCCACCTTCCTCCGAGTTGACCCCGGCAGTCTCCTATGAGTCCCCACCATAACGTGCTGGCAACATAGGACGAGGGTTGCGCTCGTTGCGGGACTTAACCCAACATCTCACGACACGAGCTGACGACAGCCATGCACCACCTGTATAGGACCCTTACGGACCCCCCATCTCTGGAGGATTTCCCTATATGTCAAACCCAGGTAAGGTTCTTCGCGTTGCATCGAATTAATCCGCATGCTCCGCCGCTTGTGCGGGCCCCCGTCAATTCCTTTGAGTTTTAGCCTTGCGGCCGTACTCCCCAGGCGGGGCGCTTAATGCGTTAGCTGCGGCACGGAGGACGTGGAATGTCCCCCACACCTAGCGCCCAACGTTTACGGCGTGGACTACCAGGGTATCTAATCCTGTTCGCTACCCACGCTTTCGCTCCTCAGCGTCAGGTAAGGCCCAGAGAGCCGCCTTCGCCACCGGTGTTCTTCCTGATATCTGCGCATTCCACCGCTACACCAGGAGTTCCGCTCTCCCCTGCCTACCTCTAGTCTGCCCGTATCGGAAGCAGGCTCGGAGTTAAGCTCCGAGTTTTCACTCCCGACGTGACGAACCGCCTACGAGCCCTTTACGCCCAATAATTCCGGACAACGCTCGGACCCTACGTATTACCGCGGCTGCTGGCACGTAGTTGGCCGGTCCTTCTTCTGCAGGTACCGTCACTCTCGCTTCGTCCCTGCTGAAAGAGGTTTACAACCCGAAGGCCGTCATCCCTCACGCGGCGTTGCTGCGTCAGACTTTCGTCCATTGCGCAATATTCCCCACTGCTGCCTCCCGTAGGAGTCTGGGCCGTGTCTCAGTCCCAGTGTGGCCGGTCGCCCTCTCAGGCCGGCTACCCGTCGACGCCTTGGTAGGCCATTACCCCACCAACAAGCTGATAGGCCGCGAGCCCATCCCCAACCGCCAGAACTTTCAACCCCCCACCATGAAGCAGGAGATCATATCCGGTATTAGACCCCGTTTCCGAGGCTTATCCCAAAGTTGAGGGTAGGTTGCTCACGTGTTACTCACCCGTTCGCCGCTCGTGTACCCCCGAAGGGGCCTTACCGCTCGACTTGCATGTGTTAAGCACGCCGCCAGCGTTCGTCCTGAGCCAGGATCAAACTCTCCGTTGAAATCTATATGTCAACCACAACCCCAAAAGGGCCGCAGACAACAGACAAACGAAAAACGATCCTTCGAATCAGAAACAAATCAAACTGACTTGAATCCAGAAAATATTTCAAAGGAATCCGCCACAGAACAACAGACAACCAACCACTCCAGAATCAAAAGACCCAGAGCAGAAAGACCATCCAATGCCCGTGAACGGGGATAATGCATCTTTCGGCATTGACTTTCGGCACGCTGTTGAGTTCTCAAAAATCGGGCGCACACCGCG
>NZ_JBFAKS010000088.1:0-8548 GCF_040655855.1 Kribbella sp. NPDC050281 | reverse complement strand
TGATCCGCCGCGACTTCGGCAGCTCGGCCAGCGCACGCATCACCGTGAACCCATCCGCCACCTGCGGCACTGATGTGGTCATTTCGCTCCTAGATCGTCACGCCCAGCACATCGCTCGCCATCACCCAGCGACAGGGCCCTTGGAACCGCACGCGGCGGGACCTTCGGCTCTCTCAGTTGACGCGTCGGCCGTAATTGCGGTCGAGGGCGACTGCCCAGGCTGCGAGTTGGCGGACCTCGGCGTTGTCGATGACGTAGCCGGCGCACTCGGCGGCGGTCGGGGCGAAGCCCGTGGACGTGACTGTGACCGGAGGCGACTCGCGCTCGATCCCGATCGACACCGCGACATCGAACTGGCTCACCCGGCACGCCTCGCGATCGGCGATCGCCTCGTCGGTGAACGGCGCCGCGAAGCAGCGCCTGCAGGCCGCTAGCACGTCGTTCGTCGTCCTGACATCGTGGAAGACCTCGTGATGGCTGGAGCCGAGGCTGCGCACCGTCACCGCGGTGCCGTCGCCGCCCAACCGTGCATAGCCGGCCGCGATCGCCCCCGCGACACCTACCGGCCACTCCGCGTCTGCGAAGGCGGTCCGGATGGCGGCACCGACGGCGATCAGATCCCGGCCTGCGCGCCACCGACGAAGCTCTCCGCCGATGAAGGGCCGCAGCCGCGCCGACCGAACGAACTCTCGATAGGCCGCAGAGGTCACGGCGAAGCCGGCGGACCCCTCAGGGTCGCGATGCCCCCTAGGCACAAGGCGCACCGGCCGGTCCGGCCAAGTAGTCCTGGACTCGTTCATGGCCGCCCCCTCCGGTCGCGGATGCTCACACCCTCAGTCCATCGCCGGGCGCGATCTCACCCCAGGGCCGAAGGTCCCCGGTCCCTCCTGACCCGCAACGGCGCGGCGGGTCGTTGGTCCCCCGCAACGATGGCCTCCGACTCTGCTCGCTGCGAGGCCGGACGGGCTTCCCTGAAAGCAGACATTCGGAGGTGACGGCCATGTCCGCACAGGTACAACCGACGATCGTGGTAGGGATCGACGGGTCACGCGACGGCCTTCTCGCCCTGGATTGGGCCGCAGACCTGGCCGCCCGAAGGCACTGGGCTGTTCGAGCCGTTCACGTGGCCGACGATGACCGGCCGGGCCAGCCGCTGGTCGCCGTACCGCATCTCGAGGACAGCGCCGAGGTGCTGGAGGACGCGGCGGACGAACTGGCCACGATCGGATTCACCGGCGCGAGCCTCGAGGTCCGGCACGGTCACGCCGCCGAGGTCCTGCTGCACCTGGCCCGTACCGCGCGACTCCTGGTCATCGGCCGACGGGGCGGCGGCGGTTTCGCCGAGTTGACTCTCGGCTCCATCTCACAGGTGTGTACGGCGCTCGCGAGGACGTCGACGGTCGTCGTACCGGACCACTGGAGCCGCGACGACGGTGACTTCGGCATGGTCGTCGTAGGTGTTGACGGCTCGGACGCATGCCAGGCTGCACTCGGATTCGCCTTCGAGTTCGCTGGCGAACGGGGTTCCGAGCTCACCATCGTCCACGTGCCGCGCGCGCCTCAGGACTTCCCGCCTCCCGGCGTCTGGATCGACCCCGAGGACACCCCGTGGTACCACGACGCTCGGCAACTGATCACCGAATCGCTGGCCGGATGGCCGGAGAAGTACCCGGACGTGGAGTTCCGCACCCATTATCGTCCGGGACATCCCGTCCAGGTGCTGGCGCAGCACTCGAAGGCCGCCGACCTGGTCGTCGTCGGAGGTGTCGGTCGCGCCAAGTTCACCGCGCTGCGGCTCGGCTCGGTTTCTCGCGGTCTCCTCCACCACACGCAATGCCCGGTCGCCATCGTGCACACCGACTCGCCCAGCTGACGCTGACCGAAGACCGCGATCGGGTGGGACCTTCGCCTCTGGGAGCCCGGCCCGCGGCGAGGGAGGGTGAAGTTGAAGGAGGCAACGATGACCAAGCGACGAGT
Organism: Kribbella sp. NPDC050281; assembly: GCF_040655855.1. NCBI lineage: Bacteria > Bacillati > Actinomycetota > Actinomycetes > Propionibacteriales > Kribbellaceae > Kribbella > Kribbella sp. NPDC050281. The sequence goes on along the minus strand of NZ_JBFAKS010000088.1, from coordinate 6,571 downwards.
GGTGGCAGGCATCGACGGTTCACCGGCCGCGGAGATCGCGATCAGATGGGCCGCGACCGAAGCGGCGGCGCGCGGCGCCGAGCTGCGATTGGTCCACGCGTTCGTCTGGCCCCTGTTCCACCTGCCGCTCGGTGCAAGTGAGGCGGCGCCCGGCCTGCGGGCCGCCGCCGACAGGATCGTCCGAGAGTCAGTCGAGTCGGCCAGGAAGTTCGAGCCCGGGATCACGGTCGAAGGACTGCGGGCCGACGGCTTCCCGGCGCCTGTGCTGATCGAGGCGTCGACGGACGCGGACCTGGTAGTGATCGGAACCCGCGGCCTCGGCGTGACCCTGGGCGCATTGATCGGCTCGACCGGTCTCGACCTCACCGCCAACGCGCACTGCCCGGTTGTCATCGTCCATCCCGGCGAGACGACAGCGACCGAACTGGACGCTGTGCCCGGACCTGTGGTCATCGGTTACGACGGATCGTCGCCCAGCCTGAAGGCATTGGATTTCGGGCTGGAGTACGCCCGACGACACAGCCTGCCGGTGCGCGTGATCGCCGCTCGGCACCTCGCCGACGACGCCGTGCACGACCCCGAATCAGAGCTGGCGGCCCGCGACGGCGGCAGCGATGCCGACATCGTCCGGGTCACCGGCCATCCCGCCGAAGAGATCCTCCGGCTGTCCGCGAACGCGAGCCTGATCGTACTCGGCTCCCGCGGCCGCGGTGGCTTCGCGGGCATGATGCTCGGCTCGGTCAGCCAGACCGTGCTGCACCATGCGACCTCGCCGGTCGCCGTGATCCCGGCCGCCACCGTCGGCGGCTGACCATCCAGAGTTTCGAGACCTTCGCACAACGAGGTGATGACGATGATGATCCGGGACCTGATGACCGCACCGGCGGTCACCGTGACCGCCGAGACGCCGATCGGCAAGGCGCTGCGACTCCTGGACGATCGTAAGATCACCGCGATGCCTGTTGTCGACAAGGGCGGCGTTCTCGCCGGAATCGTCAGTGAGGCGGACCTGGTACAGGACGCGGCATTGCTGAACGACCGCGTTCCCGTCGCCGCAGTCCGCACGACCGCCGAGACGCCGCCTCGCCGGGTGGCCGACGTGATGAGCTACCTGGTAGCCACTGTGGATGCCGAGGACGATCTCGAGGTCGCGATCGACTTGATGTGGTCGACGATGGTCAAGAGCCTGCCTGTGCTCGACAAGGGCCGCATCGTCGGCATGATCAGCCGCAGCGACATCGTCCACCTGCTGGCCGGCCGCGACGACCGGATCCGCACGGAGGTGCGCGAACTGATCGACGCCGAGTGCCCGGACTGGCAGGTGGAAGTCCACGACGGAGTCGTCACGGTCACCGGCCCGTCCGATCCACACGAGTGCAAGCTCGCCGACGTGCTGGCCGGCACCGTCAAGGGTGTCGTCGCTGTCCGCATCCACTGACACGAGGATGCGGCGCAGGGATCCGCTCGCCACCGGCCTGATACACCGAGACCTCGCCGCGCCGTACGCAGCAGAAAGCCCCGCACGTGCGGGCTGCAAAGGTTCGGCCGGTGCGACGTGGTTCGCCGCACCGGCCGGGTTGCAGGGTTCGGCTGGATCAGACCGGGTGACCGGCGTGCCACCAGCCGGCGTGGTCGATCAGCTCGGCGGCCAGAACGACCAGGATCGACCCCATGAAGATCGCCAGCAGCACCTCCGCTGCGGCGGTCTCCGCGAGGGCGAGCGCGACCAGCCCCAGTACCGTGGACAGCATCGCGAGCCCAGTCTCGATCTTGCCGGCGCGATCCCGCTTGTTCCCGCCGACCAGCACCGCGAACGCCACGGCTCCCAGCAGCAGTCCGACCGCGGCCATTCCACGAGCGTCCTGCACGAACGGCACATCGCCGTCGATCAGGTAACCGACATACGGCACGGCGATCGCAGCAACCAGCAGCATCGCGACAAGATCCCTCACCTTAAGCCTCATCAACCTCACCTCCTTCCCTACACCTCCACCGTCGTCCTGCGGGCAGCACCACAGCAGGGTCGAAGTCCTCACGGTGAAGGACCCAAAGGCCCCTGCATCCGCAGGCTCCGGTCCGACATCGTGGCCGGAGGGGGTGAACTCATGTCGCTGAGGCTGAGCGGTGCCAGGCGGCGGCGGGTCGCGTGGGAGGTCGTGGTCATCCTCGCCGGGATCGGCCTGTACTTCGGGGTCCGCGGGCTGATGGAGACGCGGGTCGACCTGGCATACCGCAATGCGGAGCGAATCGTCGAGATCGAGCAGTCCGCCGGCATCTTCACCGAGCCCGGGATGCAGAACGCGGTCGCGCATCACGGCTGGCTGGTCGACGCGGTCAGCTACTTCTACATCTACGGGCACTGGCCGGTGCTCGCGGTCACGTTGCTGTGGTTGATGATCCGGCACCGTGACGAGTACTCACGATTCCGCAACGCCATGCTCATCTCCGGCGCGATCGGACTGCTCATCTTCGCGGTCTTCCCGGTCGCGCCGCCACGGTTCCTGACCGGCTACGGTTTCGTCGACACAGTCACCGAGCAGACCTCGGCCTACCGCGTGCTGCAACCGCCTGCCTTCGTCAACCAGTACGCCGCGGTGCCAAGCCTGCACTTCGGCTGGAACCTGCTGATGGGCATCGCCTGGGCGAGTTTCGGCGGCCATTGGATCGCCCGGCTCTTCGGCTGGCTGATGCCGCCGGCGATGCTCGCTTCGATCGTGCTGACCGCGAACCACTACCTCCTCGACGGCCTGATCGGCGGCGTCATCGCCCTCCTCGCCCTGCTCGCGGCCACCCGTCTCGCCCAACGGCATCGTCGTCGGCCCATGGCGCCGAGAGCAACGGTTGAGCCGGCGGTACGTCCGTCGGCCTCTGACGGAATGTCCACTACGCGTACGCCAGGATGCGGCAGCCAGGAACCGTAGCTATTGTCTGACCCGTCAGGTACTCGGCAGGCCGCATCCAACCCCTCACGCTCCGTTGTCCCGAGTGCCCGGAAGGAGCCCTCCGTGCCACTGGGACCTGGGCGCATCGCACAGCTCTGGCGGATCGCCCGCGCGATCCTCACCCACCGCGTCACTCACATCACCGCGCTATTGGCCGCCGTCGGCCTCTCCCTGTGGAACGTCGACCGCGTCCCACAGACAGCGGTGCTGCCCGCGATCGCGGGCCTGCTGCCCTTCGCTATCGGCAAGTACGTTCTCTGCCCACTACGGTGGCACGCGCTCTCGACCAGCGGCCGCTCGCGGCGCTGGCACCTCCGTGCCTACGCGGAGAGTGAGGTCCTCGGCCTCGTTTCCCCGTGGCACGCCGGCGCCGACCTGTGGAGAGTTCATCGGCTGGAGCGCGTCGGCGTACGGCGGACCGCCGCGGTGTCTGAGGTCGCGCTGGACCGCTTCGTCGGCGCGATAGGGCTGATCCTCGCTGTCGCGATCTGCGGCGTCGCGATGCCATTGGCCGTACTCGCCGTCGCTCTGGCAGCCGCGGCCGTCGTACTGGTGGTGGCCCTGCTCGTGAACCGCCGGCGACCGGGCTTGACCGGACGCTGGCCGTGGCCATCACCGAAGGTCTTCGCGCTCGGGGTGCTGCTGTCCGTCGGGTATCAGACCACGATTCTCGGCCTGCTCGTCGGAGCCATCCACGCGGTCGGCGACTCGGTGTCACCCGTCCAACTCGTCGCCGTTTTCGGAGCCAGTCAACTCGCAGGCGTGCTGCCCGGAGTCCACGGAGCGAGCCCACGCGAGGGAGCCCTGGTCGCCGGCCTGGCCTCCATCGGCGTCTCGTGGTCAGCCGCCTTCGGAGCCGTCGCCCTGACAGCGCTGCTCTATTGGATCCCGGCTCTCCTGGTGGGCGGGGGCTGCCTCTTCCTGCGCTGGCGCGGCTGGTTCACCGAACCGTCGCCGGGTACCTCATGACGCATCAGTTGGTCGTTGCACACAGGGCCGGGAACGACCTGGACACGCTGCGGACCGCACTAACAGCAGGCGCAGACCTGGTCGAGGCCGATATCCATGCCTTCCGGCGGCGCCTCGAAGTACGCCATCTCAAGTCACTCGGACCGTGGTGGCTCTGGGACCAGGGCATCTTCGTCCGCCGCCGCGACACCCACATGCTCCACCTGGAGGGCCTGCTTGAGGCGGCGAACGGCGACCCTCGTCTGCTTCTGGACCTGAAAGGCGTCCACCCGAGACTCGCGAAGCGCCTGGCCGCGGCCATCCCGGCCGGCACGGTCACCATCTGCACCCAGCACTGGTGGATGCTCAACGCCTTCCGCGACCGCCCGCACGTTCGCCTGGTGCTGTCGGCCGGCAGCCGCCGCGCCCTGCGGCGCCTGCGGAAACGGCTACGCACACGCCCGGCCTACGGCGTCTGCATCCACCGCCGACTCCTCACCCCCGACCTCGTCACCGAACTCCACCGCCACGCCGCCCTCGTCTTCACCTGGCCAGTCGACACGGACCAAGCCCTCCGCCACGCCCACCACCTCGGCGTCGACGCCGTCATCGGAAAGAACCTCTCGCTGCTCCGCCCAGACAGCGTTGGCGACTAGAAGCGTTCGGGGGACATGGTGATGGCGCCGCTGGGGGCATTCGGGCGGCGCAGTGGCCGCAGCCTTTGCAGAAGTCGAGGTCGATCTCGTACTTGCCGTTGCCGAGCTTGATCACTGCGTTGTCCGGGCAGACGCCGATCAGGGCCGGCCTGGCCCCCGTTGTCGGTGATGGTGACGCTTCCGGATGCAGTTCAAGGGCCACAGGACCCGCTCGACCATCTGCCCTGCGGTATGAGGACCTCCGGCACTGTGTTGCGGCTGCCTCGCACCACAGGCTGGGTCGAGAGGGCCGCGCATCCGCGGCCTGCGGAGGTGACGCACGATGAAGCGAGTCAGTCCCCATCGACAGATCCTCCAAGCGAGCCTGGTGTTCACGACCGGATGCCTCGTGCTCGGCGTGGGGGTTGGCCTCGGCCCGCCGTACCTGGTGAAGGCGGGCTTCCATCTCATCACCATCATCGGACTCGCGATTCTGGCGGCCGGTCTGGTCCTGCTCGCTCTCGGGGGTGTGACCTTGGTGCGCGCGGCCCGGAGTTGGCGCCGCCTCCTGCTGGTTCCTGCCCTTCTGGCTGCGGTAGCCATCGCGCTGCTGTCGATCGGTCCGGCGGTGGGGGCAACCAACGTACCGCCCACGACGGTCGGGTTGGCCACTCCGGCGAACCACGGCTTGGCCTTTACCGAAGTCAAGTTCAGGACCGTTGATGAGGTAGCTCTGGCCGGCTGGTACATCCCGTCCGGCAACCACGCGGCCGTGGCTTTGCTCCACGGCGCCGGCTCGACTCGTTCGAACGTCCTCGAGCACGCTGTCGCGCTGGCGCATCACGGGTATGGCGTCCTGCTGTTCGACGCGCGTGGTCATGGCCGCAGCGGCGGCCGCGCCATGGACTTCGGTTGGTACGGAGACGAAGACGTCACCGCGGCCGTGTCGTTCCTTCAGACGCAACCGGACGTCGACGACGACCTGATTGCCGCGGTCGGATTGTCAATGGGCGGTGAGGAGGCGATCGGGGCCGCGGCAAGCGACCGGAGGATCCGGGCTGTCGTCGCCGAGGGCGCCACCCATCGAGTACCCGCTGATCGGGAGTGGCTGTCCGACGAGTTCGGCTGGCGCGGCGGCCTTCAGGAGGGTCTGGACTGGCTGACCTACGGAATCGCCGACCTGTTCACCCCCGCTGATCAACCGCCGGCATTGCGCGATGCGGTGGCTGCGACCGCGCCACGGAAAGTGCTACTGATTGCCGCAAGCAACCGTACCGACGAAGGAGACGCGGGCCACTACATCCGATCCGCGTCAGCCGGCACCGTCGAACTATGGATCGTCCCCCACACTGGACACACCGGCGCTCTGAATACCCATCCGCGCGAGTGGGAACAGCGGGTCACTACCTTCCTCGCGACCGCCCTCCACCTCGAAGGCAACAAGACCTTGCCCTGACCACCACGAAAGTCCTGGCCACGTCCCTTTATTGCTTGGGCTGCTTCGGGCGGGGGATCGAGATGATGGTCCAGCCTGCGGCGAAGATGACGACCAGGAGGACGCGGAGCCACTCCGACCATCCGCTGGTCCAGACGGCAGTGCCGAGCACCCAGGGGAAGCACAGGAACCAGACCACGAGCTCGGCGACGATCGGCAGATCCCGGATCGAGCTCGCCAGCGCGTCGAGCCGGTCGGAGCGCAGCAGAACGAAGAAGATGATCCACATCCCGACCATCCAGACGAACCACAGCTTCGAGCCCATGGTTGCCTGACGCGGTTGGGAGGCGGCAACTGTGCCGGAAGGCTTCGGAGATTGCTCGGACATGGTGACTCCCCTCTCCGTCGGCGAGTCCGCAGCTCATCGCGGGCCTGCACCATCTCGACGGTCTCCCCTCCCCGCCATGGGTGTCACGGGCCGTTCGGCCTGTTCGTCAGGGCCTTCATCGGCAACCGGCTAGATGTACCGGGACAAGACGTTGGTGGCAGGTGAGTTGGGGTTGACGTGAGGAGAACCTCCGGTTGGGGTGTGGCTTGTCGAAGGCTTCACA
>NZ_JBFAKS010000087.1:0-9236 GCF_040655855.1 Kribbella sp. NPDC050281 | reverse complement strand
TCCCGAGCTCGTAGATATCACCGGGAACGTACGTTCGCCGGACTGAGCAGGGAAGGGGGCACGGCCCACGCCCGGCCCACATAGGGTCAGGTCAGCAACGCGGCGCCGTCTTCGAGGCGCACCATGGTGCGCGAAGATTCGGCGCCGCTGTGTTGCTGGGGGTTGTTGGTGGGGTTGAGACTGGTGGGGTTCGTCGTGGTCGACCCCGTATTCCTCTGTGGTGCCGGTGAGCCTGTAGGTCAGCATGGTGGCGGAGGGCTTCCACGGGAACCGTGGATTGGTGCCATCGAGCCCGAGCGTCAGACTTTGAAGTCTTCCCTGCCCTCCCCGCGACGGACGCTTCAGGTGGAGTCGTGGGAAGGGGTTGGTGGCGATGGAAGTGGTGCATGCGCGGTGTGCCGGGCTGGACATCTCGAAGAAGGATGCGAAGGTGTGCGTCCGGATCGCCGGCGCGGGTCGGCGCAAGACGGTCGAGACGGTCACGACGTGGGCGTCGATGACCGGCCAGATCCTCGCGTTGCGCGATCATCTGGCCGCCCAACGGGTCACGTGTGTGGTGATGGAGGCGACCAGCGACTACTGGAAGCCGTTCTATTACCTGCTCGAGGACCTGTCCGGTGTGGAGGTGCTGCTGGTCAACGCCCGCCACGTGAAGACTGTCCCGGGCCGTAAGACCGACGTCGCGGACGCTACCTGGCTGGCGCAGTTGGGTGCGCATGGGCTGGTGCGTGGCTCGTTCGTGCCGCCGGCCGAGATCCGGCAGTTGCGGGATCTGACCAGGGCCCGGACGGCGATCACCCGCGAACGCGCCCGGGAGGCCCAGCGGCTGGAGAAGCTGCTCGAGGATGCCGGCATCAAGCTGTCAGCGGTCGCCTCCGACATCCTCGGGGTGTCGGGGCGGGCGATGCTGGAGGCCCTGATCGCCGGCGATCGCGACCCGACCGCCCTGGCTGACCTGGCCAAGCGGCGGCTGCGGGCGAAGATCCCCGAGCTGACCGAGGCGCTCAACGGGCGGTTCGGTGAGCATCACGCGTTCCTGGCCCGGGTGCATCTGGACCTCATCGACCGCCACACCGCCGCGATCAACCAGCTCACCGCCCGGATCGAGCAGGTGATCGAGCCCTTTCAGGCCTTCCGGGCCCTGATCTGCACCATCCCCGGGATCGCCACCCTGACCGCCGACGTGATCGTCGCCGAGACCGGCGCCGACATGAGCCGCTTCCCCACCGCCAAGCACCTGGCTGCCTGGGCCGGCACCACACCGGGGAACAACGAATCCGCCGGGAAGGTGAAGTCCAGCAAGACCAGGCCGGGCAACCCCTACCTACAAGGCGCCCTCGGTGCCGCGGCCATGGCCTGCGCCCAGAACCCGCGCACCTACTACGGCGCCCGCTACCGCCGCATCGCCAGCCGCCGCGGACCCAAGAAAGCCAACGTCGCGATCCAGCACTCCATGCTCACCGCGATCTGGCACATGGCCACCACCGGCACCCTCTACACCGACCCCGGCGCCGACTACTACACCCGACTCAACCCCGAACGCACCCGCACCCGCGCCATCCGACAACTCCAAGCCATGGGCTACCGCGTCACCCTCGACACCGCGCCCTAAACGCCCCGACGCGAAGACCACCGTGGTGAATCTTCGCGTCAGAGGGTGGTTTCGGTCCTTCGGGAGAACGACAACAGCCGGGGCGGCTCCCAATCTGGGAGCCGCCCCGGAGTCGTTCCGTCTCAGGTGCTCTTACCCCAGGTGTCCCAGTTCGCCTGCGCAGGCACATCCCACACCGTAAACAGGTTGCGAAGCGTGCCCTGAGACGAGAACCGTGGCGACGTGCAGACAAACATCGAACTCCGCGAGTGTGCCGACGAACATCTGCCGGAGGTTCTCAAGGCGCAGGTACTGTCGTTCCTGCGCATCATCTGGCCGGAGGGATTCACCGGACCGAACCGGTTCCGTGACTGGACCTCTCATCCTGACCTGAGGCCTCACCACCTGCTGTACGCGGCTGGTTCCCAGCTCGTCAGCCACCTTGAGATCATCACTACGACCGTCTCGGTTGGCGGAGAGCACTACGTCGTGCAGAGCCCGACAGCGGTGATGACATTCCCTGCCTTTCGAGGTGAGGGCTGGGCCGGACTGCTGGTTGCCGCTGCGATTGCCCGCATCGACGCCGGCCCAGCAGATGTGGCGGTCCTGACTTGTGGCCCGCACCTCGTCGAGTTCTACAGTCGGGCCGGCTGGGAGATTGCCCCCGGTGCGACGATCCTGGCCGGAGCGGATGGGAGCACCTGGGTCTCCGATGACCTCCTCCTGACACGATCGGTCGGTCCTCGCAGCGCCGCATTCAGAGACTCCGTGCGCAAGCATCCAATGCGCGTAGCCGACGAGTGGTAACCAAGTCAGGATTAGCCGCCACGCGAGACACGAGCCGGGGCGCCTAGCCCTGCTCGGGGCTCGGCTCGGCGCGCGGCTGCTGTTCTGGCATCGGGACGATCCCGGCTGGGGTGACCTTGAAGTTGCGGTTGTTCCGGATCAGGTAGAAGAAGGAGCCCGCCGCAAGGACGTACGCGATGAAGTTCAGGACGAACGCCGTGTTACCGATCGAGTCGGGCGCGTAGTCAGGCTCCAGGAACGTCCCGACGTCGAACAGGCCGTGCACCACCATCGCCACCACGATGAGCCCGAAGGCCCGGCGGAAGAAGTACAGCGCGGCGCCGCTAAGGCCTGCCAGGACGACCTGGCCCAGCCCGGAAACCCCGGTGCCGAGGAACACGTTCGGCAGATGGAACAGGCCGAAGGCGAGGGCTGTCCACACGGCGGCCATGCCCTCGGACAGCCCGGCGCCCCGCATGCAGCGCAGGAAGAACCCGCGGAACAGCAGTTCCTCGGTCAGACCGACCAGCACACCTAGGCAGAGGACCGCGAGCAGCAGTTCACGGTCGATGTCGCCGTACCGGATGCCGACGAGGCGCACCACCATCGTGGCCACGAACGCTCCGAGAAGCACCCATGCCATGCGTGGCATCGGGAGCCGCTCCGGGTCGCGCCAGATCATGTCCCAGCGTGCCCAGGCCATGAAGGCCAGCAGGAGGACCGCCCCGACGCCGAGCGAGAGGACCGGTGCCTTCCACGCGTTCTCCGCGCTGTCGACAAACTCGTCGTACTCGACACCGGACGTCTGCTGAATCACGGCAAGCACGATCGCGTAGATGACGATCAGCCCGATCCCGACCTTGACCGTTGGCTGAATGCGGTACCTCGCCCCTGATGCGGCGCCGGCACTCTCCGGTGAAGCCACAATGCCCTCCCCCCTGTCGGCGCCCTCCGATGCCGACAGTGCCAGCGTGGCAGCGCCAGACAGCCCAGGAAAGCCCTCGCGGTGTGATCGGACAGCAGCTGAGGCGGGCCTCCTGTCAACTCGGAGCCATACCTGCGAGTCTGGGGCTACGGCTGGTCAACCTCGAGCGCCAGGAGGAGCGATGTCCGAGGAAACGATCGAGCGCGCGGTTCAGCAGGCTCTGACGCGCGATGGGATCGCCGATGAGGTGATCGCCGCAGGCCAGTTCAACCCCCGCGGCCAGACCGGCTCGCTCTTCGCCGGCGGTTTGGCGGGCGGCACCTTGGGCGGAGTCGGTGGCTCGGTAGGTGAGGCCGTCGGTGACTTCGCGGGCGTGATCGGTGGCATGCGCGCGAACGCGGCCGCCCACGGGATGCCCGAGTACATGTTGGTCGGAGTGACCGCCGACGGGGTTTACGGCTTCGAGGGCCGGTCGCGCAGCAAGGAGCCCGGTGCGATGGTCTTCAACGTCGCGAGGGCGGGGCTGGAGGTCAAGGTCCACCAGCGAGTGAACGTCAGGGTGCTCGAGCTGATCCATCCCGAGAGCAGCTCGCGGATCGAGCTCGAGGGCAGCAGGGTGCCGCTGACCCATTCCAAGGACGTGATCGAGGCCCTCTCCGAGGGATAGCGCACACCGATACCGACCAGCGGGGCGTGCGGACACGCACCCACGGCTAGCTGCCAACGGTGCCGTCTGTTGCCTCGCGCAACAGGTCCAGGTGGCCGCAGTGGCGGGCGGTCTCCTCGATCATGTGGATCATCGCGAACCGCAGCGTGAAGTCCATGTCATCACCGCGGGCGGAATCCTCGAGGTCAGCGTCCGTGATCGCGCGTCGAGAGTTCTGGCACTCCCGGACATAGTCATCGACGATCGTAGCCAAGGTGTCACCAGGCTCGATCCGGAAGTTGCCGTGCAGATCGTCCTCCAGCCACGGCCACTCCACGTCCAGATTTGCGAAGTCGATGCTGAACCAGAACCGCTCGGTCCCAGCCAGGTGCTTCACCACGGTCGCCGGCGTCAGGCTCGACGGCGAAACCACCGCCGTGAACGCCTGATCATCCGTCAGCCCAGCCACCTTGTTGACCACAGTGGCCCGATAGAAGTCGAGCATGCTCTCCAGCATCGCCCGCTCGGACCCACGCGAGATGGGACGACTACGCGCAATCGGAATCACCTCAGCCATTCCCACAGGCTACGCAGATGTCCCGCACTCCGAGATCTTGGAAACCGTGTGTTGCTTCACGAGGGCGCAGCCAGGGTTGGGCTCGAGAAGAACTCCGCGGGCGAAGTGACGCCCGCCGCTACCCTCGCAAAGCCGTCCATCGCCGCGGGGCTTTGCGATACCGCGCCGAGCAGTCGCTGCATCTCCGGGTCCGGTGGCTCCAGCGAGGCGAGCTGGGCGGTGAACTCGTACATCGGCATGACCTGGGTGTCCCTGGTGTCCTGGTACTCCTTCATGGCCGCGTCGTACGTCCGGCTGCCGGTGAAGGCCTGGTCGAGTGCCTGCACGCACAGCTCTGCGTCCCGGAAGGCGTCCTGGATGCCCTGGGCGGTAATGAAGTCCTTGAGATAGCCGGCGTCGCCGACCAGTGCCCAGCCGGGCCCGTACGGTGTGCGGAAGAAATTGGGGACCGCCGTTCCGACGAGCCGCTCCACGCGGGTGGCCGTCCTGGCCCGGGCCGCGAACGACGGGACCAGAGCCATGGTGGCGAGATAGCCGGCCTCGATGTCCGAACGGCTGTCGTGGAAGTCCCGCATCGGCAGTCCGCAGATGACCAGAGTGCGGCTGTCGTTGGTCGGCCAGGCGGCGAAGGCCCGGTCGGGCCGGACGTAGGTTTCGAACCGGCCGTCCATCGGCAGACCTGTCCAATAGGAGTAGTAGCTGTGCTGGAGCTTCGGCTTCTCGGCGTACTGGACGGCGCCGACAGCCTTCGCGACGAGTGAGTGGACCCCGTCGGCGCCGACGACAACACGCGCGTACTCCGTGACCCTGCTCCTGCCGGCACTGTGGCCGATGATCCCCGTCGCGGTGTCACCCTCGATCACGAGATCCTCGACGCTAAAGCCCTCGCGCACCTCCGCTCCCGCCTCCTTGGCAGCGTCGATGAGGATCTTGTCCAGGACCGTACGGCGTGGCGCGTACGCGACTCGAGATCCAGCCCCTGCCGGTGACCCCTCGATGATGAGGTCGCCGAAGTCGAAGGAGTAGGTGTCGATCGCCGGACAGTCGCTTGCGATCACGGCGGGAAGCAGCCCCCACCGGTCCAGAGCGGCAACGCCGGGCGGGTGGATGAGATGTGTGGAGATCGTGTCGCTCGGGAACGTCGCACGATCGACCACGAGCACGCGGTAGCCGCGGCGGGCCAGGAGCATCGCGGTCGACGAGCCTGCGCACCGCGCACCGACGATGATGGCGTCGTACATCTGGTTCGTCATGTAGTCGACGCTAGGCAGCGAACCGGGTTCACCGCGTCCACAGAATGTCCCGTGCTGGACGTGGGTAATTCTTCGCAGGTGTCAGACCAGGTTGTGCTGATGGGCGTACGCCGTGGCCGCCGACCGTGAGGTGACACCGAGCTTGATGAAGATCTTGCTCAGGTGACGAGCAACGGTCTTCTCGCTCAGGAACAGGTCGTCTGCTATCGCCCGGTTCGACTTCCCCACCGCGACGTGCCGCAGGACCTCGAGCTCCCGGACCGTGAGCAAGCTGGCAGCCCTGGTCGTGGCCTTGAGCTCCAACTCCTCAGCGCGAAGGAGGTCCGGCGCTGCTCCCAGCTCCAGGAAGAGCGACTTGGCGGCCTCGATCTCCAGCCTCGCGGTCACCTCGTCGCCCGTCTCCCTGCAGGCCAGCCCGATCAGCAGACGGGCGCGGGCGGCGTCGTACGGCGCATCGAGTTCGCGGAACGTCGCCACCGCATGGCCGAGCACCGCCTGGGCGCTGCGCGCATCACCCGCGGCCAAGAGCACTGCCCCCGTCATGTGCTCGCTGATGGCTGTCAGCAAGGGTGCGCGTAGCCTCTCGGCGGCCGCGGCCAGTTCCGCTGCCGCAGTTCGAGCAACCTCGATCGTTCCCGCGGCCAACATCACCTCGACGAATGCCGGCAGAATCCTGCACCGCGCCCCCTGGTCGGATGCGCCGTCGAGTGCGGTGCGGATCGCACGTTCGGCAGCGCCAGTGTCTCCGGCGGCCAGGAGCAGCAGCGCAAGTCCAGGCTGAGCGGTCTGCCCGAATCCGCTCGCCGTACGGTAGGCCTGCTCCGCGTCGCCGTACTCCCCACGCAACCGGTGAAGCTCTGCGAGCTGGTAATAGGCGGCGTCGGCCGACCGCACGGACGGCAATGAGGCCAGCCACCGGCAGGCCTGGTTCGCTTCGTCCACAGCATCCGACCAGTCGCCCTGCAACCGCATGATCTCGACGCGGTGGGCCAGGCACACGCCGCGGTAGGGCACCTGCTCCTGCTGCGCCGCACACCAACGCGACAGCTCGGCGGTCCACTCCTTGGCCCGACGCAGATCGAAGATCTCATGGCAGGCCGCAATCACGGCGCAGTACGCGAGCCCGGACACGATCGGTGACACCTCGCCGGCCGTCACCGCGATCATCGCCTCGTCGAGGAGCCGGATACCTTCGCCTGCTCCACCGAGCCGGATCCGGCTCTCGCCGATGGTGACCATGGCGAAGGTCTGCAGGTCGGGGTCGCTGAACCTGGTGGCGAACGTCAACGCCTCGTCCGCGGCCGCCTTGGCATCAACGGCGTGCCCGGCGAGATACCGCTGCAGCCCCTCCAGCGCGAGCAGGTACCCCTCCTCGACGCTGCCCTGTTGCGTCGCATCAAGCAGTCGTCGTCCTCTGGCCAACCAGCCGGCGCTCTGCGCCCACCGGCCGCTCACCACCAGGTTGACGCCCAGCCAGAACGTGCACCGCACGGCTCGCGACACCTCGCCATCGCTCAGCCATGCATGATGAGCTCGCGTCCACAGGTCGTCGCTCTCCGGATCCTTGCCGATCATGTGCGCGGCAAGCGCGAACCGCTCCAGGTCGTCGGGAGCGAGCGGATGGTGCCGATCGCCGTCGGACAGGATCGCGTACGCATCCCCCCATGCATGCCGTGACAATGCCTCGCCGGCGGAGCGTCGTGCTGCGGCTGGGCGCATAGGCCCAGTTTGGCCAGCCTGGCGCGGTTGGTCGAGTGTCAGCGCAGGCGGGCGCCGGTGCGAGCGGCCCAGTTCAGGTAGGCCGTCGAGAACATGGGGACCACCTCGGGCGCCGGATTGTTGACCGCCAACCGCTCGGCGGCAGCGCGAACCAATGCCTGGGTGTCGCCGAACGACGCCACGCCGAGCCAGGTTGGGATGATCGACTCGTACGCCGGGTTGGACAACGGTCCGCTGCCGTCCACGTTCGTGGTGACCGTCGGCCTGCCGTTCGATGCGGTGACCAGGACTCGTTGGCTGAACGTGCGGCACAGCTGGGTCATGTCGTCGGTGGTGACGCCGATCCGGGCCCGGTAAGCGGTCGCCGCCATCGTGATGCTGACGTGAGCGTGCGACACGTCCTCCTGTTGGCGACTCGGTCCGTGCGCCGGGAAGTTGTCGGACAGATCGTCGGCCCGGGTCCAGCCGGACCACAGCCATCCGTTGGTCCGGTAGTAGTGCCAAGTGGCGGTGCCGTCGGTCTGCCGAGTGAGGTCGCCGACGAAGTCCTGGACCAGCTCGGTCGCTCGCCGGCGGTGCTTGTGCCGGCCGGCCAGCGTCAGTTCGAGGTACGCCCGCGCCGGCGAGGTGGCGTAGTTGTGCGGCAGGTCGACGCCGTCCAGGTTGTTCGGCACGTCGCGGACGTAGATGTAATAGCCGCCGCCCTGGTCGGACAGCCGGTACTCGTGGTCGTGGACCGCGAGCGCCCGTTCGGCGGCGTCCAGGTATTCCTTCGCCTTGTCCCGGTACCGGCGTACGGACCGCAGCCGAGGAGTCGTCGCCACGATCCGCCCGAACCAGGCCAGCGGGTACGCCGCCTGCCCGGAGTGCACCGACGAGTGGAAGTACGCCGAGTGCATGGTGTCGACCAGCGGCCCCGGATCACCCGCGGCGTCCGGCGACGGCCGCAGATCCTTGGCTGTCAGCAGATCGACCCGGCCGTCGAAGGCCGTGTTGATCCGGCGTACGGCGAAGTCGGCCGAAGCGGGGTCCATCGTCAGGTTGTCGTGGGTCCGGCCGACATGGTTGTCGCGGTGGTACGTCGTGATCTTGAAGGTGCCCGGATTGGTCCCGGCGGACACGGTGACGTCGAGGCTCTCCGCGAACGTCCACGCGGTCCGGAGCCGCAGCGATGGCCGTCCCTGCACGTCGGCGAGCGCCAACTCGCCCGCGGAGTACGGCCAGTAGATCCGCCACGCGGGCAGCGACAGACCGCGCCAGTCGCTCACGCCGCGCACGGAGTCGCGGGTGGCGAGCATGTGGTCGGCGTGATCGATCGTCTTGTCGAGGTAGTAAGGGTCCCGGTAGGCCTCCCACATGAGCAGGTAGGACTGCAGGATGTACGCCTCGCCCCAACCGACCGCACCGCGGTTCTCGTTGAGTTCGTCCTTGCGGCCGTTGCCGTTGTTGAAACCCAGGTCGAGCGAGTCGAACTTGGCTCGGGTAGTCCAGTCCTCTGCACCGGCAGCCCGCGCGGTGCCTGTGGACATCCTCCAGCCGAGCACCCCGAGCCCGGCGGCGCCGAGCAACGTACGACGGTGGACCCCAGCAGCATGATTCTCCATCGGACAAACCTCCTGATCAGGGCGGTGATCGGATTTCGGCCATGACCGAAATTATCAAAGACGGTATCCGAAACAAGGCCTCCGCGCGAGAGGTCGTGCGCAACCGGCCGCAGCCGCGGTGTCAGTTCAGGCGGG
>NZ_JBFAKS010000086.1:0-9306 GCF_040655855.1 Kribbella sp. NPDC050281 | reverse complement strand
GTCGCCTCGGCGATCGCGCTGAACGCCCGCACGCGGCTCTACCGATACCCGGAGGACCGTCCGATTGTTGGATGACGAACAGGGCGTACCGAAGGGGCCGTTGGGCCCGGCGCAGGGCGCGGGCCGGGCACCGACGGCCGCGGAGGGCGTCGCGGTCCTCGGGCTGGGCCGCTTCGGCGGGCAGGTGGCGGCTTCCCTGCTTCGGCTCGGGCACGAGGTGCTCGGCATCGACGACGACCCCAAGCTCGTGCAGCAGTGGTCCGACCAGCTCACCCACGTGGCGCAGGCCGACTCGACCGACAACGAGGCCCTGCGCCAACTCGGCGTGCCCGACTTCGGCCGGGCGGTGGTCGGGATCGGCACCGACATCGAGGCCAGCGTGCTGACCGTGCTCGCGCTACGGGCTGGGCGGTGGGGTCAGTAGCGGAACTGCTGTAGTTGCCGGCCGTCGACGGAGGGCACCCACCCGGTGCGGGTGCTCGGGTCCAGCTGGACCGCGCGTTCGGTCTGCGAGTTGTACTCCCCGCCGAAAGGACTACTGACGAAGTTCAAGCCGGACACCACCGAGACCTGCTGGCCCGTCGCCAGATCGATGACCGCGAGCTGGCTGGTCGCGTTGCTGTCGGTGACAACGCCGCCGACGCGGCCGAACTGTGACAACACGGGCGGAGTGCGGAAGGCGACCAGCCCGAGGTGGTGCACGCTGTCGATCGCGAGGTACGCCGCCTGCTGCTGCCGGACCGGGATCGTCGGTGCGGCGGTGGTCATCGTCTCGCCGGCCAGCACGCTCATGCTGGTCGTCCCCACGATGTTCAGGCTGACAGAGCGGTACGACAGCTGGTACAGCCGGTCCGCTCCCTCGTCCAGTGCGAGGCCGTTGGCGCAGACGCTGCCCGAGTCCGACAGCCGCAGAGCGCTCGTGTCGAGGTCGACGCTCACCGCGGAGCCTGCCCCGCCACCGATGCAGATCAGGCTGCTGCTGGTCCGCGACAGGTACACCGTGCCGGTCTGCCGGTCGAGCTCGATCATCTTGAACCCACCCCGCACCGCACCCGGCGGATCAGCGGCGATCACCGGAGCCGGTGTGCCGGTCGCGAGGGCGATCGGGAGGACGACGTCAGCACCATCTTCGTTGCGCAAGGCAAGAATCGCGGCGCGGTGCCGGACCGGGTCGACGCGTCCGCCCCGGACCGTGTAGCCGTCCATGGCCGCCGTGCCGACGCGCTGCTTCGTGGTGGTGTCGTAGGTCTCCAGCGCCGAACCGGTCGGCGAGAAGTGCAGGAGTACGACGCGATGCGCCTGCGGATCCGCGCCGAGCACCTGGTAGCCACTCTCCGGCGACGGATCGGTGGTGATCGTGCCACCGTAGGTGCCGGCCGCAGTGTCGTATTCCAGGACCGACTCTCCCCCGCCGGGGGTCCGGAGGGCGGCGTACGACGTGCCCCCGGGCTGGGCCGCGAAGCTCGTCACTCTCCCGTCGCCGGGTGCGAGGCCGTCGTCGACCGTCAACAGCGAGGACGCCGACGCCTGGCCGAGGATCCCGCCGGATCGGTCGGTCCCGAAGACCCGGACGTTGTACGCCACCGAGCCGCCGAGGCCAAGGTCGACCGCGTTCAGAGACGCGACACCCGAGCGGGCCGGAAGCGGCTGATACGCAACGGATCCCGCGTTGACCCCGTTCTGGTCGCGCGAGTCACCGTTGGCGTTGGTGAAGGTATTGAGCGCGTTGTAGAGCGTCGGCGCGGGCGCGGAGAACTCGACCGCCGCTCCGGTCGCGCCGGGAACCGAGCGGACGTCGTACCGGAGCGAGAAACGCGGCGCGGCGCGCCGGATCTCCAGCCTGTGGTCGGCCCGCGGACCGAGAGTCGGCGCCGGCGGCCGGCGGTCGGCCGTACCGCCGTCGACCCGGATCGCAGTGAACTCGCCGTACGTCGGTGTGCCGGCCGAACCGGTGACCGACCGCTGGACGATCCCGATGCCGTAGATCCCGCCCCCGCCGGCGAACGCGCTCGCCGGGACCACGACATCGCCACTCAGATCGTTGAGCGGAGCAACGAACCCGGTGCCGAACAGTGGTGCCGTGAGCGGGTTCCAGTGCCCGAGCGTCGACACTACGAGCTGCGGGTTCGACAGGTTCCGGACGCCGGTCAGGTCGTAGTGGACCGTCACCGCGCTGTCCGCGCGGACGGTCGCCGGAGCGACGGGTGCCAGCGCCTCGGCGTACGTCCCGTCCGTCGGTCCGACCGTGAGGGTCTTGGCCGCCGAGGCGACCACGTGCTCGCCGTTACGTACTTCGAATGCCACGGAGACGTCGCGGTCTTGGTCGGACACAACGGGCAGGCCCGCAGCACCCAACAGCTCACTCGGCGTCAGCCGGACCGCTGGTACGGACGAGTGGAACTCGTGCCCATTGACCGTGAGGACATAGTCGGTCTTGCCGGCGGTCGAGCCCACCACGTCGGCGCCGATCGTGATCGGTCCGACCAGGCCTTCGCCGGTGCCGCCGGTCTGCAGGTCGATCCGGTCCGGGTCACTGGACTCGAGGAACGAGCCGCCGAGGCCGCCGGTGACGACGCGGTGGGCGACGGACAGCCGCGCGATCCGGGGCTGCTCCTGTCCCTTCTCGAGCACCTCGTTGACCGCGGCGGTGACGTCGAGCTGC
The DNA here is from genome assembly GCF_040655855.1 of Kribbella sp. NPDC050281. Taxonomy (NCBI): domain Bacteria; kingdom Bacillati; phylum Actinomycetota; class Actinomycetes; order Propionibacteriales; family Kribbellaceae; genus Kribbella; species Kribbella sp. NPDC050281. The sequence goes on along the minus strand of NZ_JBFAKS010000086.1, from coordinate 6,644 downwards.
GGTCCGACGGTGACCTTCCGGTCCATCTGCGGCGGGCTGGCGACCGCACGGCCGGTGCGTTCCAGCAACGCCCGGACATCCGTCGGGCTGAGCCGGTGTCCGGTCAGTTCAGAAGCCTGCAGTACGACGGCGGCGGCCGCGGCGACCATCGGGGCGGAGGCCGACGTACCGCCGTTCAGTACAGGCGTGACCTCCTGCGCAGACCCTCCCCCGGTGTGCTCGTACACCAGGATGCCGTCGCTGGGTGCGGACACGTTGAGACGCGTGCCGAAGCCGGACGAGAACGTGGTTCCGCCGTTCGTGCGCGTGGCCGCGAAGGTCGGGTTGTGCGACGACGGCTCCGAAGCGATGTCGTCGAGTGTGGTGCCGCCGACGGCGATCGCACCACTGTCCGGGACTCGTGTCGGTGTGGTCGACTGCGCGACGTCGTCGATGGTCGTCGCGGCCTCGTGGTGCGAGACCAGGTCGGTGGGCGTGCTGCCGCCGTCCGGGCCGACCGCGGTCGGCGTGTAGAGCCGGGTGCCGTCGTTCGACGAGATGGTCACAACGATGTGGTACTGGTGCACGATCGTGGTGACGACGTTCCGGATCACCGGGTCGTCCTCGAGGTACCGGCCTGGGAAGCCCTCGGTGTCGGTGCCGAAGCCGAGGCTCGCCGTGATCACGTCCGGGCGCGGGGTCTGCCCGGCCGCGGCCAGCAGCGCCACCGCGATCTGGTCGAACGTGGGCTGCTTGGGGACGACGAGCCGGTACTGCGCGCCCGGCGCGATGCCGAGGAGATCGGTGAGACCGTCGCCGGTCGCCTCAGGCCGCTGCTTGTCGTGCGGCAGCGGCGCCATCACCCCGAAGTCGAGCAGCACCTCACCGAGTTGGGCGTCCTGCCCCTCGGTCGAGCCGACCGGGTCCAGCCTGCCGTCCGGGCCTGCTGTGTACGTCGGAATCAGCGGCATCGCCGGCAGATCGAGGTAGCGCTGTCCGTCACGGACGATCGTGGTCGGGCCGTGGGACCGGACGTAGTTGTCGCCCGCATCGGCCATCGCCTGGTCGGTGAGATCGCCGATCGAGACGTTCGTGATGATCTGACCGGCACCGGGCAGTTGGCCGAACCGCTCCTGCAGCGTGCTGAAGGCGCCGACCGCGTTCGTGCCGCCGGCGTTGAGGAAGCTCTGCGCGGAAGAGGTCAGGCCGTAGTTCGCCGGCAGCGCCGATGGCGGCGTCTTGGCTGCCTTCGGGGTCGCCTGGCGAGCTGCGCCGACCACTTCCGCCGGCACGGGCTTCGGGCCGGTGGACATCGCCGAGACACGCTGCCCGGGTTGGGCGGTCTGCTGTGCGAAGGTGGCGCGCACCGCCTCGTCCGTGGGGGCCCAGTCGCCACCGACTGCCGACGTACCGTCCGGGATCAGGATCGTCGTCCGGCCGAGAACGTTGCCTTGAGCATCGGTACGGGTCGCCGCGCCGTCGGGGTCGAGGGCGATGTGACCGCCGTCCGGCATCGACACCTGGCGGGACGGACCGGCTCCTGGTGGTGCCGCCGCAGCCGGTCCGGCGACAAGAAGGCCGGCCAAGGTCACAGCGGTCAGCACGCAAACAGACAGACGGCGGTGCGGAAGGGCGGAGGGCACGACGGCCCCTTTCTCCGTGGCGGTAGGAGGAGTGCTGGACAATTACGCACCACCTACGGCGCCCCGCCACACCCATTGACCGAAACACGCCACTGGCAGTTCCCCGCCACCCCGGACAAGAGGTCCGTGCACTGTCCGTAGTCGCCGGCTAACACTCGGAGACCGTCCGGTTCGATCAGGAATTTGCTCGTGTCCGGCCCGGGTTCGCGCGTAGGCTCGCGGCAAGCAGACCTTGTGCTCAGGGGGGATCACGTTGAGCCAGCCAGCGACCCAGTCCGACTACCCGGACCACATTGATGCCGCTGTCCTGAAGATCGCCGGCGTCGTCGTGCTCGGCGCCATCATGTCGATCCTCGACATCACGGTGGTCAACGTCGCCCTGCCGACGTTCCAGCTCGAGTTCGGCACACCCGAGGATCCGGTCACCTACGCGCACGTGGCCTGGACAGTCACGGCGTACACGCTCGCGCTCGCGACCGTGATCCCGCTGACCGGATGGGCGGCCAACCGGTTCGGCACCAAGCGGCTCTACATGGCCGCGATCTTCCTCTTCACCGCCGGTTCCGCGCTGTGTGCCACGGCCTCGAGCATCGACATGCTCATCGCCTTCCGCGTCCTGCAGGGCCTGGGTGGCGGCATGCTGATGCCGCTCGGCATGACCATCATGACCCAGGCGGCGGGACCGCACCGGATGGGCCGGCTGATGGCCATCCTCGGCGTGCCCATGCTGCTCGGACCGATCCTGGGACCGATCCTGGGCGGTTGGCTGATCCAGGTGGCGAGCTGGCACTGGATCTTCCTCATCAACGTCCCGCTCGGCGCGATCGCGCTGGTCTACGCCTGGTTCGCCCTGGCCAAGGACCACGCTGAGCCGTCCGAGTCGCTCGACGTCCTCGGAGTGGCCCTGATGTCGCCGGGGCTCGCCCTGTTCCTCTTCGGTATCTCGTCGCTGCCCGCCGAGGGCGGTGACTTCACCGCGCCCCGGGTGTGGGTCTCGATCCTGGTCGGCGTGCTGTTGATGGCGGCCTTCGTCTGGCACTCCTTCCGGCCGGAGCACCCGCTGCTGGACCTGCGGCTGTTCCGCGACCGCAACCTCACCGTCTCGATCATCACGATGTTCCTGTTCGCCGCGGCGTTCTTCGGCGGGCTGCTCCTGGTGCCGACGTACTTCCAGGAGATTCGCGGCGAGTCCACGCTGCATGCGGGTCTCCTGGTAGCACCGCAGGGACTCGGTGCCATGGTGACGATGCCGATCGCCGGGCGGCTGGTGGACAAGATCCCGGTCGGCCGGATCGTGCCCGTCGGTCTCGGGCTGATCGTCATCGGCATGTTCGGACTGACCCAGCTCACGGCGACGACGCCGTACCCCTTGATCATCGCCATGCTGGTCGTGATGGGCTTCGGGATGGGCGGCACGATGATGCCGCTGTTCACCACCGCGCTGCGGACGCTGCGCGGTCCCCAGGTCGCGCGCGGCTCGACCCTGCTCAACATCACCCAGCAGATCGCCTCGTCCTGCGGGGTCGCGACGATGTCGGTCATCCTCACCAATCAGCTCAACGACTCGCCGATCATCCCCGGTACGCAGAACGTCCCCGGGATGGGCGCCGGACTCAAGGAGACCCAGGCCGCCATCCTCTTCAACACCCAGCCGAAGAGCCTGATCCCGCTGCACATCGACCCGGCCGCCATTGTCCGCGGACTGGTCGAGGCCGCCGAGGCCTTCGCCAACACTTTCTGGGTCGCCTGGGTGCTGGTGACCCTCACCTTGATACCGGCCCTGATGCTCCCCCGCAAACGCGCGGCCTCCCGCCCCGTCGACGAAGGCGCGCCTCCCGCGGTGGTCGACTGACCGCGGGCTAGCGACGACGTTCGGGCGGCAGCAGGCGCTGGGTCAGACGGAGAATCGACGACTCCGGGGCCTGCCAGACACTTCGGTCGGCTGCTGACCAGGCGTAGGTCAGGGCGCCGGTTTCGATGCAGTCCAGCAGTCCCGGAGCCGCGAGCTCGTACGCCGACCACTCGTAGATCTGCTGCAGCCGCGGCAGGATCACGCCGAAGTCCAGCAACCGGCCGAGCCCGAGCTCGTCCTTGAGATAGGACTGCACACTGTCGCGAAGCGGATACTCGTCCGGCAGGACGCGCGACAGCTGAAGGAAGATCCCGGCCATGCCGAGCCTCGGATCACCGAGCAACGGAGCGAGCGGACGCAGCCAGCCGAGCGCGATCCGAGGGGCCGCAACAAGCGTGTGCGTGTATAGCACCCGGCACAGTACGACGTTCATGAAGAAGCGCTCGGCGGCAGTCTCCGCCTCCGCCAACTCGCGATGCTCGAGGTAGCCGGCCACGATGCTTCCGTTGTGCGCGCGCCACCAAGCCCGAGCGGTCGGGTACTGCGCGAACGACAGCCAGTAGTCAACCGTCCGTGACGAGGCAGCCCCGGACAGATCTCCGCTCAGGGCCACAGCTTCACAACCGTCCCGCAGTACGCGCTCATTCACCGCCCGCCACCACGGACTACCAGGACGGTCACCGAACAACGGCTGCAGTACGCCGCGCTGCAGCTCCCATTGCATCGCGGACATCGCCGCACGACGGTACGGAAGATGACGAGGCGCCTTGCCGAAAGGGCCGTAGTAACACCGCTGCATCAGCGCAAGCCGGCCGGACGGATCGTCGCGAACCGCGGCCACCTGCTGATCGGCCCACGCACCGGCAGTCATCCCAGCTGTCACCGGCTCAGGATCGCACCCACACCATCGCGCCGCACCAGCGCCGGACGTCAGCTGGTGTGCAGAGCGGTGGTGGTTTGCGCGACAGTCAGGCGATCGGTGGGGTCTTTGGCCAGCAGGGCTTCGATGATCGAGCGCAGCGGGCCGGAGTTCACGAAGGCGGCCGGCCGGGCCTCGACCACCGCTACCAGGGTGCTGAACGGGTCGCCGGCACCGAAGGGGGACTTCCCCTCGACCGCCGCGAACAGCGTCGCGCCCAGCGAGAACAGGTCGGATGCCGGGCCGACCGCGTCGCCGCGGGCTCGCTCCGGTGACATGTACGCCGGGCTGCCGGCCATGGCCTCGCTCGACAGCGTCTGCTCGTCGTCGACCGCGGTTGCGATGCCGAAGTCCATCAGGACAACCCGTCCGTCGTCACACAGCTGGACGTTCGCCGGCTTGACGTCGGAGTGCACCAGACCAGCCTGGTGGACGGCCCCTAGCGCGTCGACCAGGTGCAGCGCGATCCGCCGTACGTCGGCAACCGGTAGCGGCCCGTCCGACGCCAGTGCGTCGGCCATGGTTCGCCCTGACAGCGGTTCCATGACGATCCAGTGATCGCCGGCGTCCTCGATGACGTCGTACACCTTGACCACATTGTGGTGCTCCACTCGTGCCACCGCGCGCGCCTCGGCCAGCGCACTGGCGCGAACCTGCTCGGACGGGTGGCCGGGAAGCACCACCTGCTTGATCGCGACGTGCCGGCCCAGCAACTCGTCATCGGCCAGCCAGACCTTGCCCATACCGCCGCGGCCGAGCAACGTCATCAGGCGGTATCGACCAGTCACAAGGCGATCCGGGCCGACGACAGTCGGTGCTGACTTCACCGCGACTGTTGTCATGATCGCCTCCCTCTGCCGATCTTCCGTGCTCCCTATACGGACGCCGAGCCACATCGGTTCGATGCTTCTTTGATCGTCCTCGTCAAACGTGCGCGGCACATTGTGGATGACCCCTGGTCGAACCCCGGATCTCCACTCACCACACCCTGAGTGCCTTTAGATGCCTTCGGCAACCAACTCGCCGGATGCCCGGAAATACGCCGGACTTCGTTTGAACCGACCGGCCACGGCACGCGTGTAGCCCCCCATAGACAGCACGGCGCGTCGACTCGAGACCGCCGTACCCATTGGGAGGGACAAGATCATGAGTAGTGTGACAAGGCGTCTCCGGCGAGGTCTGAGCGCGGCAGCCGCCGCGGCCATCAGCACCGGCATCGCCGTGAGTCTGGCAGGCACGGCATCCGCGACCCCGTCGAGTGGCGTCGTCATCGACACCGGCCAGCTGATCGTCACCGGAACGAACCACGCGGACACCATCACGCTGAGCGTGCCGGCGACCAACACGTCGGTTCTCGAGGTCGACTTCGGTCCTGGTACGACGAAGCGCACGGTCAACCGCAGCGACTTCACCCAGATCCTCGTCAGCAGCCGGGGCGGCAACGACGTCGTACGGATCGACTACGGCGCCGAGGTACAGCCGTTCACGATCATCGACACCGGCGACGGCAACGACTCCGCCTTCGGGGGCAGCGGCAACGAACTGTTCCGCACCGGCGCCGGCAACGACACCGTCGACGGCAACCGTGGCACCGACACAGCGCTGCTCGGCAGTGGCCGCGATTCGTTCACCTGGGATCCGGGAGACGGCAGCGACGTGATCCAGGGTGGTCGCGACCAGGACACCATGGTGTTCAACGGCGCGGCCGCGGCGGAGAAGTTCGTTGCCGCCGCCAACGGTCCGCGACTGCGGTTCACCCGGGACGTGGGCAACATCGTGATGGACACCGACAACGTCGAGCGGGTGTCGCTGAACGCGCTCGGTGGCGCCGACACGGTCACCGTCGGCGATCTGCGCGGTACCGATGTCAAGAACGTCGATGTCGACCTCGGTGCGCAGCTCAACGCGAGCGGCGGCGACTCGGCGGTCGACGCTGTGACCGTCACGGGTACTGCCGGACGAGACCACATCCGGGTGTCCGGCTCCGCCGGGGACGTGCGGGTGTCCGGACTGAAGGCCGACGTACGGCTGAAGGACGCGGAACCGACGGACCAGTTGACGATCGACACGCTGGCCGGCCGCGACGACGTGAACACCCGGCGGCTGGCGCCGGGCACCATCGCGCTCAGCATCCTCTGATCGCACGACCCGGCGTCCGCCGTACGGCGGCCTTCAGTCCGGACACCCGCACGTCCCCGGCGGAGCCGGACACCCGGATGTGGTCTCGTCCGGCAGTACCCGTGACGGTCAC
>NZ_JBFAKS010000085.1:0-9437 GCF_040655855.1 Kribbella sp. NPDC050281 | reverse complement strand
GTACGGAGAAGTGTCCGTACGGCGACCTCCGCCGCTGACTGGGCCGGCCAGCCGTAGATCCCCGCGGACACCGCGGGAAGGCTGAGAGTCTTGGCACCGAGCTCGTCCGCGATCCGCAACGCGTTGCGGTAACAGGACTCGAGCAACGCCGGATCCCGTTGTCCCGCGGTGTAGTTCGGCCCGACCACATGGATCACGTACGACGCCGGCAGGGCTCCCGCGGTCGTCCAAGCGGCCTCGCCGGTCGCGGCTCCGTTCGGGTACCGCTCGACCAGTTCCGCGAGGATCTCCGGCCCGCCGGCGCGGTGGATCGCGCCGTCCACGCCGCCTCCGCCGCGCAGTGCGTGATGGGCCGCGTTGACGATGGCATCGGCTGGAATCGTGGTGATGTCCGCCGTACTCAGGACGATCTCCATCGGCTCCCCCGATCACGACTTGCTCACAAAAGCTGCACAATCCGCAGTTCTCAACCTACGCTGGACCGCCAACCAAAAGACCGGTGAGGACGTCCTATGTAGGTAGGACGGGGTCTACCAAAGGGGTTTCCGATGCGCGCGCTGATCATTCGCAACGTGCTGGCCGGTGTCGTCTCCGGTGCCGTGATTGCGGCACTTGCTGGTCTCGGAATGAGCGCAACTGCGGCGCCGACCACCACGACGGACCTGAAGACGGTGCCGTTCGAGGTCAGCGGCGAGCTGCCGATCTACCCGAAGGCGCTGTACAAGAACGGCTCCTCCGGCACTTCGGTGCGCAAGGTCGAGGCCCGGCTGGTCCAGCTGAAGCTGCTCGAGAAGCGCTACCAGGACAACGACTTCGGCACCATGACCCGGTCCGCGGTGAAGAAGTTCCAGAAGTCCAAGGGCATCCCGCAGCTCGGGTACGTCGACCAGAACACCTGGAACAAGCTGTCCGCGATCACCCACGAGCCGACCCAGGCCGAGCTCTTCCCGCCGGCGCCGGTGGTCAACGGCAAGAAGCTGGACGCACGCTGCGCGACCGGCGTGGCGCTCTGCATCGACAAGACCAGCCGCAAGCTGCGGTACGTCGTCGACGGTGTGGTGAAGATGCAGCTGGACGTCCGGTTCGGCGCGGTGAAGACGGCGACCCGCGAGGGCAGCTTCACCGTCGGCTGGAAGAGCCGGAACCACGTCTCGAAGCTGTACGACTCGAAGATGCCGTACGCGATGTTCTTCAGTGGCGGCCAGGCGGTGCACTACTCGTCGGACTTCGCAGCCCGCGGCTACAACGGCGCCTCGCACGGCTGCGTGAACGTCCGGGACCTGGGCAAGATCAAGGTCCTGTTCGACGAGGTCAATGTCGGCGACAAGGTCATCGTCTACCGCTCGTAAGGCTTTTAGAGGGGGCGCGGTCCCCGGCGCCGCCGGATGCCCCAGCCGCCCCGGCCACGGCCGGAGGCGGCGCGCAGGGCCGGCCGGGCGTCGACCAGGTAGACACCGGCGGCGACGATACCGATCAGGCCGAAGAAGCTGAGCCAGCCCTGGAAGATCTGACTGAGCGTGAACACGATCAGGATCAGCATCCAGCCGGGTTTGGTCAGCTTGTCCGCGGCGACGAACACCGCCCGAGGCCGGAACGCCGCGTCCAGCAGCGCGACCAGCTTGAGTCCGAGCAGCACCCACCAGATGATCTCGAGCGGACCTGCGAACCCGGGAAAGAGGTTCGGGAACGTGGCGAGTGGGAGCATGCACACGAGCCTAACCGAAAGACCGGGCGGCCCACCTCTGCTCGGTCGCAGATCGGGGCCGCCCAGTGCGGAAAACTACCGTCAGTCGCCGACCTTGTCGGCAGCGTCCGTGGCCGCCTTGGAGGCGGTCTTCGCGGTCTTGCGGGCGCTCGTCGCGGTCGCCTTCACGGTGCGGGTCGCGGTCTGAGCGGTCTTCTTCGCGGTGGTGCGGGTCGCCTTCGCCTTGCTCACCGTGGTCTTGGCCTGAGTGACCAGGTCCTCGGTGGCCTTCTGGCTGCGGATCCGCTCGACCAGGTCCTTGCCGCGGCCGGCCAGGTCCTCGTAGGTCTCCTCGGCCTGGCCGAGCACGGTGGTGAAACCGGCCTGCGCGACGGCGGGCAGCTCACGCAGCTTGGCCGGGGCGGTCTTCGCGTCGGCCACGAAGGCGTCGAAGCGCTTGGTGACTTCGGACTGCGCCTTGGTCAGCTCGGTCTGCAGGGTCTTCTGGTCCAGCTTGGCGAACCGGGCGGTGACGTCCTCGCTGACCGCGCGGAACTTCTCCACCGCGAGGTCGCCGGCGCCGGCGATCGCGTAGAACGGGGTGACAGGCGTACGGGTAGCCATGGGGCTTCTCCTCGGATGTTTGCAGCAGGATGCGATTACTTGGTGGTGCGTTTGCTTGCCGGGGACTTCTTGGCCGTCGGCTTGGCCGCGGCCGGCTCGTCGGAGGGCGTGTTCTCGCGGACGAAGGACGCGTAGACGTCCAGCAGGACACGCTTCTGCCGCTCGTTCAGGACGGGATCGAGCAGCACCGCGTCGACCACACCGGAAGCGCTCCGGCCGTCGGAACCGTCGTCCGGATCGAGGATGCCGGCCCGCACGTACAGGGTCTCCGCGGAGATTCGCAGCGCCTTCGCGAGCTGTTGCAGCACATCGGCCGACGGTTTCCGCAGGCCGCGCTCGATCTGGCTGAGGTACGGGTTCGACACACCGGCCAGGTCGGACAACTGCCGCAACGACAGCTGCGCGTTCCGCCGCTGCTCGGCGAGGTACTCCCCGACGGAGCCCACCGAACCCGCGACACGATCACTCAACCTGGCCATGCGTCCAGTGTGCTAGCAGAGTGCTTGCAATTGCAAGCAGGCAGGCCGTGAGGCCGCTCACGTCAGGGAGGTACGGCGCTTCTACTGCACCCGGTGAACCTTGTGCTGCGCGGCCTGGGCGCGCGGGCGGACCGTGATCCGGTCGATGTTCACGTGCGACGGACGGGTCGCGATCCAGGCGACGATGTCGGCGATGTCTTCGGAGGTGAGCGGTTCGGCCACTCCGGCGTACACGGCGTCGGCCTTGGCCTGGTCGCCGCTGAAGCGGGTCAGCGCGAAGCCCTCGCTGCGGACCATGCCCGGGGCGATCTCGCAGACCCGCACCGGCTGGTCGAACAGTTCCAGGCGCAGGGTGTCGACGACCGCCGTGGCCGCGTGCTTCGCGGCGACGTACCCGCCGCCGCCCTCGTAGGCGACCTGACCGGCGGTCGACCCCATCACGATGATCGTGCCCTTCCCGGCGACAAGGGCCGGGAGCAACGACTTGGTGACCGCCGCGACGCCGATCACGTTCACCTCGTACATCTGCCGCCAGGCCTCGAGGTCCGCGTCCGCGACCGGCTCGAACCCGAACGCGCCGCCGGCGTTGTTCACCAGCACCTGCAGTTCCTGACCGACCGCCTCGGTCAGCGCCGCCACGTCCTCGGCGGAGGTGACGTCGCACTGCACCGCGCGCCCGTCGATCTCCTTCGCCAGCGCCTCGATCCGGTCCAGCCGGCGGGCCGCGCACACCACCTCGAACCCTTCGCGGGCCAGGTACCGCGCCGAGGCGGCCCCGATCCCACTGCTCGCTCCGGTCACCACGGCAAGAGGACGGCTGTTGCTGGAAGTCATACCCCGATTCTCCCAAACCGGGGCGGAGTTACCCTGACCAGGTGACCGTACCGTCCGCTGACCGTCCCGTTCGGCGGGTCGCGATGATCAGCCTGCACACGTCGCCGCTGGATCAGCCGGGTACCGGTGATGCCGGTGGGATGAACGTCTACGTTGTGGAGCTGTCCAAACGGCTTGCCGGGCTGGGGATCGAGGTCGACGTCTTCACCCGGGCGACCTCGTCGGCGCTGCCCGCCAGGGTCGAGCTGATGCCGGGCGTGATGGTCCGCAACGTCGCCGCCGGGCCGTACGAGGGCCTGAGCAAGAACGAGCTCCCCGCCCAGCTGTGCACGTTCGCGCGGGCCGTACTGCGGGCCGAGGCGATCCACGAGCCGGGCTGGTACGACGTGATCCACTCGCACTACTGGCTCTCCGGCCAGGTCGGGCTGCTGGCCCGCGACCGCTGGGCCGTGCCGCTCGTCCACACCATGCACACCATGGCGAAGGTCAAGAACGCCAGCCTGGCCGAGGACGACGTACCCGAGCCGCCGGCGCGACTCCTGGGTGAGGAGCAGGTGGTCGAGGCCGCGGACCGGCTGCTGGCCAACACCGACGACGAGGCCAACGAGCTCATCACCCTGTACGGCGCTCAGCCCGCGAAGGTCGGTGTGGTCAACCCAGGCGTGGATCTGGACATGTTCAGCCCTGGTGACCAGGCCGCGGCCCGGCGGGAGCTCGGCGTACCCGAGGACGCCGTCGTACTGGCGTTCGTCGGGCGGATCCAGCCGCTGAAGGCGCCCGATCTGCTGATCCGGGCCGCCGCGCGGATGCTCGAGCAGGACCCGTCGCTGCGCAGCCGGCTGGTCGTGGCGATCATCGGCGGCCCGTCCGGCAACGGGATGGAGCACCCGGAGTCGCACGCGGAGCTGGCCCGGGCTCTCGGCGTCGACGACGTGACCCGGTTCGTGAAGCCGATGGAGCGGCCGGGCCTGGCCCAGTGGTACCGGGCCGCATCGGTTGTCTGCGTTCCGTCGTACTCGGAATCCTTCGGGCTGGTCGCGCTGGAGGCACAGGCCTGCGGTACACCGGTGGTCGCGGCGGCTGTCGGCGGGCTGACGACCGCGGTCGTGGATCGGCAGACCGGGCTGCTGGTGCGAGGCCACGGAGTCGGTGAGTTCGCCGACGCGCTGGCCCGGATCGCGACGGATCCGCACACCCGCGAGACGATGAGCCGGGCGGCGGTCAAGCATGCGCAGGCCTTCGGCTGGGAACTGACCGCCAAGAAGACGCTGGCCGCGTACCGCACGGCCACGGACACGATGGCGGCCGAGCTGGCCGCGGAGGTGGCTGGGTGAGAGTTTCGGCGGCGGACGTGATCCGCCAGGTGCTGACCGAGAACGAGCTCGAGTTCACCGAGACGAGTCCGGGGGAGTTCAGCGCCGATCTGCCGGGCGAGCGGAAGCTGAAGACCACCGTCTCGCTGATCGTGGGGGCGCAGGCGGTGCAGGTGCACGCGTTCGTGGCCCGGCACCCGGACGAGAACCACGAGGCCGTCTACCGCTGGCTGCTGGAGCGGAACCTCAAGATGTACGGCGTCGCGTTCGCGGTCGACCACCTGGGTGACATCCACCTGGACGGGAAGGTCCCGCTGCACGCGATCACCCCGACCGAGGTGGACCGGCTGCTCGGCGCGGTGCTCGAATACGCCGACTCGTCCTTCAACACGATCCTCGAACTCGGCTTCGCCTCGTCGATCCGCAAGGAGTACGAGTGGCGCGTCTCCCGCGGTGAATCCACCCGCAACCTGGACGCTTTCAAGGGCTGGCTGGAGCCCAAGTAGTCTGAGAGCCATGACCTATCGCCTCATCCTGCTCCGCCACGGCCACAGCGACTGGAACGCCAAGAACCTCTTCACCGGCTGGGTCGACGTCGACCTGAACGCCCAGGGCGTCGAGGAGGCGCAGCGCGGTGGCGAGTTGCTGCGTGACCGCGACCTGCTGCCCGACGTACTGCACACCTCGGTGCTGCGCCGGGCGATCCGTACCGCCACCATCGCCCTCGAGGTCGCCGACCGCCAGTGGATCGACGTCCGCCGGTCCTGGCGGCTGAACGAGCGGCACTACGGCGGCCTGCAGGGCAAGGACAAGAAGCAGACCCTGGAGGAGCTCGGCGAGGAGCAGTTCATGCTGTTCCGCCGCTCGTACGACACCCCGCCGCCGCCGATCGAGCGCGGCTCGGAGTACGACCAGGCCGGCGACCCGCGGTACGCCGGGCTCCCGTCCGACATCATGCCCACGACCGAGTGCCTGAAGGACGTCGTCGAGCGGATGCTGCCCTACTGGTACGACGCGATCGTGCCGGACCTGCGCGCCGGCAAGACCGTCCTGGTCGCCGCCCACGGCAACTCGCTCCGCGCCCTGGTCAAGCACCTGGACAACCTGGACGAGAAGACCGTCGTCGGCCTGAACATCCCGACCGGCATCCCGCTGTACTACGAACTGGACGAGGACTTCCACCCGATCACTCCGGGCGGCGAGTACCTCGATCCGATCGCCGCCAAGGAAGCCATCGAAGCCGTCAAGAACCAGGGCCGCTGACCTCTGCCCGAAGCTGCTCGAGCAGGGCCTGCAGCTCGGGACTCCGAGCCACCAGCTGAGGATTGTCCTCCAGGAGAGCGAGCTTGCTCTTCTGGAGGATTCTCAGCTGCTGCTCCACCGCGTCGAGGTGCGCGAGCATCTCGGCGCCGTCCATGGCTGACACGTCGGTGTTGACCAGCCGCTCGGTCACAGATTCGTCCATGCCGAGCAAGCTATCGGAAACCTCGCCGCCGCACGTAAAAGGCGCCCCCGGCAACTATCTGCCGGGGGCGCCGTTGTGTCTGGGTCAGTTGGTGCCGTTGGGGTTCGGCGTGGAGGCGCCGGCGCCGGAGCCCGCCGCCGTACCGCCGATGGCGACCGGGAGCTCGCCGGTGACCAGGTAGACGACCCGGCGGGCCATCGACACCGCGTGGTCGGAGATGCGCTCGTAGTACCGGCCGAGCAGGGCGATGTCGACCGCGACCTCGACGCCGTGCGGCCAGGCGTCGTCCATCATCAGCCGGAACTGGTTGGTGCGCAGCTTGTCCATCTGGTCGTCGGTCGACTCCAGCCTGCTCGCCGCCTCGACGTCGCGGCTCTTGATCACGTCACCGGCGGCGTCGACCATCTTGCCCGCCACCGTGCCCATCTCCTGGATCACGTCGTGCAGCTCGTCCGGGATGGCCGGCGACGGGTAGCGCAGCCGCGCGATCTTGGACACGTGCGCGGCCAGGTCGCCCATCCGCTCCAGGTCGGCGACCATCCGCAGCGCGGCGACCAGCATCCGCAGTTCGTTGGCGACCGGCGACTGCCGCGCCATCAGCTCGAAGACCTTCTCCTCGACGCCCTCGCCGGCCGCGTCCAGCTGGATGTCCGACGCGATGACCTCTTCGGCCATCCGGATGTCGGCTTCCAGCAGGGCCGAGGTCGAGCGGCGTACGGCGGTGGACACCGTGCGGGTCATCCGTTCCAGCTCGGCGAGGATGTCGTCGAGCTGCTCGTGGTAGGTGTCACGCATTGTGTTCGTTTCCGATCTCTGGTGTCCGGTTGCCGCGAGGGGCGGAGCGGGCCAGTGCCGGCCCGGTACCCGCCCAACGGTGACCGTATGCCGTCGAGGTTGCCGGATGGCGACGAGTGGTGAACGCCTGATGAACAGTTAGGTCGCGTCCCGGTCATCCGGTGATCATTCGGTCTTTCCCTGCTGGTTGCCCGCGTAGCATCGTTGCCGTGGACCCCACGCTGGCTGCGGTGCTCGGCGGCGTCATCGGCGCGGCCCTGGCTCTGCTTTCACTCGGTGCGATGATGCTCAGCGAGCGGGCCCAGCGCAAGATCCCGGAGTCCCCGGACCCGATCGTCCCGACCGGCGTCGCCACGGTTCTGTCGGTACTGCGTTCGTCCGCCGTCGTCATGGGTCCGGAGGACCAGGTCCTGCAGGCGAGTGCGCCGGCCCACGTGCTCGGCATCGTCCGCGGCGAACGCCTGGTGGTCGACGACATCCTGACCATGGTCCGCGCGGTCCGCCGCGACGGCGAGATCCGGCAGCAGGACCTGGAGATCGTCCGCGGCCGGCTGGGTGCGACGCAGTACGTCAGCGCCCGGGTGGCCCCGCTGGGCAGCCAACTCGTGCTGGTCCTGGTCGAGGACCGGACCCGGGAGCGCCGGCTGGAAGCGATCCGGCGCGACTTCACCGTCAACGTCAGCCACGAGCTGAAGACGCCGATCGGCGCCCTGATCCTGCTGGCCGAGGCGGTCTCGGAGGCCTCCGACGACCCGGAGGCGGTGCAGCGGTTCTCCAGCCGGATGCAGGTCGAGGCGGCCCGGCTGAGCCGGCTGGTCAAAGAGATCATCGAGCTGTCCCGGCTGCAGGGCGACGACCCGCTGGAGAACCCCGGCCCGGTCGACATCAACGCCGTGATCGAGGCCGCGGTGGACCGCTGCCGGGTTGACGCCGAGGACCGCGACATCAAGATCGTGGTGAAGACCGAGCCCGAACTGGAGGTGATGGGCAGCGAGGACCAGCTGTCCATTGCCATCGGCAACTTGGTGGAGAACGCCGTCAACTACAGCCCGGACGGCACCCGGGTCGCGGTCGCCGCGCACCCGATCGGGGACCTGGTCGAGGTGACCGTCAGCGACCAGGGTGTCGGCATTCCGACCGGCGACCTGGAGCGCATCTTCGAACGCTTCTACCGGGTCGACCGGGCCCGCAGCCGGGAGACCGGCGGCACCGGTCTCGGCCTCTCGATCGTCAAGCACATCGCCTCCATCCACGGCGGCGACGTACGGGTCTGGAGTGTCGAGGGCCAGGGCTCCACCTTCACCGTGAGACTCCCGCTGCGGCTCGAACCCGCAGCGGGTCAGACCGACTCCTCCAGCCAGGACGAGCCGGCCCTTTATCTGACGCCTACCCCGTCGGAAAGAACCAAGGAGGCAGCTTCGTGACCCGAGTGCTGGTCGTCGAAGACGAAGAGAGCTACAGCGACGCGTTGTCGTACGTCCTGCGCAAGGAAGGGTTCGAGGTCGCCGTCGCGGAGACCGGCCCGGACGCGCTGGACGAGTACGACCGAGCCGGTGCGGACATCGTCCTGCTCGACCTGATGCTGCCGGGTCTGTCCGGCACGGAAGTGTGCCGGGCCCTGCGCAGCCGGGGCAACGTCCCGGTGATCATCGTCAGCGCCAAGGACACCGAGGTGGACAAGGTGGTCGGCCTGGAGCTGGGTGCCGACGACTACGTCACCAAGCCCTACAGTCCGCGCGAGCTGCTGGCCCGGATCCGTGCGGTGCTGCGCCGTGGCCAGGATGTCGAGCTGCTGCCCGACACGCTGGAGGCCGGGCCGGTCCGGATGGATGTCGAGCGGCACGTGGTGACCGTGTCCGGGACCGAGATCCGGCTCCCGCTCAAGGAGTTCGAGCTGCTCGAGATGCTGCTGCGCAACACCGGCCGGGTGCTGACCCGCGGGCAGCTGATCGACCGGATCTGGGGCGCCGACTACGTGGGCGACACCAAGACCCTGGATGTGCACGTGAAGCGGCTCCGCTCGAAGCTGGAGAAGGACCCGTCGAACCCGCAACACCTGGTCACGGTGCGTGGTCTGGGCTACAAGTTCGAGTCCTGACTCACATCCCCGCAGGGTCGCCAGGGCCTTCGGGGTTAGCTTAGGCTCTCCTTAGTTGAGGCAATCAGTCTAAGGAGAGTCACCATGTCCTGGTCCCGTTCCCGGGTGGTCAGCGCGGTCGCCGCCGTGGTGGTCGCGACCACCA
>NZ_JBFAKS010000084.1:0-9859 GCF_040655855.1 Kribbella sp. NPDC050281 | reverse complement strand
ACGTCGTTGATCGCGACCACCTCGATACCGCTCGACGTCCGCTCGAGCACACAGCGCAGGTAGTCGCGCCCGATCCGCCCGAACCCATTGATCCCAACCCGCACGCTCATGATCGACCCCTCAGCCGGTTGTCTCCGTCCCCTTCATTCGACCGGTCGGCCAGGGGTCGACGGGAGGGTCGAAGGTCCCAGCTTCGGCTGCCGTACGACTGCCAGCACGACGGTCAGCGTGCCGAGCAGCAAGAAGACACCCGAGCTCGTCAGGATCCCGATCCACAGCCACTGCAGCCCAGGTGCAGTCGCGCCGACGTCGGCCCGCACGCTCAGTTCCCTACCGCCGTCCGCCGGCATCACAACGAGCGTCCAGTCGCCGTTCTCGATCGGCCAGGTGATGCTCTGCTCTCCCGGCCCGGAGGCCTGGACCCGCCAGATCTTCAGCTCGGTGGGCGTTGTTGACGGTGCCGTACCGGCATGGTCGTCGTATGTCGTCGTGTTCGGGCCAACGGCTTTCACCGTCGTGTACCCGACTCCGGTCAGATACCTGCGTACTTCGGTGGTGGAGGCGAGGCCCACGAACACCGGGCTGCCGCTGACCGCCCGGACACGCACCCGGGCGTCGCCGAACCAACGCTGCGGCACCGACGCGGCTCCCGCATCGATCGTCAGCTTCTCGCTCGTCAGCGCGTAGCCGCTCGTCCTCAGCGTCACCTTGTCCGACGTCACGAAGCCCGCCGAGTCACGGCGCGCCTGATCAAGCCAGACCAGCGCTCCGCCGACGGTGAGCCCGAGCAGCGACGCGAGCGTCACCACAGTCCCCACGACCAACGCGATGGTCCGCCCGGCCGACATCCGCTGCAGTTCGGGCTCGCGCGAGGGCGACGGCACGACCTGCCTCGGGTGATTCTCGCGCGGTGGCTCGTCGAGTCTCGTCGTACCGGGGTCGTGGCCGCCCATGTCCAGCCGGAACGGCGGGTACTGGTCGACCATCAACCCGGCGTACGCCGCGACGCGCAAGGCCCAGCGATCCATGCCGAGCACCAGGTCGAAGACCTGCCGTGGGAAACGCCCGCTGAACAACAGGACCACAGCTCCGATCAGCACCAGCAGGCCGACCAGACCGGAGTTCCACCCATACCAGTCGGTCTGTACGGCGAACCAGGTCCCACCACCCAGGAAGAATCCGACCACGAGGTAATGCGGAATCGCGAGCAGCCACCATTTGACCAGGACCAGACCGCGCGACAGATGCTCGGGATACGCGATCTCCAGATGCGCCGGATAGCCGGGAACGTCATGCAGCGTGAACGGCGGGTACTTGTCGGTGCCAAGAGCGCCGTACGCATAGAACTGGACCCGCCAGGTCCATCGCAGCACCCCGACGTTGAAGTCGAAGATCCCCCGTGGGTAGCGCCCGGTGAACAGGATCGCGAAGAACGCTGCGCAGCTCAGCAGCACGAACGCGATCCACAACACCACCAGTACGAACAGGTGCGGGATCACCAGCACCCACTTCACCAGCCACAGCCAGCGATTCAGCCGGTCGTCGAGTGCTCCGTCCACCCGGACCGGGTACGTCGTCGTACTCATCATGTCCTCCCGTCACTCGTCCCTCATCACCACCCTCGATCTGCCGCGGCGAGGTCAGCAGAGCCGAAGGTCCCGCTCAGGACGCGTCTTGGTGCCCTGACCGGACGGCCGGCACCGGCGGACGGTGGAAGTGATGAGCAAGGAGGCAGTCATGGATGAGAAGGTCGTCGATCGGCCCCTTGCGGCCGACAACGACGAGACGCTGCGCAAGCAGGCGGTCGAGGATCTCCGCAAGCGGCATGACCTCGCGGGACACATCCTCGCCTACCTGACGGTGAACACCTTCCTGGTGGTCATCTGGTACCTCACCGGTGCGGGATTCTTCTGGCCGGCCTTCCCGATGTTCGGCTGGGGCATCGGAATCGTCTTCCACGCCTGGGACGTGTTCTGGCCACAACCGAGCGAGACCGCGGTCCGGACCGCAATGGACCGCATCGCCCGCCGTAGGTGACAACAGTCCGCAAGGCCTGCCCCGGCTCGGGGCAGGCCTTGCCGCCGTCACTTCTGACCGTGGAGCCAGCGTGGGCCGACCGCGAGCCACTCGTTCTCCCATTCCCGTGCGCGGCGGCGGTCCAGGTTGATCCGCGCGAGTCGTACGACGCCCCAGACCAGGAGCCAGGAACCGGCCAGCGTGAGGAATCCGGCCGAGATGCCGAAGGCCGAGCTGTCGGCAGTCGAGCGCGGGGTGGGAGCGATGGTGCCGGAGCGGTCGAGCCAGACGGGGACCTTGTCGCCGGCTTTCGTGCCGATCAATACACTCGTCGTCCCCTCGCGGGCGAACCCGTTCGCGTCGACGTAACTGACCTGCACCCGCGACAACACGTCGGGGGGTGCACTTGGCACCACGCGTTCGGTGCCTTCGAGAGTCGTCGCCTTCGCCACGTGCAGGACTGCTCGCTGCCGAGCGATCGACTCGTCAATGGAGTTGCTGACGCTTGCGCCGACGGCTGCAGCCACCGGGATCAGCAGGAGCGCGGCCACGACACCGCACCACAGCAGAACCGCTTCGGTGCGATCCGACCGGCGCCGTAGCGGATTCTTCCCGATACCGAGCCGGCGTCCCTGCCTGAGCACCCACAGCTCCCCCGACCGCTCCTTGTCAGAGTTCACGACAACCCCCGGCACGTCTCGATTTGACGCAGGGGACCGACTCACCGGACCGGAACCGTCTTGATGACGGCGGATCTCGTGGCCTGCGGCCACCCCTCCAAGCTCCGCTTCCGGCGAGCCGGTCGTTCCCCTGCAGCTCCAGAGTCATCGATTCCAGCACCGCGAGATCAGGGCCCAAAGTCCCGACCTCCCGGACCACCCGGCACCTCCTTGGACAAACCATCAGTCCCGGATCAGCACGTCGGCGATCGGGCGCCGGGCTACGGGCTACCCGTCCCAACGCACGACTGGATTGCCACCCGTGATCCGTGGCCCGAGCGCACTCGACCATCGCCTCATTCGTTGCCATCTGCAACCACCACTGCCCGGGCGGCCGATCGAGCCACTGCAGAACGGCGCCCTCGATCTGCGCACGCAGACCGAGTTCCGCCCGAACCTGGTCTGGCACCCGCTCGCCGCTGAACGGCTCCCGGTTCGTCCGGCGCTGCATGATGTACGGTGCCAAGCCGGCCATTACATCGGTCGGCGGCGCGTCGAGTTCCACCACCGCCACAAGGTCGGGCCGGCGGGTCCATCAGATGGTGGACCTGTGAGCCGATCCCGATCTCACTTCAGTGGACGTAGGCCTGGATCTCGTTGATCAACGCGGTGAGCACGACCTTCGCGTCACCGAAGAGCAGCGCGGTCCTCGGGTTGGTGTACAGCTCGTTGTCGATGCCCGCATAGCCGTGGCCGAGCGAGCGCTTCACGACGATCACACTGCGGGCCTTGTCGACGTCCAGGATCGGCATCCCGGACACGGCGTTCCCTGGCCGCCGCGCGGCCGGGTTGGTGACATCGTTCGCGCCGACGACGAGGACGACGTCGGTCGCCGGGAACTGCGGATTGATTTCCTCCAGGTCCTTCAGCTCCGGGTACGGCGCGTTCGCCTCGGCCAGCAGGACGTTCATATGTCCGGGCATCCGCCCGGCCACGGGATGGATGCCATAGCTGACGTCGACGCCGTGCTCGGTCAGGGCCTGGGCCAGCTCGACCACCTCGTGCTGTGCCTGCGCCGCGGCCAGACCGTATCCCGGCACGATGACCACCTTGCCGGCGTACGCCAGTTGCAGGGCGGCGTCGTCGGCGGTGACTGTCCGAACAGTGCCGGTTGCTGTGACCGCGGGCCGGGACTGTTCGTCGCCGGTGCCGAATCCGCCGGCGACGATGCTCAGCAGCGACCGGTTCATCGCGACGGCCATGAGCTTGGTGAGGATGCCACCTGCGGCGCCGACCAGTGCACCGGCGATGATCAGGGGCGTACTGCCGATCACGAACCCGGCCATCGCAACTGCCGTGCCGGTACACGCGTTGAGCAGCGAGATGACCACAGGCATGTCGGCTCCGCCGATCGGTAGCGTCATCAGTACGCCGAGCGACAACGCGGCGACCGTCAGCGTGCCGAGCGTGCCTGCCCCGCCGAGACCTGCGGCGTACAGGCAGCCGGCTGTGATTGCGATCAGACCGAGTAGCAGGTTGATCACCCGACCGCCCCGGAAGGTGAGTGGCCGACCTGGTACGACCCCGGCCAGCTTGCCTGCCGCGATCAGCGACCCCGAGAACGTCACGCCTCCGATGAGGACGTCCAGGAAGGTGGTGAGCGTGGTGCTGATCGGCTGACCGGCTGAGCCGGGAAGTGCGCCCGCGAACGCGATCAACGCGGCCGCACCACCACCGACGGCGTTGAACAGGCTCACCAACTGCGGCATCGCGGTCATCTTCACGCGACGGGCCGCGACGAGCCCCGCGCCGGCGCCAACCGCCACACCGGCCGCGAGGACGACGGACGCAGTGGTTGTGATCGTCCCGCCGTGGACCAGGACGACGACTGTCAGGCCGATCGCGACCGCCATGCCCAGCGCGGACAGTTGGTTGCCGCGTCGTGCGGTCGCGGGCGAGTTCATCAGGTGCAGGCCGAGCACGAAACAGATCGCCGTACCCAGATAGAGAAGATGGATCGTGGTGTCGAGGGGTGTCATCGTCCGGCCTCCGTCTTCGGCCTGGCCCGGAACATCTCGAGCATCCGGTCAGTGACGACGTACCCGCCGACGACGTTCGCGGCGGCGAAGACCGCGGCGACGAACAGCAACACGTAGCCGATCGTGGTGTCGAGGCTCGCGGCAACGATCATCACACCGACCACCACCACGCCGTGGATAGCGTTCGATCCCGACATCAGCGGCGTGTGCAGCGTCGCCGGGACCTTCGTGATGACCTCGAAACCGACCAGCACGCTGAGCACGAAGACCGTGAGGTCCGCCAGCAGCACAGGTGTCATGACAGTGTCTCCTTCGGATGCACGACCTCACCGTCCTGGCAGATGAGCAGACCGGCGGTGATCTCGTCAGCGGGATCCAGTACGACGGAACCGTCGTTGATCAGGTGGTCCAGCAGGGCCGCGATGTTACGGGCCCACGCGGTCGAGGCAGCCCGCGGCACCTGGGCCGGCAGGTTGCCGGCTCCTAGCACGGTGACGCCGTTCTCCGTCACGGTGCGGCCACCAGGCGTCGACCCGGCCACATTGCCGCCCAGCGGGCCGGCCGCGAGGTCGACGACCACGGAGCCGGGGGCCATCGCCGCGAGTGCGGCGGACGGAACCAGTTCGGGTGGGCGATGGCCCGGCACCTGCGCGGTGGCGATGACGACGTCGAAGCCGCCGATCGCTGCGATCATCGCGCTTTGCTGATCAGCTTGCTCCTCGGCGGTCAGCACTCGGGCGTAACCGCCCTCACCACTGGCCGAGACACCGCCGAGGTCGAGCACCGAGGCGCCGGTCGACACGATATCGGCCCGCGCGGCCTCCCGGACGTCGTACCCGGTGACCAGGGCACCCAGGCGACGCGCCGTACCGATGGCCTGAAGTCCGGCGACGCCCCCGCCGAGCACCAGGACCTTCGCCGGGCGGACCGTTCCCGCCGCGGTCATCAGCATCGGGAAGAAACCATCGAAGGTGTCCGCGGCCAGCACCGCGGCCTTGTAGCCCGCAACGTTGGCCTGGGAGGTCAGCACGTCCATGGACTGAGCCCGACTGAGTGTCCGCGGCAAGCGGTCCAGACTCAGTGCCGTGACCTTCGCGGCCGCGAGCTCGACGACCAGATCAACCGCCAGCACCGGCTGGAGCAGGCCGATCAGGACCTGCCCGGGCCTGAGCAGCGTGCGATTCGATGGCTGTGGCGCATGAAGCACGGTCATGACATCCGCCTGCGCGTAGACGTCCTCCTTGCTCGCGACCCGGGCGCCCGCCGCGACGTACGCCTCATCCGGGAACCAGGCAGCGCGGCCCGCACCGGCCTCGACGATCACGTCGAGGCCGATGCGGCGCAGTCGCACGACGGCATCCGGAGTGAGCGCCACCCGCGTCTCGCGTTCAGCGGTTTCGGCCGGGCAGCCAATCACCAGACTCATCAGTCAGCTCCTCGATCAGAACTGGAAAACGACCCTGGCCGGAATGTCACCGGCCAGCACGTCGGCGATGGACTGATTCACGTCGTCGAGCTTGCGGTCGACGGCGATCACCTGGGTCCGGCCGGCTGCATGCAGGGCGAACACGTCGGCGAGATCGTTACGTGTTCCGACGATCGAGCCGATGACGGTCTTGGCGTTCAGCACGGTGTCGAAGATCGGCAGGCTGAGCGCGCCGTTGTCACCGGGCAGAGCCACGCAAACGAGCCGACCGCCGCGACGCAGCGACCGGAACGCCTGGTCGAACGACTGCGGACTCGCCGCGAGGGCGACCGCGACATCGGCGCCACCCAGCGCCTGGATCGCCTCGACCGGGTCGGTCTTCGCCGCGTTCACCACGTGGTCCGCACCGAGTTCCGTGGCCATCTCCAGCTTGGAGTCCTCGATGTCGACACCGATCGTGATGCCGCCGGCGATCCGCGCGTACTGCAGCGCCAGATGCCCGAGCCCACCGACCCCGAAGATCGCAACCGTCTCGGCAGGGGCGACGCCGGCGACCTTGATCGCCTTGTACGTCGTCACTCCCGCGCACGTCAGCGGTGCGGCGTCCCGCGAGGAGACCTCGTCGGGCACCGGCGTCGCGAACGCCGCCGGCAGTACGGCGTACTCGGCGAAGCTGCCGTTGACCGAGTACCCGGAGTTTCGTTGCTCCAGGCACAGGGTCTCCCAGCCGCCGATGCAAAGCCGGCACTTGCCGCACGCGTAGCCGAGCCAGGCGATCGCGACGCGGTCACCCACCGACCGGTCGCTCACCCCCGCACCCAGCTGCTCCACCACGCCGATGCCCTCGTGGCCTGGGATGAACGGCGGGGTCGGCTTGACCGGCCAGTCACCGTGGGCCGCGTGGATGTCGGTGTGGCACAGGCCACTGGTCTCCATCCGGACGAGCACCTCGCCCGGTCCGGCCTCAGGGATCGGCACCTCCTGAATCTCCAAGGGCGCGTGAAAGTCGGTGACGACCGCTGCCTTCATGACTGTCCTTTCTGGTTCACAAGTAGTGGATCGGGTGACGAAGTGAGTGCCGGGACCGGCGGCGAGAGAGAAACCCTCGGGCTCGCCGGACGCGACATCGAGCCGGAACGTCGTCTCGCCACAGGCCTGGTCCAGTCGCCTGTCGATGTAGAACGCGCAGTCCTCGAGCTCGCCAAGGAGCACGTCGCCCGGACCGACGAGGAAGTCGCCGGCCGGATAGCACATCGGAGTACTGCCGGCACAACAGCCGCCGGACTGGACGAACATCACCGGGGCGCCGCGGTCCGCGCACAGGCGACGGATCGCCTGGTGCGCGGCCGCGGTGGCCGTGATACGAACGGCTGTCATCGCTGCCGGCCCGTCAGAACAGACCGAGGGGCTCGTCGCTGTAGCTGACGAGCAGGTTCTTGGTCTGGCTGTAGTGGTCGAGCATCATCCGGTGGTTCTCCCGGCCGATACCGGAGATCTTGTACCCGCCGATCGCGGCGCCCGCCGGGTACTGGTGGTAGCAGTTCGTCCAGACCCGGCCGGCCTTGATGGCACGGCCCATCCGGTACGCCCGGCTGCCGTCGCGGGTCCAGACACCGACGCCGAGGCCGTACAGCGTGTCGTTGGCGATCGCGAGCGCGTCCGCCTCGTCGGTGAACGTGGTCACCGCCAGGACGGGACCGAAGATCTCCTCCTGGAACACCCGCATCTTGTTGTCGCCGCGCAGCACGGTCGGCTGGAAGTAGTAGCCGTGCTCGAACTCGCCGGCGATCTTGGTCCGTTCGCCACCGATCAGCACCTCGGCGCCTTCGTCCCGGCCGATCGCGACGTACGACGCGATCTTGTCCAGCTGTGCCTGAGACACCTGCGGACCGAGTTGCGTGTCGGTATCCAGCGGATCGCCCTGCTTGATCGCGGCGATCCGGTCCAGGCAGCGGCTCATGAACTCGTCGTAGATGTCGGCCTGGATCAGTGCCCGGGACGGGCAGGTGCAGACCTCACCCTTGTTGAACGCGTACAGGACAAGACCTTCGACCGCCTTGTCCAGGAACTTGTCGTCGTGGGCCATCACGTCGCTGAAGAAGATGTTCGGGCTCTTGCCCCCGAGCTCCACCGTGGACGGGATCAGGTTCTGCGCGGCGTATTGCATGATCAGCCGTCCGGTCACGGTCTCTCCGGTGAAGCCGATCTTCGCGATCCGCGGGCTGGTCGCCAGTGTGCGGCCGATCTCTCCGCCGGGTCCGGTGACGATGTTCAGCACGCCCGGGGGTACGTCGTCACCGATCACCTCGGCGAGCTTCAGGATCGACCATGGCGTCGGCGAAGCCGGCTTCATCACCGAACAGTTGCCCGCGGCCCATGCCGGTGCAAGCTTCCACGCGGCCATCAGCAACGGGAAGTTGAACGGGATGATCTGGCCGACGACACCCAGCGGCTCACGGAAGTGGTATGCAACCAGGTCCTTGTCGATCTCCGTCGTACGGCCCTCTTCGGCGCGCGCCGCCGAGGCGAAGTACCGGAAGTGGTCGACGACCAGTGGGATGTCCGCGTTGAGAGTCTCGCGGACCGGCTTGCCGTTCTCCCAGCTCTCGGCGACGGCCAGCATCTCCTTGTTCGCCTCGACCGCGTCGGCGACCGCGTTCAGGACCTCGGCACGCTCGGCCGCGGACTTCTCGCCCCAACCGTCCTTGGCGGCATGCGCGGCGTCCAGCGCCAGCTCGACGTCCGCCGGTGTGGAGTGGGCCACCTCGGTGATCGGCTCGGCCGTGGCCGGGCTCAGATCGACCTGATAGCGGCCTTCCGACGGCGGGACCCAGCGGCCGCCGATGAAGTTCTCGTAGCGAGGCGCAACCTCGACCGGACTTCCCTGCTTCCCGGGTGCGACGTACCGCATGATCGTTCTCCCTGCCTCGACGAGTCCGTGCACCTTCGAGCGAACGCCGACTCCATCGACCCCCGTAGGGCCTAAAGCCCCGTCCGCTCGGACCGATCGGCCGATGTGGAGGCTGCCCCGGGCGACCGATGCTTGAATCAGATCGGCTCCGGAGGTGGACCGTGCATCAGCTGCACTCGAAGTTCGTGCCCGTGCCCTGGGCCAGGCGACTCGTGATCGACGCCGGCCGGGCCGCCCAACGCCGCCACGCCATCCACGGACTGTTCGACGTCGACGTGACCTCGGCCCGCGGGGCGTTGCGACGACATCATGAGACAACCGGTGAGGATGTCTCGTTCACCGCCTTCGTCGTCGCCTGTGTGGCTCGCGCGGTCGCCGCCGACCCCACGGTCCAGGCGTACCGCGACCTCCGCGGACGGGACGTGATCTTCGACCAGGTCGATGTCGGTCTGCCCGTCGAGGTCGACGTGGACGGGAGCCCGTTCGCGTTCACCCATGTGCTGCGCGATGCCGGCCACCGCACCGTGGAGGAACTGCATCGCGAGATCCACGATGTCAAGGCGGATCCCTACCTCAGTCCGTCGGTCCGCAAGGCACCATGGGCACGCGCCTACCTGATCCTGCCCGGCTTCGTCCGCGTCCGCTTGCTCGGGATGCTGCACCGGTTGCCCCATCGCCAACGGGCCCTGGCAGGAACCGTCGGCGTGACAGCTGTCGGAATGTTCGGCGCCGGTGGCGGCTGGGGAATCGCCTTCCAGCTGCACACACTGAGCATCGTCATCGGCGGCATCACCCGGCGTCCGATGCT
>NZ_JBFAKS010000083.1:0-12017 GCF_040655855.1 Kribbella sp. NPDC050281 | reverse complement strand
GGCAGACCGGACAGGATCCGGTCGACCAGAGCCCGGGTGAGCCAGGCCCGGGGACGTAGCGGGCCTGGCAGATCGTGGACCCGCGAGGTGGTGATTGAAGTCATCGGAATCCCTCCGGTGGATGGTGGACGGGCCGGGACACGACCGGCAGCCGTCGGAGCCACAGCCAGATCCCGTGCGCGCGGATCAAGACCGAGACACGCTGCGGCATCGCCGGCAGGCGGAGGGCTGCCCTGACCACCGCCGCGGTCGTCGCCGGGCGGATCCGGCCGCCGAAGCCGGCCTCGAAGACCGGCCGGTCCTGGCGACGCAGGGTGATCGAGATCGACAGGCGCTCCGGCGAGACCGCGAAGCGGAACGTGTACTGACCGGAGACGTCGTTGAACGGCGACACGTAGAACTCCTTGCCGACCTTGGCCGTACCGTCCGCCCCGGGTCGGAGCAGATAGGCATGTCGTTCGCCGTAGGTGTTGTGCACCTCGGTCACCACACACCGGGGCGAGCCGTCGGCGGCGAAGCACCAGAACACGGTGAGCGGGTTGAAGACGTACCCGAGGAACCTCGCGTTCGTCAGCATCACGACGCGATCGCCGGGTTCCAGGACGATGCCCTGTTGACCCAGATAGCGCCGGACAACGGACTTGATCCCGGCCGATCCGCCGCCCAGATGCTCGCGAGCATCGAACCCGGCCAGTGGCCGCAGCCAGGGCGGGTACTGCGGCAGGTGGTCCAGGTCCACGAGCCACAGGTACGCGCGGTGCCGGAACGCGTGCCGGATCGGGATCCGCCGGCCGTGCCGGACCTGTCCGACCACGAGTGCCGGCAACGTCGGCAGATCGCTGAGAGCTGTCACCACTCGACCCCGAACGCGGCAGCGGCCGCGACCCCCGAGCGGCAACCATCCTCATGGAAGCCCCAGCCGTGGTACGCACCGGCGAAGGCGGTGCGGTCGGTGGACAAGGCAGGGAGCATGCTCTGCGCAGCGACCGCGGCCGGATCGTAGGCCGGATGGCGGTAGTCCATCACCGCGAGTACTGCGGCCGGGTCGATCTGCTCGCGGGCGTTCAGCGTGACCAGGAACTGTGTGTCGCTGTCCAGACCTTGCAGGCGGTTCATCCAGTAGCTGACCACCGGGGGCCGATCGCCGTCGGCACCCTCGGGGGTCAGGAAGTTCCACGATGCCCGCGCTCGCGCCGTCCGCGGAAGCAACGAGGCATCGGTGTGGAGGACCGTCTCGTTGCGTGAGTAACTGAAGGCGGAGAGGACTTCCTTCTCCACCGGAGCCGCGTCGGCCAGCAACTCCAGTGCCGTGTCCGCGTGGGTGGCGATGACGATCCTGTCGAAGAAGCTCGTCGTACCG
Source organism: Kribbella sp. NPDC050281 (assembly GCF_040655855.1). NCBI lineage: Bacteria > Bacillati > Actinomycetota > Actinomycetes > Propionibacteriales > Kribbellaceae > Kribbella > Kribbella sp. NPDC050281. The sequence continues at coordinate 10,657 of NZ_JBFAKS010000083.1, read as the reverse complement.
TCGGCGTCCGTCAGTCGCACCTCGTCGGGTCCCCGGGTGATCGCCCGGATCGGCCTGCCGACCCGGATCCGCTCGAGCCGGTCGGCGATCGCGTCCACATAGGTCCGCGAGCCACCGACCACCGTCGACCACTGCGGCGAGCCCGCGAACGTCAACATGCCGTGCCGCTCGAGAAAGCGGAACAGATAGCGGGCCGGATACTGCAGCGAGGTCTGGGCCCCCGTGGACCAGACACACGACACCAGCGGTACGGCATACAGCCGGCGGAACTCTGACGAGAAGCGCTCGGCGTCGAGGAACTCGCCGAAGCTGGTCAGGTCTGCCGGACCGGTCGCGGCCAGGAACGCAGCAGCCCTCCGGTGGAATCGGCCGACCTGGCCGAGGACACCGAGAAACCGCGGGTCGGCGATCCGGCGGCGCTGGGCGAAGACCCCGGCGGCGCCACGACCACCGGCGTACTCGATGCCCGTGGTGCGATCGCTGATGCTCATGCTCATCTCGGTCGGACGGGTCGCGATGCCGAGGTCTCCGAAGAGTCTGCGCAGCAAGGGGTAGGTACGGTCGTTGTGCACGATGAAGCCGGTGTCGATCGCCAGTGGCACGCCGGCAGCGTCCATGACTGTTCGGGTGTTCGCGTGGCCGCCGAGTCGAGGCTCGGCCTCGAGCAGACTGACGTCGTACGCCCGAGACAGCAGGTACGCCGCGGTCAGGCCGGATACGCCGGCTCCGACGACCGCGACCGTACGGGTCATCGGCGGACCCGGGAGGCCGGGAAGGCGGCGGCGCACAACAGGCCCCATGCCCCGGCGATGCCGACCACTTTGCCGCGCGATCGCGGCGATCCGGCGAGACCGAAACCAGCGACGTCGGTGAGGTCGCACGCCACCCGTGCGATGACCGCCGCCTGCAGCGGCCGGCCCGCCGGTGCGATGAGCATGGCCGTGCCCGACAAGACGTCCCGGACCCCGATCACCGTGCCGAGCACCCGCCCGGACCGGTCGATCGGCCGCTCGTCGGCCAGGCCCGCGGCACGGACGAGAGACTCCGGGCGGACGGCCGTGTAGGCGCCGTACCCGAGCGTGAGCAGTCCCAGGAGACGTGGCAGGAGCTGAACTCTCATCGGCGACCCTTCGTCCGAGTTTGTCTAAGGTATGTCTAGGGATCGTAGAGGAGTGAGCCAGCTCTGTCTAATGTCTGTCTAAGAGCTGTAGAGTCTCTGCCATGGATTCGGTACCGGGGCTGCTCCGGATCGGTGAGCTGAGCCGCCGGGTCGGCGTCAGCGACCATGTGCTGCGCGCGTGGGAGAACCGGTACGGACTGCTCTCTCCGGTGCGGTCGGCCGGCGGCTTCCGGTTGTACTCCGAGCACGACGAGCGCCGTGTACTGCGGATGCAGGCGGAACTCGCCAATGGCCTGTCCGCGGCACAGGCGGCCCGCGTGGCCCTGGCCGACGAACTGCCCCCCGGAACAGGGCTGCCGGAGGTGCGCGCGGTACCGGCGAACCCAGCGGCCATGGACGGCGCCGCGGCAGCCTTCGGTGCCGCCCTCGACGCCATGGACGAGCCCGGCGCCCACGGACCGCTGGACCAACTGCTGAACGAATTCACGGTCGAGACCGTGCTCCGCGACGTCGTGATTCCCTATCTGCACGATCTGGGCGAACGCGTCGCCCGGGGCGAGGCCGGGATCGGCCAGGAGCACTTCGCGAGCCACGTGATCCGCGGACGGCTCGCCGGGCTGGCCCGGGGCTGGGGCGGTGGACAGGGACCGCTCGCCGTGCTGGCGTGCCCGCCGGACGAGCACCACGACTTGGCGCTGATGGTGTTCGGGATCGTGCTCGCCCGCAACGGCTGGCGGATCCGCTATCTCGGCGCCAACACCCCGATCACCGACCTGCTCCGGATCGCAGCGGACACCACGCCGGCCGAGATCGTTCTCGCCGCAGCCGTCCCGGAACGCCTGACAGCGATCGTCGCAGAACTGCGCGAGCTCGCCTCAGCGGCGCCGGTCGCGCTGGCCGGCGCCGGAGCGAGTCAGGCCATCTCCGACGAGGTCGGGGCCCAGCTGCTGGCGGGCGACCCAGTCACCGAGGCTGTGCGCCTGGCGCGATCTCAAGCTCCGTCGTGACTGATCATCGTGGACGTCGGAGGATGAGCATTGCGGCCGGGTGGACGGGCAGCCGGCGGTCGGGGTCCTGGTCCGCGTCGGCGGCGAGCCGGGCGAAGCCCTGGTCGAGTTCGTCCTCGGGGAGGTGTTCGAAGGTCGAGAAGGCGCGGTGGCTGAGGCGTTCGGCGGCCTCGCGGAACGTCCGCGGGTTTTCGGTGCTGACCCAGACGGGGGCGTCGGCGGCAAGGAGGCCGGCCGCGTGGGCGAGCGTTCTGCACTCGTCGACCGATCGGTACATGGCGGCGTCGACCTCGCGGGCGGACGGGAAGTAGTCGTACCAGAACAGGTCCGGCATCTGGTCGGAGAACTGGCTGCGCAGGAACGCCACTCCCCCGGGCTCGAGCACGCGGTGGACCTCGGCGAGCGCCTTCTGCTGGTCGCGGTAGTGGTGGAAGGACAGGAACATCAGCACTCCGTTAACCGATGCCTCAGGCAACGGAATGTCCTCCGCACCGCCCTTGAGGTAGGTGACGGCCGGGTGGGCGGCCGTCTCCGCGGCGATCTCCCGCATCCGGTCCGACGGCTCCACGCCGTACACGGGCCCCTGGAACACCTCGGCAAGACCCGGGGTGAGCCGGCCGGTCCCGCTGCCCAGGTCGAGGAACGTCAGCGGACGCTCCTCCGGCAGGTACGCCGCGATGGCTGCGGTCCACCGCTGCACCTCCCCTGGTGACATCCCGCGTCCGGCGGTGTACACGCTGCTCAAACGACCGTCGTAGTCGACCATGTTTCGACCCTAAGCCTTTCGGGGATCGCTGGTGCGGGACAGCGGCGGCGGCGCACACTGAGGCCATGACGGACCTGATGGCCGATCTCGACGCGGCCGAGACGCTCGCCGAGGTCGGGGACGTGGTCCGGCAGGAGGCCCGGCGACGCAGCGGCGCCCAGGGAGCGACCTTCGTACTGCGCGAGCACGACCGCTGCTTCTACGCGGACGAGGATTCGATCGCGCCGCTGTGGAAGGGCCAGCGCTTCCCGATCACTTCCTGCGTCAGCGGCTGGGCGATGCTGCACGACGAGATCGCGGTCGTCCCCGATATCGCCGTCGACGAACGCATCCCGCTGGAGGCGTACACACCGACGTTCGTCCGCAGCCTGGTGATGGTCCCGGTCGGTTCCCCGACCCCGGTGGCGGCGATCGGTGCCTATTGGTCGCGGCGCTACCACGCCTCGCCGGACGAGATCGACGGCTTGCAGACCCTGGCCGACGACGCCGCGAAGGCGATCCATCGCATCGGCTTGGACGACGCTCCGTGGGCGCCGACGTTCAGCAAGCACTGACGCCGTCGTCAGCCGAGGAAGACGTCGTACGCCAGACGCAGGATGAGGGCTGAGACGACGACCAGGAAGATGACGCGGACGAAGCGGCTGCCGCGGGCGACCGCGGTCCGGGCGCCGAGGAGGCCGCCGAGCATGTTCGCGGCGCCCATGATCAGGCCGAGTTGCCACAGCGGTGCGCCGTGCAGCGCGAAGATGATGATCGCGCCGAGGTTCGTGGCGACGTTCGCGATCTTGGCCTTGGCGCTGGCCTGAAGGAAGTTGTAGCCGAGGAAGCCGACCAGCGCGAAGATCAGGAACGACCCGGTGCCCGGACCGACCGCGCCGTCGTAGAAGCCGATCAGTACGCCGACTCCGCTCGCGGCGAGGTAGTGGTCGCGGCCGTCGAAGCGCAACGCCGTACGCGCTCCGAGTGATGGCTTCACCGCGGTGTAGATGGCGACGCCGATCAGCAGCACCAGCACGATCGGCTTGAACCACGTCATCGGGATCTCCGTCGCGACCAGTGCTCCGGCCGCTGAACCCAGACCGGCCAGAACGGCGAGCGGCAGTACGGTCCGGCGATCGGGCCGCACCTTCACACCGAACGTGACCGCGCTGGTCGCCGTACCGCACAACGACGAGATCTTGTTGGTCGACAGGATCTGCGCGGGCGACGCGTTCGGCAGGCCGAGCAGCATCGCGGGCAGTTGCAGCAGGCCGCCGCCCCCGACCACAGCGTCGATCCAGCCGGCCGAGAAGGCCGCGACCACCAGGAAGACCAGGGTCCACAACGAGACGTCAGGCACGGCGCCACCGCGGGCGGAAGAGCTTCACGGACCGATGATCAGGTAAGGGCGTTGTACCGCTCAACCCTTACCGCGGGGAATGAGAGACAAACCACTGCGGCGGTGCCAGAGTAGGCGGATGGCGTCCTCGATCCTGCCGCCCGAAGGCGAAGCGCTCGCCACCGGCTGGGAGCCGGACCTCGCTCCCGCCGACTCGCTCGTCCGGCAGGCCGTGCTCGCGCACGCTTCGTGGGCGACCGACGCCGCTCGGCGAGCAGGCAAGCCCTGGTACGACGGCGACAGCTGGGCCGGCAGCGTCCTCGGAGACAGCGGCCCGATGATGAACTGGGTCATCCAGAAGCAGCCGGTCGATCCGGCCGAGGTGATCCTCGATGCGGCCCGGCAGCTGCCGAACAACGTGCCGTACCTGTTCGTCAGCCCCTGGCCGACCCGCGACCTGCGCGAGCACGGCCTCGCCCTCGCGGGCCATCCGCCCCTCATGGTCCACCTCCCGACGACCGAGATCGTCCCGCCGACCACGGACGTCGACATCCGCCAGGTCACCGACGCCGCGGGACTCGCAGAAGCCGAACGCGTGCTGATCGAGGGCTACCCCCTCCCCGAGCTGCAACCGTTCCGGTCCGGCTGCATGTACGACGCGTCGTTCCTCGAGGGATCCACGGTCTGGGTCGGGTACGACGGCGACGTACCGCTCGCGACGTCGACGGCACACAGCGCGGCCGGTGTCACCATCGTCGAGAACGTCGCGGTGATGCCCGCGGCCCGCGGTCGCGGCGCCGGTGCGGCGATCACCTGGGCCGCGACCAAGCACCACGACCAGCCCGCCGTACTGATCGCCTCCGACAACGGCCAGCCCGTCTACCAACGCCTCGGCTACCTCCGCCTCGAACGCTGGACGGTCTGGGTCCGGCCGTGACCGGTCGGCGCGGGACAATGGCGGCGTGAAGTTCTTGCTGCTGATCCACAACAACCCCGAAGCACTGGACGGGCTGAGCCCCGAGAAGAGGCTCGAGCTCATCGGTGGTCGTGACGTCCTGCTCGACCAGGTGCGTGCACTGCGGGAGAACGGGGAACTGCTGACGATCCTCGCCCTCGCGCCTCCGTCGGAGACCAAGTCCGTCAAGGTGACGGCGGGGACGCCGGTGATCTCGGACCGGCCGTTCCTGGAGACCAAGGAGTTCCTCGCCGGAGCGCTCATGGTCGAGTGCGCCTCGACGGACCGGGCGCTGGAGATCGCGGCCGGCATTCCGTTCGCGGCCCTGCTGCCGATCGAGGTCCGCCCGGTGCGGGAGCTCGACGACCAGGATCTCGCCGAGCTGTCCCGGGAGCGGTGAGCTCCACGCACGGCATCCCCGACGCAGACCTCGAATCCGCGATCCGCGCCGGAGCACCGAAGGCACTGGCCTCCCTGCTCCGGCGCTACGGGACGTTCGACCAGTGCGAGGACGCCGTTCAGGAGGCGCTGCTGGAGGCGTTCGTTCAGTGGCGGGCGAACGGCGTACCGGAGAAGCCGGTGGGATGGCTGGTCAGCGTCGCGACCCGCCGCCTGATGGACGGCTGGCGACGGGACAACGCCCGGCGGCAGCGTGAGGTCAACGACCATCTCCGGACACCGGCGGTGGAGGAGGACCATGTTCCGGACACCGACGACACGCTGCGGCTGCTCGTCCTGTGCTGCCATCCGGCCTTGACGCCGGCGTCGCAGATCGCGCTGACGCTGAGGTCCGTCGGTGGGCTGACGACAGCCGAGGTGGCCGCCGCGCTCCTGGTCGGCGAGACGATCGTGGCGCAGCGGATCAGCCGGGCCAAGCGAACGATCAAGGAATCCGGCGCACGCTTCGAGCTGCCCAGCGGGCAGGAGTACGACGAACGTCTGCGCGCCGTACTGCATGTGCTCTATCTGATCTTCAACGAGGGACACACCGCGAGCGCCGGCGACAACCTGCAGCGGCTGGACCTGGCGGCAGAGGCACTCCGCATCACTCGCATGCTGCGCCCGGCCACTCCCGGCGCAGATGAGGTGACTGGCCTGCTGGCCTTGATGATCCTCACGCATGCACGGCGTGACGCCCGGACCGGTCCTGGCGGTGACCTCGTCCCGGCCGACCGGCAGGACCGCTCCCGCTGGCACGCCGACGAGATCGCCGAGGGCACCGCGCTCGTCGAGGCGGCGCTGACCTCGGGACCCGTCGGCCCGTACCAGCTCGAGGCGGCGATCGCCGCCGTACACAGCGAGGCCGACTCCGTCGAGACCACCGACTGGGAGCAGATCGCCGGGTTGTACCGGATCCTGGCCGAGGTCGATCCGGGCCCGATGGTGACGCTCGGCTCCGCCGTCGCGGTGGCGATGACCGAGGGTCCGCAGGCAGGGATCGACCTCGTCGAAGGCCTCGCCGGCGACCGGTATCTCGGTGATCACCACCGCCGGTTGTCGGTGCTCGCGCATCTCCAGGAACTTGCCGGGCGGCCGGATCTGGCCCGTGAGCACTATCTCGCCGCGCTCGACCGCACCCGCAACACCGCGGAGCAGAACTATCTCCGCGAGCGCATCACCCGCCTCACCCCCTGAGCGCGCCGGCCGGAGGCACGGTCAGGGCGGTCCGGAAGACATCAGCCGGATCAACCGCGTGCTTCAGCGCCGCGAGCCGGGCTCGATGCGGTCCCGGGTAGCAACGGTCGAGGTCGGCCGCCGTCGGGTCCGACAGGAAGTTCAGGTACGCGCCCTCCGGCAACAGCTCGTCCCAGAGCCCTTCGAATCCCTCGATCTGGGCTCCGTGCAGCTCAGTCGAGCCGATCAGTACGGCGTTGACCATGAACCGCGCATCGCGATGAGCGAAGGCGGTGGCGTCGCCAGGGACCCTTCCGAACGCGCCGCCGAGCGCCCGGACCTCCACTGCCATCGCCGGCAGCCGCAGACGGGCGGCGGCCAACCGCTCGCCCAGGTCCGGCGACCACGCGTCGAACAGCCCGTTGCGGTTCCGCGGCGTCCAGCCCGGAGGCATCGCCTCGTCCGCCAGCACCTGCGCGTAGGGCACCTCCGTCACTGTGTCCGTCAGAACTGTGCCGAGACTGCGCAACGGAGCCAGGATCTCTTCTCGCCCGGCCGCATCGCCGGCCACACACACCTTGATGGCGACCGGAGCCTGGCGATCCGCGATCATCGTCGGCGGAAGCTGGACCGAGGACGTCAGCTCGTCCGGAGCGACCGCCATGTGCTCCGCCCAACCGGACAGCACCTGGTCCGCCTGCGTCCACGGAAACAGCAGACTACCGAAGAGCACCGTCGGCTGCTGTACGGCGCTGAGGTCGTACGACGTGACGACGCCGAGACCCCCGGCCGCGCCGCGCAGGCCCCAGAACAGTTCCGGCTCGTCGGTCGCGTCGACGCGGTGGACCGAGCCGTCCGCGGTCACCACCTCGGCCGCCTGGACACTGTCGATGGCCAGGCCGTGCCGGCGTACCATCCAGCCGATGCCGCCACCGGCCATCAGCCCGCCGACTCCGACGCCGGCCGTATCGCCGGACGAGATCGCGTGGCCGGTCTTCGCGAGGTACGCCGCGACCGTGCCCCAGGTCGCGCCGGTGCCGACTCGGAACGTGGCTCGATGGCCAGGCCCGTCGGTGAGGAGCGTCACCTCGTCCAGCGGCCTGACGTCGATCACCACACCGCCGTCGTTGGTGCCGAACCCGGCCATGTGGTGGCCGCCGCTCCGCACCGACACCGCGAGGTCGTGGGCTTCGGCGTACTCGAGTGCGGCGGCGACGTCGGCGGCGCTCGCGCACCGAACGACGACCGCCGGCCGCCCTTGTCTGGTGAGTGTGCGATCCGCTGTCTGGTAGCCGGTATCGCCTTCGGTCAGGACTTCGCCGGTCACCGCGGCCCGCAGGGTCTCGATCCCGCGCGTCGCCCGAACCGCAGGAGTATTCGTCATCGTTCGCCCCTCGTGGATCACAGACGCCCCTCGTGGGCGTCTCCTCCAGGGATCGGAGCGAACCTTCGTTCCTCGACATCGATCAGCAAAGAATTTTCAGCTCCCGGCATCGACCAGGAGCTGGTGTGTCTCGTCCAGCCTGTCCTTCGCGGTCTCGTCCGCGAACCAGTCCCTCAGCTGCCGGTCCCCCTCCCACCGCGGGATCAGGTGGAAGTGCAGATGAAAGACCTCCTGGCCCGCCGCGGCCCCGTTGGCCTGCGACAGGCTGATCCCGTCCGCGCCCAGGCGACTCGACAGAATCCGCGTGGTCTCGTGCAGCGCCGGTCCGATCGCCGACACCGCCTCAGGAGCGGCCGCGGCGCTGAGGTCAGGCACATGCTGCCGCGGGACGACGAGCGTGTGCCCGACCCGGAGCGGGCCGATGGTCAGAAAGGCAGCCGTATGGTCGTCCTGGTACACGAATCGCGCCGGCAACCGTCCGGCCAGGATGCCGCAGAACACGCAGGAATCGTCCACACGTCACTCCCGGAAGAAACACCTGCCCCGCTCCGGTGGGAGCGGGGCAGGTGGTGGATCAGCTGCGGACGGTGGCGACCAGGTGATCGACGACCTCGGCGACCGGGATGTCGGCGCGCTCGCCCGTACGGCGGTCCTTGACCTCGATGGTGCCGTCCACGAGGCCCTTGCCCACCACGGCGATCGTGGGGACACCGATCAGCTCGGCGTCCTTGAACTTCACGCCCGGCGACACCTTCTCGCGGTCGTCGTACATGACCGACAGGCCGCGGGACTCCAGCTCGGCGGCGATCTCGGCCGCCTTCGTGAACACCTCGGAATCCTTGCCGGTGGCAACGAGGTGGACGTCGGCGGGAGCGATCTCGCGGGGCCAGACCAGACCGAGCTCGTCGTGGTTCCCCTCGGCGATCGCAGCCACCGCGCGGGTGACACCGACGCCGTACGACCCCATCGTCACGGTGACGAGCTTGCCGTTCTGGTCCAGCACCTTCAGGTCCAGCGCCTCGGCGTACTTCCGGCCGAGCTGGAAGATGTGACCCATCTCGATCCCGCGCGCCGACTCCAGCGGACCCGAACCGTCGGGCGCCGGATCACCGTCGCGCACCTCGGCGGCCTGGATCGTGCCGTCGGCGGTGAAGTCGCGGCCGTGCACCAGGTCCATCACGTGGAAGCCGGGCTTGTCCGCACCCGTCACCCACGCCGATCCCTCGGCGATCCGAGGGTCGAGCAGGTACCGGATGCCGGAGGTGTTGTCCGCACCGAGCACGCCAGGACCGATGTAGCCCTTCGCCAGCGAGGGGTGCTTCTCGAAGTCCGACTCCTCGAAGGCGGCCACCTCGGCGGGCTCGAGCTGCGCGCCGAGCCGCTTCTCGTCGATCGCCCGGTCGCCGGGCACGCCGATGGCCAGCGGCTCACGGGACCCGTCGGGGTGCACCAGCATGACGAGCACGTTCTTGAGCGTGTCCGCGGCGGTCCAGGCCCGGCCGTCGCCGCGGGCGTGCTTCGCGTTCATCGCGTCGACGAGCGTGTCGATGGTGGGCGTGTCCGGAGTGTCGACCACCTCGGCCGCCGGCACAGCCGACGCGTCCACGGCCTCGGCCTGCGGGACCACGACTGCCTCGACGTTGGCGGCGTACCCACCCGGCGAGCGGACGAAGGTGTCCTCACCGTTCTCCGCGATCGCGAGGAACTCCTCCGACCGCGACCCGCCCATGGCGCCCGACATCGCCTTGACGATCACGTAGTCGAACCCGAGCCGGTCGAAGATGTTGATGTACGCCTTGCGGTGCAGCTCGTACGACGCAGCGAGACCGTCGTCGTCGATGTCGAAGGAGTAGGAGTCCTTCATCACGAACTCGCGCCCGCGCAGCACACCAGCCCGCGGCCGAGCCTCGTCGCGGTACTTGTTCTGGATCTGGTAGATCGACAGCGGCAGATCCTTGTACGACGAGTAGAGCTCCTTCACGACCAGCGTGAACATCTCCTCGTGCGTCGGCCCGAGCAGCATGTCGGCGCCCTTGCGGTCCTTCAGCCGGAAGATGTTCGGCCCGTACTCGGTCCAGCGGCCGGTCGCCTCGTAGGGCTCGCGGGGCAGCAGCGCGGGGAACACCAACTCCTGGGCGCCGATCGCGTCCATCTCCTCGCGCACGATCCGCTCGACGTTGCGCAGCACTCGCAGACCCAGCGGCAGCCAGGTGTAGATGCCGGGCGCGGTCCGCCGGATGTACCCGGCGCGGACGAGCAGCTTGTGGCTCGGGACCTCCGCGTCCGCCGGGTCCTCGCGAAGGGTGCGGAGGAACATCGACGACATACGCAGAATCACGGGAGTCTCCAAAAGCACTACGAAGGGACGAACGGAACAACGGACGTCTCAGAGGATATCCGCCCCGGGACAGTGCTCTCACCACGTTATCAAGCCGGCATCGACGGGCCGGCAATCACCGCCGTACACGCATTGGCATCCTTCAACGACGGCAC
>NZ_JBFAKS010000082.1:0-12075 GCF_040655855.1 Kribbella sp. NPDC050281 | reverse complement strand
GTGAAGCCTTCGACAAGCCACACCCCAACCGGAGGTTCTCCTCACGTCAACCCCAACTCACCTGCCACCAACGTCTTGTCCCGGTACATCTAGTCCAAGCCAGGCTGGCGATTGTGTCGGTCCGCCGGCTGTAGGTACCGGTCCGGATAGGGCTGCTCTGTGAACAGCATCGAGAGGTTCGCGCTCAGGTTGTGACCCCGATCCTTCATGGCGAAAGGGCTAACACCAGCTCTTGCCAGTCGTGCATTCTTGTCTGACAATCTTAGGACCCGACGACTCCGGAGGCGCGATGCACACCGAGCCCGAGCAGCAGGCCCCAGCCGCCGATTCCGATCCGGACTGGCCGTTGGCGGCCACGCGGTGGGCCCAGATCACGTTGGCCGAGGACGATCCCGCGCACTTCGACGCGGACTTCTGGTTGCAGTTGATGCGCGACAGCAAGTCGAACGCGACCTGCATCAGCGCCGGCGGGTACGTCGCCTACTACCCGACGCGGCTTGAGTACCACCACCGCAGCAAGTACCTCGGCGACACCGACCCGTTCGGCACTCTGGTCGAGGGCGCCCGCAGCCTCGGCATGAGCGTGATGGCGCGCGTCGACCCGCACGCGATCCACGCCGACGCGGCCGAAGCCCATCCGGAGTGGCTCGCCCGCGACCGCGACGGCAACCCGATCGAGCACTGGGCGTATCCGGGCATCTGGCTGACCTGTGCGTTCACGTCGTACCACCGGGAGTTCATCACCGAGGTGATCCGCGAGATCGTCCGCGACTACGGCGTCGACGCGGTCTTCGCGAACCGGTGGGAGGGGTACTACGGCATCTCCTACAGCGAGGCCGCGCGCAAGTCGTTCCGCGACGAGACCGGCCTCGAGTTGCCCGCCGCCGAGTACGCCGAGGGCTGGCCGGAGTACGTCGCCTGGCGCCACCGGGGACTCGGTGAACTCGTCGGCATCTGGGACCAGGCGGTCCGCGATCTCCGCCCGCATGCACGCTTCGTCCCGAACCTGGGTGCACTCGCCGCGCGCGACCTGGCCCGCGATCTGGCCGAGCCACTCGCGCCGCTGTTCATCATCGACAAACAAGGCCGGCACGGGATCGAGGCGCCCTGGGCCGCGGGTCGCAACGGCAAGCGCAACCGCGGCGTCTTCCCGGATCGGCCGGTCCGCCTGATCACCTCGGTCGGCCCGGAGCACCAGTACCGCTGGAAGGACTCGGTCGCGCCGGGCGAAGAGGTGAAGACCTGGATTGTCGACGGGTTCGCCCACGGCGCGCTGCCCTGGTTCACCAAGTTCAACGCGAGCGTGCCGGACCACCGCTGGGTGCAGCCGATTGTTGACGCCTTCAACCTGCACGCGACCGTCGAGCCGGTACTGCGCGACCTGCGCATCACCGCCGAGGTCGCCCTGCTCGACCCGACCCGGACGGGCCAACTCCACGCCGGCGACCACGATCACGAGGACGGCTTCTACCAGGCGCTGGTCGAGGCGCGCGTCCCGTTCGAGTTCGTCTCCGACCAACTCCTGTCCGCCGAACGACTCAGCCCGTTCAAGCTCGTCGTCCTCGCGAACGCCGAGCAACTCAGCGACGAGCAGTGTGCAGTCCTGCGTGAGTACGTCGCCCAGGGCGGTTCACTCGTGGCGTCGTACCAGAGCTCCTTGTACGACGAACATGGGCAGGCGCGGGCGGACTTCGGCCTCGGCGATGTGCTCGGGGTCCGGTTGAGCGAGCCGAGTCGTGCGGTGAAGAACAACTACATCGCGCTGATGGACGAGCATCCGCTGAACGCGGGCTTCGAGGGAACGACACGCATCATTGGCGGCACCAACATCCTGGGCGTCGAGGCGACCGGGGTCGTTCCGTGGAGGTTCTTCCCGGACTTCCCGGATCTGCCGATGGAGGAGGTGTATGCGCGGGAGGCGCCGGACCGGCCTGCGGTGATCTGCACCGAGAACGCGAACGGCGGCCGGACCGTCTACTTCCCGTTCAACCTCGGCGCGATCTTCTGGGAGGCGCTCCAGTCCGACCACGGCCGGCTGATCGCGAACGCCGTCGGCTGGGCGCTCGGCAAGGCGCCGGAGGTGACCGTCGAGGGCGCAGGCCTGGTCGACGTCGCAGTGCATCGCGGTGACTCCGGCGTGGCCGTTGCCTTGGTCAACCTGACCAACCCGATGGCGATGCGCGGCCCGATCCGCGAGACCCTCCCGCTGCCGCCCCAGCGTGTGTCGATCGCCGTACCGGATCGGCCGGTGAAGGTGCGGCTGCTGGTCGCCGGGGTGGATGTCGAGCCGACGGTCGTCGACGGTCGCGCGGAGATCGTCATCCCGACCGCGGGCCTGCTGGAGGTCGTGCACGTGGATTGGGGCGAGGCATGAGGATCGGATTCGTCGGTCTCGGGGTGATGGGCCGGCCGATGGCGGAGAACTTGCTTGCCGCCGGCCACGAACTGTCGGTGTACCGCGGCCGGACCGATCTCGACGCCTACGTCTGCAAGTCCGCGAAAGAGGCGGCCGAGCGTTCGCAGGTCGTCATCCTGATGGTCCCGGACACGCCCGATGTCGAGTCCGCGCTGTTCGGTCCGGACGGTGTGGCAGAGGGTCTGCAGAAGGGTTCGGTCGTGATCGACATGAGCTCGGTCTCGCCGACCGCGACGGTGGGTTTCGCCGAAGGGATCGAGCAACTCGGCTGTGACTACCTCGACGCGCCGGTGTCGGGCGGAGAGGTCGGTGCGCGGGCCGCGACGCTGACGATCATGGTCGGTGGGCGGCCGGACGTGTTCGAACGAGCCCGGCCGATCTTCGCGGTGCTGGGCAAGAACGTCACGCTGATCGGTGGCGCCGGCGCCGGTCAGACCGCGAAAGTCGCGAACCAGATCGTCGTCGGCCTCACCATCGAGGCGGTGGCCGAGGCGCTGCTGTTCGCGGAGGCGGCCGGGGCGGACCCGGCCGTCGTCCGCGAGGCGCTGATGGGCGGGTTCGCGAGTTCGCGGGTGCTGGAGTTGCACGGTGAGCGAATGGTCAAGCGAACCTTCGACCCCGGGTTCCGGATTCGCCTGCACCGCAAGGATCTCGGGCTCGCCGTCCAGGCGGCCGCGGAGCTCGAGCTGGCCCTACCCAACACCTCGGCGACCCAGCGACTGATGAACGCCGCCATTGCGGATGGCGACGGCGATCTCGACCACTCCGCGCTCTACCGCACGCTGCGCCGGGGGCCGGCATGAGGCTCTGGTGGCACGACCCGTTCCGGATGTTCCAGACCAACCTGCGCGAGATCGACGCCGGGCTGGACGTGGAGAAGGTGCTCGATTATCTGGAGGAGTTCGGCGCCGACACCTGGCTGCTGAGCGTCGGCGGGATCCTGTCGAACTACCCGACCGACCTCGACTTCCAGACCCGCAACCCGCACCTGGCCGAGCGTCCGTCCGGCGACTTGGTCGGCGACGCCGTGAAGGCGGCCGCGCGCCGCGGGATCCGGGTGATGGGCCGGATGGACTTCTCCAAGATCGACCACCGCCGGGCCGAGGCCCACCCGGACTGGTGTTTCGTCGGACCGCAGGGCGCGCGCCAGGTCTACAACGGCCTGACCAGCGTCTGCCCGAGCGGCGACTACTACCAGGTGAAGCTGTTCGAGGTCCTCGACGAGGTCCTCGATCGCTACCCACTCGACGGCTTCTTCTGCAACTGGATGTCGTTCAACGAGGTCGACTACAGCCGCGTGTACCACGGCGTCTGCCACTGCGTGTCCTGCCAGGAGCGGTACGACGGGCCGCTGCCGGACGGGCGGGATTCACCGGGCTATGAGGACTGGCAACTGTTCTCGGCAACAGTTCTCTCCGACCTGACACAGCGGATCCGGGATCACCTCGCGGCCCGCCGGCCCGAGGCGCCGCTCGTGCTCGGTGACCAGGCCGACATCGTGTTCCACGAGGCGAACAACGCCGTCGGCCGTCGCCTGTGGCACCACCGCACCAGCGAGGCCGTGAGTGCCGCGAGGACGTACCGCCCGACGGTCCCGGTGCTGACGAACTCGGTCGGATTCGTGGACATGCCGTACCGGATGGCGAGCGAGGATCCTCATCACTTCGCGCAGTATTTGCTCCAGGCAATCGCTCGTGGCGCGAATCCGTCGACATACATCATGGGGACGCCGTCGGACAATCCGTACGCGTGCCTGCAGGTCGCGGGGGAGCTGACCAGGTTCCATCGCGATCATCAGGACGTCTATCGGGACCTCGTGCCGGCCGCCGAGACCTTGCTGGTCAGGCCGAAGGAAGGCTCGACGCCCGAGTTCCAGGGGCTCTACCTGTCGTTGCTCCAGCGTCACGTGCCGTTCGATGTGCTGCCGGAGAAGCGGCTCCTGGACGTCGACCTGCGCCGTTATCGGGTGGTCGTGCTGCCCGATCTTGGAGCGGTCGAGCTTGGGGAGTACGACGGTGGGATTGTTGCCACGGGTGCCACAGAGGTGGGGCGACTGCCCGTGAGGCGGCTGACGAGCTACGAGACCGAAGCAGCTACACGGGGGTTGCATCTCCAGGGTGGGGTGCCTGTGGTTGGGGCCTTTCACGTGGTCGAGGCCGGACCTGGTGTCGAGACGGGCTTGCCGGCGTTGTCGAGGGCGCCGTACGGGCCGCCGGAGAAGTGTCATGGGCAGATGCAGCTCGAGCATCCGGGGGTCGTCAAGCGCGGCAACACGGTGCTGTTCCCGTGGACCATCGGCCGTTCGTACCGGGAGGTCGGGCTGGGTGTGCACGGGGATCTCTTTGTTGACGAGGTGATCGGGACCGGAGGTCCGTCAATGGCGACGGACCTGCCGGAGCAGATCGAGATCGTGCTCGGCCGGTCCGCGGCCGGGACGGTCGTGCATCTGCTGAACAGATCGGGGGATACCGACCAGCGGTTCGCTCCGCCCGTCCCCGTCGGTCCGGCGCGGCTACGGCTGCCGGACGGCGTGCGGGAAGTCGAAGCGCTGCGGTCCGGTGAGCGCCTGCCGGCGACCGACGGCTGGGTGCAGATACCGGAGATCGGGTTGTTCGAAGTTCTGATCTGTGTGTGAGGAGAGCGAGATGGATCGTCGAGGATTTCTCAAGCTGTCGCTGGCCACAGGACTCTCGGCGGCCGCGGTGGCCGGGTGTAGTGGTGGTAGTGGTGGGCCGTCGGGTGACGGCGGGAACGTGACGCTGCGCTATGCGTGGTGGGGCAACAACATCCGGCAGCAGAACTACACCAAGGCCCTGAAGCAGTTCAGTACGGCGAACCCGTCGATCGCGATCGAACCGGAGTTCGCGGAGTACACCGCGTTCCAGGAGCGGATGACGACCCAGATCGCGGCTCGCGACGTACCGGACATCTTCTGGATCGCGTCGCCGCAGGTGATGACGTACCACAAGAGCAAGCTGTACCGGAAGCTCGACGACATCCCGACGCTGAACTGGGGTGACTACAGCAAGGAGGACCAGGAGACGTTCAAGCTGGCCGGCGAGCTGAACACGTTGCCGTTCGCAATCTTCACACCGGTGATCCGCTACAACGAGACCGTCACCAAGGCCGACGGGGTCACGATCCCGGCCGAGGGTGCGGGCTGGACCTGGGACAGCCTCGCCGAGCTGCTGGTTGCCTACAGCAAGAACAACCCCGGCAAGCGGAAAGGTACGCCGTACGCACCGGACCACGACCTGACCTTCGAGGCGTGGCTGCGGCAGCGAGGCGAGCAGCTATGGACCCAGGACGGTCAGGCCGGGTTCACCGTCGACGGACTGGCGAGCTGGCTCGACTGGTGGGACAAGCTGCGCAAGGCCGGCGGCGCGCTGTCGCTCAGCGAGCAGGAGGGGATGGGCCCGGACTGGGCACAGGTGGGGAAGAAGGTCCTGGTGAACTTCGGCAACTCCAACCACATCATCGACGACGCGAAGATGTTCCCGAAGGAGAAGTTCCGGCTGCGTGCGGCGCCGATCGCGCCGACCGCGGAGGCAGGTCACAAGTACCTGTACTTCCCGCGGATGGCGATCTACCAGCGGATCGACGACGGCAACCTCGAGGCGGCCGGAAAGGTGCTCGACTACAACGCGAACAACCCCGAGATGCTGAAGACGGTCCGCCTGACCATGGGGGCACCGACGAATCCGAAGGTGGCCGAGCAGGCGAAGGCGTTCGCCAGCCCGGACGAGAAGGAGATGCTCGCCGTCGTCGAGAAGGAGCGGGCCGCCGAGCGCAAGCCGCGCTACGAGGCGCCGCCCGGATCGAGCACCTGGCGTACGACGATGACCCGGATCTGTGAGGAGATCGCGCTCGGCAAGACGAGTGTCCCGGACGGCGCGAAGAAGTTGCTCGATGACGTGAACGCCGGGATCAAGCGGGCCGCATGAGGTCGCGGTCGGCGTTCCACCTCAACCGTCAGGGGAGGGCAGCGCACGTCTTCCTGATCCCCTGGCAGCTGGGCTTCCTGCTGATCACCGCGGTGCCGCTGTTCGCGTCGCTCTATCTGGCGTTCACCAACTACGACATCCTGAACCCGCCGGAGTGGACCGGGCTGGAGAACTTCCAGCGGATGATCCACGACGACCAGTTCTGGGCGTCGGTGAAGGTGACCCTGATCTACGTCGTGGTGTCGGTGCCGCTGCAACTCGGCTTCGCGTTGCTGCTGGCACTGATCCTCGACCGCGGGCTGAGCGGACTCGCGTTCTACCGCAGCGCGTTCTACCTGCCGTCGCTGCTGGGGTCTTCGGTAGCTATCGCGATTCTGTGGCGGGAGATCTTCGGCGACGACGGACTGATCAACAAAGGGCTGGCGTTGGTCGGCATCCATGGCGAGAGTTGGCTGCAGAACCCTCGCACTGCGCTGGCGACCCTGATCGTGCTCAACGTCTGGACGTTCGGGTCGCCGATGGTGATCTTCCTGGCGGGTCTGCGGCAGATCCCGGACGAGCTGTACGAGGCGGCGAAGGTCGACGGCGCCGGGGTGTGGCGGCAGTTCACCCATGTGACGGTGCCGCTGCTGACGCCGATCATCTTCTTCAACCTGATCCTCCAGACGATCGGCGCCTTTCAGACCTTCACCCAGGCGCACATCATCAGCGGTGGCACCGGTGGGCCGGCGAACTCGACGCTGTTCTACACGCTGTACGTGTACCAGCAGGGTTTTGTTGCCTTCGACATGGGCTACGCGTCCGCGCTCGCCTGGGTGCTGATGGTGGCGATCGCCGTCGTCACCGCACTGCACTTCCTGGTCTCGAAGTACTGGGTCTTCTACGGAGACAGCTGATGGCGACTCTGACCGCAGGTGAGGTGATCAGCAGCCCGGCGCTGGTCCGGCAGGGCCGGTTCCGGTCCGTCCTGAAGCACGCCGGGCTGCTGGTCTTCGTGGCGTTCATGATCTATCCGCTGGTGTGGATGGTCGTGAGCGCCTTCAAACCGCCCGAGCAGATCCTGACCGAGCCGGGCATCATCCCGTCCGACCTGACCTTCGAGAACTTCAAGGAAGGCTGGCATGCGCTGAACCGGCCCTTCTCGGTGTTCTTCGTCAACTCGCTGATCGTCACCCTCGGATCGATCGCCGGCAATCTGTTCTCGTGCTCGTTGACGGCGTACGCGCTGGCCCGGCTGCAGTTCCGGATGCGCAAGGTGTACTTCGCGATCACGCTGGCGTCGGTGATGCTGCCGTTCCACGTGCTGGTGATCCCGCAGTACATCTTCTTCTCCCAGCTCGACCTGGTGAACACCTACTGGCCGCTGCTGATCCCGAAGTTCCTGGCCACCGACGCGTTCTTCGTCTTCCTGATGGTGCAGTTCATCCGGACCCTGCCGCGCGAGCTCGACCGGGCCGCCTGGATCGACGGTGCCGGCCCGTTCCTGACCTTCTGGTACGTCGTCCTGCCGCTGATGCGGCCGGCGTTGGTGACCACTACGATTTTCACGTTCATCTGGACGTGGAACGATTTCTTCGTACCGTTGATCTACCTGACCAGGACGCAGGTGTTCACCGTGCCGGTGGCGCTGAACTCCATGGTCGATTCCGAGACCCAGAGTGGGGTGGGCATGCTGTTCGCGATGTCGTTGCTGTCACTGGTTCCGATCCTGATCTTCTTCGCGGTCGCGCAGAAGTACCTGATCCGCGGGATCGCCACCACGGGGCTGAAGTGATGAGGATCGTTGTGGTGGGCAAAGAGTCGCCGGTGTACGTCGAGGCGGCCGCCGGCGCCGAGCTGCGTTTCGTCGACACCCTCGACGACGCGTCGGACATCTTCGGCGAGATGGAAGCCGTGATCGGCCGGGTCCCGCCGCATGTGCTGGCGAAGGCGCCGAAGCTGCGGTGGGTGCACAGTCCGTCAGCCGGTGTCGACGCCGACCTGACGCCGGAGATGCTGGCGTCGCCGGTGGTGCTGACGTCGAGTGCGGGCAACGGCGGCATCTCGCTGGCCGAGCATTCGCTGCTGCTGATGCTCATGCTGAACCGCGACGTGCCGCGCTGGATGCGCGCCCAGGCGGGGCATCGCTGGGACCACTTCGTCCACAGCGAGCTGGCCGGACTCACCGTCGGGATCTACGGCCTCGGCAACTCCGGCCTCGACCTGGCGTTGAAGGCCAAGGCCTTCCACATGCGCGTTCTCGGCGTACGTCGGCGCCCTGAGCAACCATCGCCGAACGTCGACGAGTTGTGCTCGCTGGACCAGCTGCTGGCCGAGTCGGACTTCGTCGTGGTCACCGCACCACGGACGCCCTCGACGGCAGGGGTGTTCGACTCCGACGCGTTCGCGCGGATGAAGTCGTCGGCGTACTTCATCTGCATCTCCCGCGGCGGGATCGCGGACGACGACGCCTTGCTGGAGGCGTTGCGGACCGGACAGATCGCGGGAGCCGGGCTGGACGCGCACGGCGTGGAACCGTTGCCGCCGGAGAGCCCGTTCTGGTCGTTGCCCAACGTCATCGTCACGCCACACAACGGAGCCACCAGCACCGGTACGAGGCGCCGCAGCCAGGAGATCGTGGCCGAGAATCTGCGTCGTTTCGTCACTGGCGAACCGCTGCACAACATCGTCGACAAGTCCGCCGGATATTAGTGCCACGCCCGTACACTTGCCTGACCAGTTGGATTCCACAGGGGGTGCAGTGAGTACCGAAGCGCGCCTGGAGCTCGGGCCGTCCTCGCTGACCGATGCGCTGTACGAGTCGGTTCGCAAGCGGATCGTGAACGGCGAGATCCCGCAGGGCGAGAAGCTCACCGAGGTCCGGCTGGCCGGCGAGTACAACGTGGCCCGGCCGACCGCGAAGGCGGCGCTGGAGCGACTCACTGCCCTCGGCCTGCTCCGGCGTACGGCGCACAAGACGGCTGTCGTCCCGGTGCTCGACCAGGCCGAGATCCGGGACCTGTTCTTCAGCCGGATGACGATCGAGAAGGCAGCGGTGTCCGCGCTGGCCGCGACCGGCGAGGTGCCGGCCGACGCGGCCCGTGCGCAAGTGGCGATCGAGTACGCCGCTCGCGACCGTCTCTTCGAGAACCAGGTCGAAGCGGACATCGCGTTCCACACCGCTTTGGTCGCCGCGGTCGGGAGCCGGCGGTTGTCCCGGATGCACGAGCTGATCATCGGCGAGGTGCACCTGACGATGGGTCAGTACCAGGCCCACCGGAAGGCTGCGCCGACCACTGTGGCCGAGGAGCATGCCGCCATCCTCAAGGCGATCGAGGATGGGAATCCCGATGCCGCCGCCGAGCATCTCGCCTACCACCTCGAACAGGCCCAGGGCCGGCTGCTCACCACGCTGCAGCAGGCGTCAGACGAGGTCGTGCCGCAGTAGGACGGTGCGTCCGTCGAACGCGCGGGTCTCGGCCAGGCGCAGCGTGCGGCGGTCGGTCGGCTGGTAGACGGGCTTGCCGCCACCAAGGATCACCGGGTGCACGATCACGTGGTATTCGTCGAGCAGCCCGAGCTCGGTCAACGCGGCGGCAACTGTCGCGCTGCCGGTGAGCAGGATGTCCTTGCCCGGCGCGGCCTTGATCGCCCTGATCTGCTCGGCGGTCCGGACGATCCGGGTGTCCCAGTCCGCGCTCTCCAGCGTGGTCGACAGCACGACCTTCGGCGTCGTACGCCAGACCGGCGCGAACGCGACCGCGTGCTCGTCCGGGTTCATCGACTCGGCGTTCGGCCAGTACGACGACATCAGCTCCCAGACCTTCCGTCCGTACAGGAAGGTGTCGGCCCGCTCCGTCAGGCCCATCGAGTACTCGCCCAGCTCCGGACCGAGCTCGGCCCAGTCGAACTCGCCGTTCGGTCCCTCGATGAACCCGTCCAGCGACTGGTGCACGTAGTACATGATCTTCCGCATGATGCCCTCCAGATGGTCTCTGCTTGTGCCGTCTGGTCGGACCTGATCGGTGGGCCTTGACATCGGATTCCAGGCATTGACGAAAGTCGGCGGGACAGGCAGGCTCGGGTCGAACGGGCGGGTCTGGGGAGGGCCGGCTGCTCGTCGGGGGTTCAGACGCTCTCTGGGGTGAGGTTTCGCGCAACGCTCGACGGTCACGGCCGGTTTGTGCGGCGCCGTGCTTTCACGCGCGCCGCTCCGCGACACAGCGACGGGCCGGGGAGCCGACATGGGCACGATCGACAACTTGAGGGAACGCACCCGCGGGCAGATCTTCACCGAAGGCGACGAGGGGTACGACGAGAGCCGCCGGGTTCGCAACGGCATGCACGACAAGCGTCCGCGGGTCATCGTGCGGTGCGAGAACGCCGGCGACGTGATGGCCGCGATCGATTTCGCGCGAACGAACGAACTCGACCTTGCGATCCGGGGCGGAGGGCACAGCGTCCCCGGCTTCGGCACGGTCGACGACGGTGTGGTCATCGACCTCAGCGCCATGCGCGGGGTGCGGGTGGATCCGGCGACCCGGACGGCGCGGGCAGGCGGCGGCGCCACCTGGGGTGATCTCAACGACGCGGCGCACGCCTTCGGGCTCGCGGTCACCGGCGGCGTCGTGTCGACGACCGGTATCGGCGGACTGACCCTCGGCGGTGGAATCGGGTACCTCGCCCGCGGACTCGGGCTGTCCTGCGACAACCTGATCTCGGCGGACGTGGTGACTGCGGACGGGCAGTTCGTGGTCGCCAGCGAGAAGGACCACGAGGATCTCTTCTGGGCGCTGCGCGGCGGTGGCGGAAACTTCGGCGTGGTCACCGCGCTCGAGTACCGGTTGGCTCCGGTGTCGATGATCTACGGCGGCCCGATGTTCTTCGAGATGTCGGACGCGACAGCGGTCGTGGCGGGCTTCCGCGACATGATCGGGGACGCACCCGAGCAACTCGGCGGCTTCCCGGGCTTCCAGATCGCCCCGCCGCTGCCGTTCATCCCCGAGGATCGGCACGGCGACCACTTCGCGCTGATCGTGGGGTGCTGGGCCGGTGATCCGGACCGTGGCGAGGAGGAGATCTCGCGGTTCCGGGAGTTCGCGCCGGTGGTTGCCGAACATGTCGGGCCGATGCCGTACCCGGCGCTCAACAGCGCTTTCGACGCGCTCTACCCGACGGGTCTGCAGCACTACTGGAAGGCGAGTTTCGTCCGCGAGCTGACCGACGAGGCGATCCAGACGCACCTGCGCCACGCACCCAGCCTGCCGTCGGTGCACTCGACCGTGCACATCTACCCGATCGACGGGGCCGTGCACCGGGTGACCCCGGACGGCACTGCCTTCGCCTACCGGGACGCCAACTTCGCGACGGTGATCGCGGGGATGTGGCCGGACGCGGCGGACAACGAGGCGAACATCGACTGGGTGCGGTCGTACTACGACGACATCGCGCCGCACTCCGAGCCCGGCGGCTACATCAACTTCATGGCCGACGACGACCAGGGCCGCATCCGCGACAACTACCGGCAGAACTACGACCGGCTGGTCGAGGTCAAGCGTAAGTACGACCCGCGCAACCTGTTCCATCTGAACCAGAACATCGTGCCCTAGGCAACCAACGGCCGGCGCCGTACGACGGTTCGTCAGCGACGGTGAGCTCCTCCGGAGACCAGGCCGTGCCGTAGATCGATCCGCTCGAGGCGAGGACCGCGGTGCGGACGCCCTGAGTCCAGGCCTC
>NZ_JBFAKS010000081.1:0-13108 GCF_040655855.1 Kribbella sp. NPDC050281 | reverse complement strand
ACTGCTTGCCGACAGCAACATCGACCTGCTGATCGGACACCATGCCCACGTGGTGCAGCCGATGGAGCAGCACAACGGCAAGTGGGTCGCGTACTTACCGCCGAGGTCGGCTGGGCCGACCGGGCCAACCGGGACGAACCCGGCCTTGGCCAGCACTTTCTGGGAAGCGACATTCTCGCGGGAGGTGGCCGCCCGCAGTGTGCGCAGCCCGTGCCGCGCCGCGGCCAGCCTGCACAGCTCCCGGACGGTCTCGGTCGCCACGCCGCGGCCGGCGACGTGCTGCGCAACCCGGTAGCCGAGGTTGGCAGTGCCGTCTTCGAGGTCGTACAGGTTGAACCGGCCCAGAACCGAGCCATCCTCGGCGACGAGCACGTAGAAGGCGCAGATGCCGGCCTCCTGCTCCGCCAGCAAGGCGCTGTGCCGGTCGGTGAACTGGTCGTAGAACTCGTCGCCGCGGTCGGAGATCGAGGCAGCGAAGTACGCGCGGTTCGCCAGCTCGAAGGCCAAGACCGCCGGGGCATGGCCAGCATGCAGGCGCTTCAACTCGGGCACCGCCCGACTCTACCCAGATGGTGCGCGAAGGGCGTCTGAGTTTCCGCCAGCGGCAGACAGCCCCAAGATCAGGGCGCATAACGATCTACGACTGCAGTCCAGCGAGCTCGGAACGTCGCGTTCCGGTGGTTGCTGGGAGCACCCACATGCCGTGTATCGATCCCGGGCGCACGAAATTATCCAGAGCAGTCCGGGAGGGGTGTCGGATCGGGTTGGTGGTGTTCGTTGCAGGGGTAAGGGCGCCTCGGACAGGGCGCGAGACTGGTAGGCGCTGTCTTGACACCACAGGAGATGATTTTCAGATGCGTTACCTGGTTTCCGTGATCGATGACAAGAGCAATCCCGGCAGCACGGACCGGAGGCCTGCCATCAGTGCGTTCAACGAACGTCTGATCGCCGAGGGCTACTGGGTCTTCTCGGGCGGACTCGCTGACACCGACGAGGCCACGGTCATCGACAACCGGGGTGAGCAGGCGGTGTTCAGCGACGGGCCTTTCGTGGAGTCGAAGGAGTACCTCGCCGGCGTCTGGGTGTGGGAGGCCCCCGATCTGGATGTGGTGCTCAAGCTCGCCGCCGAGGCGTCGAAGGTCTGCGATCGGAAGATCGAGGTACGGCCGTTCCAGTGAGCGACGGGCGCCGGCCGAGCAACGGCACAGGATTCGGCGGCGCCGGGGTGCGGCGGCCGTAGAGACGCGGCCTGTTGTCGATCGGCCGCGACTCGCGCGGTACGCGACTGGCCAAGGCGACGAAGTCGTTCGGCGCTTCTCGGTGGCGTGTTGGCCGCGACGTGTCTGGCTGTCGCGCGGCTGAGAAGCGTGGCTTTGTGCCTCGACACCACCGCGGCTGACGACCCGCGCGCGGAAAGATTTCTACGAATTCTGTGGCGGTGTCGGATCCGGTCAGGGGCGTTCGTAGTGGGGGTGAGAGGCCGCCCACGAGGGGCGCCGGGGTAAGGGAAGGACGTTCCTCATGACTACCTTGACGGAGCCGCGCACAGTCGTCACACATCGCTCCAGTCGCCGGCTGTGGGCAATCCTGGGGCTGGTTCTGCTGGCCGACGCCGTCGATGTCATCGATGCGACCGTCACGAACATCGCGGCCCCCACGATCGCCGGCGAGCTCCACGGTGGTGTGAGTCTGATCAAGTGGTTGGGACCGGCGTACATGCTCGCCATGGGTGTCCTGCTCCTGGTCGGCGGACGGCTGGGTGACAAGTTCGGCCAACGCAGGCTTTTCCTGATCGGCATGGGCGGG
This sequence comes from Kribbella sp. NPDC050281, assembly GCF_040655855.1. Taxonomy (NCBI): domain Bacteria; kingdom Bacillati; phylum Actinomycetota; class Actinomycetes; order Propionibacteriales; family Kribbellaceae; genus Kribbella; species Kribbella sp. NPDC050281. The sequence goes on along the minus strand of NZ_JBFAKS010000081.1, from coordinate 11,302 downwards.
TTCACCGTGGCCTCGGCAGTCGCCGGGTTCTCACCTGACCCGGCCCTGCTTATCGCCGCCCGGGTTGCCCAGGGCGCGTTCGGGGCTCTACTCATCCCGCAAGGCATGGCGATCATGACGAAAGCGTTCAGCCGCGACATGCTCGCCAAGGCGTTCGGGCTGTTCGGCCCGGTTCTCGGTCTGTCCAGTGTCGGCGGCCCGGTCCTGGCCGGATTCATTATCAGCGCCGACCTGTTCGGTCTGTCCTGGCGCCCGATCTTCCTGATCAACCTGATCCTCGGCAGCATCGGGCTGGTCATGGCCGCCAAGATCCTCCCGCATGACGACGGCGACCGCTCCACCGTCGTCGACGGTTGGGGCTCCGGCCTCCTTGCGGTCGCCATGATCGGGCTGCTGTACGGCCTGATCGAGGGCTCGACCAATGGCTGGAGCATCGTCCCCGTCACCGCGATCACCGTCGGCGTCCTGTTCTTCGCAGCCTTCGCCTATCGTCAGCGCACCGCAGCCCACCCGCTCATCATGCCCTCGCTGCTGAAGAACCGGGGTTTCACGTCCGCAATGCTCGTGGGCCTGGCCGCCTTCGCCGCCGGCACCGGGCTGATCTTCGTACTGTCGCTGTTCCTGCAGGAGGGGCTGCACGCCAGCCCCCGGGACGCCTCGCTCGGCCTGGTGCCGCTCACCGTGGGGCTCATCGCCGCCGCGTTCGCCGCCATGGGTGGCCTGGTCACCAAGCTCGGTCGCAGGCTCGTTGTCATCGGCCTCGCCGTCGCCCTCGTCGGTTGCGGCTGGGTCCTCGTCCTCGTCGATCACTTCGGCACGAACGTCAGCATCTGGGCGCTGGCCCCGGCGTTCGTCGTCGTCGGCATCGGCACCGGCCTCACCTTCACCACGATCCCCAACGTTGCTCTCGGCGACGCGAAGCCTGACGAAGCCGGCAGCGCCAGCGGCTCGCTCAGCTCGATCCAGCAACTCGCCTCAGCGATCGGCTCGGCCGCGGTCACGTCGGTCTTCTTCCACGCCGCAACCTCCGGACTGGCCCACGCGATGAAGGTCACCCTGATCGTCGTTCTGGCCATTACGGCCCTCAGCCTCCCGATCGTTGCCCTGATGCCCCGCAACGCACCATCAGAACCCCAGCAGTAACGGGCCGGGCATGGCCCCGCTGCGGAAGAAGGCCCGGACCTGATGGTCCGGGCCTTTTGCCTGATAGTCGGCTAAGAAGATGGGCGCGAGGACACTTCGACGTGGCCGGCGACGTTGATACTGGTGAGATGGCCGGTGCGGCCCTCACGGAGGAGATTGGTCATGAGCATCATCGGAGACCTGGTCGGTTACGCCTTGACGGCGTTCATTCTGCTGTTGATCGTCCGGATGGTGCTGGACTGGACGGGTGCGTTGGCCAGCGGCGGGCAGCGGGGCGGCCGGGTGCGTTCGGTGACTCACGCCTGGACGGAGCCGGTGATCGCGCCGGTACGGCGGAGGCTGCCGCCGTTGCGGGCCGGCGGTCTGGCGATCGACCTCGCGTTCACCGTGGTATTCGTCGCGGCGCTGATCCTGCGCTCGATCGCCTTCAGCCTGTAGGTCCGCCCGGGCGCTGTGTCGGATAGTAGAGATTGCTCTTGCATAGGAAATCTTCTGCGGCTACCGTCTGAGGATGACCGAGAAGCTGACGAATGACGCGCATCGCCACCTGGGCATCATGCCTGCGTTCCCGTTCTACGGCGGGCCGCCGGCCAATCCGGACATCCTGGCTCGGGCGACGGTTGCCGAGCTGATCGAGGACCTAGATCGGGAGGGCGCCGAGCGGGCGCTCGTGTTGCCCAACTACGGGGTGCCTGACGCATCAGTGTCCTTCGGGTTCAATCCCCTGGTGATCGAGGCGGCGGCCAAGGACGATCGGATCCGCTGCGGGTTGTGGGTCTCGCCGCGGCCGCAGGACGCCGAGCTCACCACCGCGGCGCTCGCTCTGGCCGGGGAGCCGGGCGTGGTCGCCCTGAAGACCAGCTTCCTGCTGGGCGGGGCTGTCGAGGATCCGGAGTGCGCTCCGCAGCTCGAGCAGATCTTCGGCACCGCACGCGAGCGCGGCCTCGTCGTACACGTTCACACCTCGCCCGGTGCGGCGTCCGACATCGACCAGATCGGCAAGCTGGTCGACCGCTACGGAGACGACGTCAAGATCCACCTCGTGCACTTCGGCGGCGGCATGAGCGGGCACATCAAGTTGATCAACGAGCGGTTCTTCAACTGGATCGAGGCCGGCAAGCAGGTCTACACCGACACCAGTTGGGCGATCGGCTTCGCGCCGCGCTGGCTGGTCCGGGAGATCGAGCGGCGCGGGATCGGCCAGGACCGGGTGCTGTTCGCCAGCGACGAGCCGTGGGGCGACTACGTCGGCGAGGTCGCTCGCCTCCGCGAGGCTGCCGGCGACGGCGAACTGGCCGACTTGGTTCTGCGCGACAACTTCAACACCCTGTACGGCTCATAGTTGCGCCGAAGACAGCAGCAAGGCTTGGCCGAGGTGGTACTCGATGATCCGTTGCATGAAGGCGCGGTTGGGGTAGTCCCCGTCAAGCAGGCGTAGCGGGCCCGCGGTCAGCGAGATGTGCTCGGCGAGGCGCGTGCACTGTCTCGTACCGAGCGCAGCCCACGCGTGCCCACGATCGATGTTCGCCGGTCCCAGAGGCGAGTTGGGACTCAGGCCCCGTGTGGTCGGGGCAGGTCCTGGCAGACGCTCGTGATCGACAGTCAGTCGACCACAGGGAGCACATCATCATGACCGTCATCGTCGAAGACACCCGGACGGAAGACCGGCCGTCGCCGGTGTTCACCGGACGGGTCCGTTGGGCCGCGGCACTGCTGGTCACCGTGGGTGCCGCTCTGCAGGTCGCGGAGTTCCTGCTCGAACCCGCAACCAACGAGGGCAGCGCGCACCGGATCGCCTGGTGGCTGGCCCACCCCGACCGGATCGCGTTGTCGAAAGCCGCCGGTCTGCTTGCCGTCGCGTTCCTGCTCGGGCAGGTGCTCGTCATGGTGACCATCGCGCGGCGGCACTCGCGCAAGATCGCAACCGCCGCGGCAGTTTGCCTCACGGCTGCGATGACCGGCCTGGCAGCGATCCAGGGCGCCGAGCTCGCAGCGCTGTGGACCGCGAGAGCCGGGCATCAGGACGCGGCGGCGGCCGTCCTGGACATCAGCTCGCCCGGGATCCCCGGTGCGGTTCTGATGGTGATGTTCCTCGGTGGAGCCCTGTTCGGCACCGTCTTGATCAACATCGCGCTGTGGCGGTCGCCGTACGTGCCGCGGCTCGTGGTGGTGTTCGGAGTGAGCTTCGTGGTCCTGGACATCGGCTTGTCGATGGGCGTTGCGGGTCACGTAGCGGCTCTCGCCGGCGGGTTGGTGCTGGCCTGGGCGATCCTCACCGGATATCTGCGCGCTCCGCACAAACGCCGCTGGGTGCGCGCACACTGAGCTTGAGATGAGCATTCGGCAGTGGCCTCTGGCCCCGGTGGTTGTCGCCGGGGCCACCGGCGCGCTCGCGATCACCGCGCTGGCGCTCGCGCTGACCACCGTCACGGCGCCGGCCGACCTGCTCGACGGGAATCGTGCGAACCAATGGCTGGCCGGTCTAGCGTTCGGCGTCGTCGGCGCCCTGGTACTGCGGTTCCAGCCGAGCAACCGCCTCGGTTGGGTTCTCGGCGTGACAGCCATCTGCGGCCTGGCCGGCTCGGTCTGTTCTGAGTACGCGGCGATAGCGACGTCACTGCCACTCGGCGGACTGGCCGCGTGGCTGGCCGCCGTACTGTGGCTCCCGCCATTCCTTGCGACGCTTGCCGCCGTACCGCTGCTGTACCCGGACGGGCACATACCGTCGCCACGATGGCGCTGGCCGGCCCGAGCCGCTCTGGTGGCCGGTTGCCTGGCAGTGCTCGCGTTCGGGACCAGTCAGGCGGCAGTCGACGATGCAGGCTTCCCCGACGTCAGCAACGCCCTGGATCTACCGGTACCGGACGCCGCAAATCTCGCCCTCGTCGCGGTCGGCTTCGCCGTCGTGCTCCTGGTCGGTGTAGCCGCCGCGGTGGCCATCGTCGTACGGATGCGTCACGCGGATGCCAGGCAACGCCGGCAGTCGTCCTGGTTCGTGGCCGCTGTCGCGTTCGCCGGTCCGGCGTCGTTCATCCCGGCGCCGCAGTACGTCCACTTCGTCCTGAATGTCGCTGCTGTCGCGTGCCTGACCGTCGGCATCGTGCGCAACGGGTTGTTCGACATCGAGCTCGTGCTGTCCCGGACTGTCGTCTATGTCGCGCTGACAGCGGTCGCGCTCGGCGTCTACCTTGCGGCGGCAGCCCTCCTCGGTTCGAAGTCCGACGCCGGTCTCGTGCCCGCGGTGATCGCTGCCATCGCCGCCATGCTGCTGGCTGGTGCCCGCAGACGGGTGCAGGCTGTCGTCGATCGGTTGATGTACGGCGAACGCCGCGATCCGATGTCGGCACTGACCACTCTGGGCGATCGGCTGAGTGCAGCCCTGGACACAGACGACGTCCTGCCCGCAACGGTCGACGGGGTCCGCACAGCACTGAACCTGCCGTACGCCGAAGTGCGCCTGGCCGGCGAGGACAGTCCGGCCTTCACCTCCGGCACTCAGCCGGACCACGTCGCGACCTTCGCGCTCAACCATGCCGGCGAAGAGGTCGGACTGCTCGTCGTCGGCCTCCGCCGGGGCGAGCAGCAACTGGCCGCGTCCGATCGCCGTCTGCTCGAGGCCTTCGCCAGGCAGGCGGGCGTCGCGGCGCACGGCGTACGCGCAAGCCGTGAACTGCGCAGGTCGCGGGAACGTGTCGTCACGTCGCGGGAGGAGGAACGCCGACGGATCCGGCGGGACCTGCACGACGGTCTGGGGCCGGCGCTGGCTGGTATCTCCCTCGGCCTGGAGACCGCCGATCGAGTCGTCGTCCGCGACCGGGTCGAGGCGTCCGCGCTGCTGCGCGAGCTCCGCGGCGATGTCACCGACTGCGTCGACGAGGTACGGCGCATCGTCGCCGACCTGAGACCACCTGCCTTGGACGCCGGCCTGGTCAGCGCCCTGCGTCACCAGGCAGACCTGCTCACCATTCGCTCCGGCGGACGTCTGGTCATCACCGTCGCCGAACTGGACGGATCAGGCGACCTGTCATCAGCCCTGGAGGTAGCGGCGTACAGGATCGCGACGGAGGCGATGACGAACACCCTCCGGCACGCACAGGCGAGCGGGTGCGAGGTGCAGTTGCGGTACGACGGCACCCGGTTGGACCTACGCGTCGCGGACGACGGGAGTGGCGAGCCGGCCCGGGGAGTCGGCACGGGCCTTACCTCGATGCGGGAGCGAGCCGAGGAACTGGGCGGTGTCTGCACGGTGACCTTCCGGCCCGGCCGGGGCACGGAGGTCGCCGCATCCTTCCCAGCCACAGCGGTGATCCGACCGTGATCCGCGTCCTGGTCGCCGACGACCATCCGGTGTTCCGCCGGGGCCTGGTCGGTGTGCTGTCCGAGGAGTCCGACGTTGAGGTCGTAGCCGAGGCGGGCGACGGCGACGCTGCCGTCGCACTGGTGTCCGAACTCAAGCCCGACGTGGTTCTGATGGACCTGCACATGACTGGCTCCGGTGGGATAGCCGCCACCCGGCGGCTCACCGACGACGCGCCGGAGGTCGCCGTACTGGTGCTGACCATGCTCGACGACGAGGAGTCGGTGCTCGCTGCTCTGCACGCGGGCGCTCGCGGCTATCTGGTCAAGGGCGCGTCCGGGGATCGCATCCTGAAGGCGGTCCGGGCCGTGGCCGTGGGGGAAGCCGTGTTCGGCGCCGACGTCGCCGGCTTGGTGCTGGGTCGTCTCACCGCGGAGCGTCGTACGGCTCGAGCAGGTCCGTTCCCGATGCTCACCGACCGCGAGGAGGAGATCCTGACCCAGATCGCGCTCGGCCGATCCAACACCGAGATCGCCCGCCACTTGGTCGTTTCGGACAAGACCGTCCGCAACCACATCACGAACGTGTTCGCCAAACTCGGCGTGACCGACCGAGCCCAAGCCATCGTCAAAGCCCGCGACGCCGGACTCGCTTGACCTCAAGTCCCCTTCAGCTTGCAGGATCGTTGCATGAGGATCGAGGGTGCGGTTCCCAGTCAGGCCGATGTCGACGCGATCGTGGCGCTGGTGGCCAAGGTGCAGGAGGTGCAGGGCAACGAGGACGTGGACGGGTTCATCTCGTTGTTCCGCAAGGATGCGGTGTGGGTGACCGGGCACGGGAAGCGGCTGTACGGGCGCGACACGATCGAGGCGTTCACCCGGAAGGTGCTCCCCGGAGCGATGAAGGACTCCTCCGCGACGTACGAGCCCGACCATCTGCTGTTCGTGCGGCCGGACATCGCTGTGGTGAACGTGAACCAGACCTACGTCGAGCGCGGCAGTACGACGGGTGCGCACGGGAGCCCGGTGTACTTCCTGGCCAAGGACGGCAGCGATTGGGAGATCGCCGCCGCCCAGAACACCAGCGTTGTCTGAGCTACTTGACGGCGAGTTCGCCGAGTTCGGACCAGTCGGACTGGGGGAGCTTGAAGTTGACGATGCGGGGGGTTTCGACCAGGTGGGGCGGGAGGTGTTGCTGGGCTGCCTTGAAGTGGTCGGAGGTGACGTGTGCGGTGGCGCCGTCGTCGTCGGCGAAGGCTTCGACCAGGACGTACTCGTTCGCGTCGTCCAGTGAGCGGGACCAGTCGAACCAGAGACAGCCGGGCTCGGCGCGGGTCGCCGCGGTGAAGTCGGCGGTGATCGAAGGCCAGTTCTCGGCGTGCTCCGGCTTCACCCGGAACTTGGCGGTGATGAAGATCATCAGGTAATCCTCCGCAGGGTCGAATGGGTCCGGATCGATGCTATCGGTGACCGCACCGGCCCGGTCGTCGCAATCTGAGATCGCCGAAGAGTCGCAAAGCAAGCAACAACCCCGGTCAGAAACCTAGTTGCTGCCGCAGGGACTCCAGCGTGTGCGACGTCTCCAGCGTGCGCTCGGCGTCCGCCACCGCCACCGCCTGCGCCAGTGCGTCCGCAGTGACGATCGTCGTGAGCATCTCCGCGGTGATTCCGGTGACCGTGTTCGGTACGTGGATCGCCACCGTCACGTCGTTCGCCAGCCGCTCGGCCACGTGCTCCTCGCTGAGCAGGATGATCCCGGCGCCGACCGCCCTGGCCCGGTCGATCACGACCTCGCCGTCGATGATGAGCCGGCCCGGCGCGATCACGATCACGACGTCCTCGGACCCGATGCCGAGCAGGTCGTCGGCGAGCTGGAACCCGGCTGTCCGGATGCACCGGCTGCGCAGGCCGAACCGCCGCAGCTTCAGCATCAGGTACTCCGCCGCCACGTAGTTCGCGCCGAACCCGTAGATCGCCAACTCGCGTGCGTCCAGCATCAGCCGGACCGCTTCCTGGTACTTGTCCATCGCCATGTGCTGGTTCAGGAACTCGATCCGCTCGATCGACTCCGTGATGACCCGGTCCCACACGTGCTTGGGGTCGCCGCCGGTGGCCTCCATCCGATCCCGCAGCCGTTCCTCCCGCCGGGTCGTCGATCGGAACGGCGTCGCCACCCGGTCCTTCAGCTCGGCCAGACCGGCGTACCCGAGGGACTGCAGGGTGCGGATCACCGTGGCGTTGCTGGTCTTGCTCGCCTGGCCGAGTTCCTGCGCGGACAGGTAGAGCAGTCGCTCCGGTGAGATCTCCGACAGCGACCGGCAGACCGCGCGGGACGCGGGCGTGAACTCGTCCCAGTGGTCCCGGATCCGGCGACGCAGGTCGGCCAGCGCCGGATTCCGTGTAACCCCTGTTACCTCATCGGCCATCTGTGTATTATCCGATCCCGTAGCGGCTGTAACGAATCATCCAAGACTCCGATTTCTGTAACACATCGTAGACCCACCGAAGGAAGTCCATGGCGAACACCTCGACCGTCTACCAGCGTGGCAAGACCCCGATCTTCGCGTCCCAGGTGGACCCGCGGCTGCACTACTGCCTGTACGTGCCGCAGCGGCTGACCAACGACGACCGCGCGCCGCTCATGGTGGTCCAGCACGGGACCGCTCGGTCGGCGGCGACGTACCGCAACCAGCTGGAGGAGTTCGCCGAAGCGCAGGGCGTCGTGGTGCTGACGCCGATCTTCCCCGCCGGTCTGGTCGACCCGAACGACCTGCACAACTTCAAGTTCATCGAGTACCAGGGGATCCGGTTCGACCGGATGCTGCTGGCGATCGTGGACGAGGTGGCGGACCGGTTCCCGGTGGCGGCCGAGCACTTCTACCTGCACGGTTTCTCCGGTGGCGGGCAGTTCACGCACCGGTTCCTGTACCTGCACCCGGAGCGTCTGGCCGCCGCGTCGATCGGTGCGCCCGGCCGGATCACGCAGCTGGACGACACGCTGCCGTGGTGGCTCGGGACGAAGGGGTTCGAGGAGAAGTTCGGTCAGCCGATCGACTTCGACGCGCTCCGCCGGGTGCCGATCCAGCTCGTCGTCGGCTCCGAGGACGTGGAGAGCTGGGAGATCATGAACCCTGGTGAGTCCAACTGGATGGACGGCGCCGAGCTCACCGGCACCACACGGATCGAGCGCCTGCGCACCCTGGAGCGGAACTACCGGTCGCACGGCCTCGACATCACCTTCGACCTGGTCGACGGCGCCGCCCACTCCGGCCGCAAGATCCTGCCCACCGTCGAACGCTTCTTCGCGGATCAGCTGAAGATCCGGGCTCAGGAGCCGGTGAGTCCGAGGTAGGCGAGTACGGCCATCACCCGGCGGTTGCTGGTGTCGTCGTCGGCGAGGCCCAGCTTGCCGAACAGTGACGTCGTGTATTTGCTGACGGCGCTCTCGCTGATGAACAGGCGTTGACAGATCGCCTGGTTGGACAGACCCTCGGCCATCAGACCGAGTACGGACAGCTCGCGCTCGGTGAGCCGGTCGAGGCGCTTGCTCGACGTACCGCTGGACAGCAGCTTGGCGACGACGGCCGGATCCAGGGCCGTCCCGCCGGCCGCGACGCGTTCGAGGGCGTCGATGAACTGATCGGCCTCGAACACGCTCTCCTTGAGCAGGTACCCGACACCGCTTGAGCCGTCCGTCAGGAGCTCACGCGCATAGAGCTGCTCGACATGCTGCGACAGGATCAGGACCGGCAGCCCTGGGACCTCTCGGCGGGCGGCCAGCGCGGCCTTCAGGCCCTCGTCCGTCTGCGTCGGTGGCATCCGTACGTCGATCACGGAGACGTCCGGCCGCCACTTCCGCAGTCCATCGAGGGTCTCGGGGCCGGTGGTCGCGGTCGCCACCACCTCATGCCCGTAGGCCTCGAGCAGACGGACCATCCCGTCCCGCAGCAGGTAGAGGTCTTCGGCTACAAGGATTCGCATGGCATGGTCATCCTCGCACGAGTCGGGCCGCCGTTCGGGCTGGTCAACTCCAGGGTGCCGTCGAACGCCGCGAGCCGCCGGCGCAGTCCCGCGAGGCCCCCCGCGTCCTCGATCCGGGCACCGCCACGGCCGTCGTCCTCGATCAGTACGACGATGCCGGTGCCGTCATGGGAGATCGCGATCTCGGCGTGATCCGCCTGCGCGTGCTTGACCGCGTTGGTCAGCAGCTCGGCGATCCCGAAGTACAGAGCGGACTCGATCGGCGGATCCAGCCGCAGTTCGCCGCCTGCGGTGACGGTCGTCTCCAGTGGCGTGTCCATCGCCAGGGCACGTACGGCGTCGACCAGTCCGCGCTCGTTCAGCACCGGTGGGTTGATGCCGCGGACCAGTTCGCGGAGCTCGGACAGCGACGTGGCCGCGCCGACCCGGGCGTCCTTCAGCAGTGCCTTGGCCGCACGCGGGTCGGTCTCCATCAGCTTCTCCGCGGTCGCCAGCGAGAGTCCGAGCGATACCAGGCGCGCCTGCGCTCCGTCATGCAGGTCCCTCTCGATCCGGCGGATCTCCGCGGCCTGGGCAACCGTCGCGTCGGCCCGCTGCGCGGTCAGCTCGTCGACCCGGTTCGCCAGAGCCATCGACGGCGTCGGGCGCAGAAGGCGTACGGCGATCGGCTCGAACGGGCGCCAGGCGTACGGCGCACTGGCGACCGCCACGACCACTCCGGCCACTCCGACCACAGGCATCGACTGGGTGAATCCGAGGACGGCTGCCACGATCCCAGCCGGCGGAACCGCCGCGGTCAGGCCGGCGGTGACCGCGACGATCGCCAAGCACCTCAGATCACGCCAGTTCGCCGGATCGGTCCACCGCACGCGCAGCCGCAGGTCCTTCTCGGCATCCCGGCGCGTCTTCTCGTACGAGTGACCGTTCCACCAGAAGCCGGTGGACAGTTGCGTCACCGTCCCCAGCTCCCGGTACCCGTCCGGGATCACCGTGCCAGTCCACCGCGCCAGCAACGACCGGACCATCCCGGCGACCGGCCGGATCAGCAGGAGAGTGCCGAGGCCGGCCCAGACGAACGGCACGATCCACGTCCAGGGGCTCCGCCACCAGATCGCCACCGCCACCCCGGCGGCCCAGACGGCAGGCACCAGCATGCTGACGACCAGGACGATGCACGACCGGACGAACCCTACGCAGGCACTCGCAACCCACGACATCGGAAACCTCTTTCTCACTACGGCTTGGTCCTGCCACTGTGCACCACCAAAAGCGTGAAATCGGCGCAATCGGAGTGGAAGTAGGGCTAGCCCCACCCCACCGTGCGGCCAGCCACATACCGTGCCCCATCTGCGGTTTCTAGCGTCTAGGACATGCCAACTCTTACCAGTCAGAAGCAGCTCGAAGCGTTCAACCGGGCCAAGGGGTTCGTCATCCTGTACGGCCTGCTCGGCGCGGTCGTCGTCGCCACGGTCGTGGACCGCGCGGCCAGACACCAGGTGGTGCCGGGCTTCCTGTGGGGCCGGTCCTGCGCTGTGCTCGTGACGTCCGTCGTGGCCTACTGGCTTCTCATCATGGCCGCCCGCGGAGCGCGATGGGCGTACGTCCGCATCCGGGTCATCTCGATCGTGATGCCGATCGCGATCATCGGGGTCGACCTGATCCCGGGGCTGTGCCCGGGGTGGTTCGCGGCGATGCAGGCCGTCTGTGCGCTGGCCATCGTGCCGGTCGCCTTCGTCGTGAACGGTCCGCACCTGCGCGCCGGCTTCGCCCGGTGAGAACAGACGTCGGCCTCACGGTCGGCGTACACGCCGGTCCGCAGGTCCTCCGGGAACCGCTGCCACAGCGCGCCGACCAGAGCCTTGCGGGCTTCGGTGCCCGCCCG
>NZ_JBFAKS010000080.1:0-15094 GCF_040655855.1 Kribbella sp. NPDC050281 | reverse complement strand
CGAACCGCCTTGGCCCGGGTCTGCTCGTCGTACTTGCTCGGCATGACTGCCACCTTCCCAACGAAGGAGGTGTGCATCAAACCCGGGGTGGTTCAATCGGCCTCACATCCGCGGGCGTGTGCGTCGCTGTGGCGTTCGCTCGGGCGCAGGACCTGCCGCTGTATCGCTGGCTCGTCCTTCGTGGCGTTCATGTACTGCGCGCGCTGCGGGGCCAGCACGCGTTCCGATCCAAAGTGATGGAGCCACGCCGGCATGGGCAGCTGACCCTTCCCGGTGAAGGGACGGCGTTGCGGATCTTGACCGCTGGCTCCGGCATTGGTGTCGTCCACGACAAGCGACGCCGTCGCCTCGTCGCGGTGGCCAAGATCGAAGGCCCTGCGCATCTGCTGCAGAACACCGACGAGCAGGACCGTCGTGTTGCGGCGTACGGGCGCCTGATCGCCGGGCTGTGCCAAGGCAACCGGATTGCCCGAGCCCAGATCCTCGAACGCACGCTTCCAGATCCCGGCGACGAGCTGGGGGAGTGGGCACGCACGCGCAACGTCGATCCCCACACACCCGCCGGCGCGATCTACACAGATCTGTTGGAGCGGGCCGCACCGGCTGCGGCGAGGCACGAGACCCTGTTCAGTTTCTCCGTGAACCTCGACGCTGTCTCGCGAGAGATCCGCAAGCACGGAGGCGGGATCACCGGTGCCACAGCGGTGCTCGAGTCCGAAGCGCGAGCCTTCCAAACCTCCCTCGCCGCCGCAGGAGTCGCCGGCTGCTGGCTGAGCGCCGGCGAGCTGGCCATGAGTCTGCGGGTTGCGTTCGACCCGGCCGCGACACGGACAATCCCGACCAACGAGCCGCTGGATGCAGCCGACGCCGGCCCACTCGGAGTCGACGCGAGCTGGGACCACCTGCAGACCGACTCCTCACTGCATCGCGTCTACGCCATCACCGAATGGCCGCGGATCCAGACCACGCCGACCTTCCTGAGCCCACTCCTGCTGAAGCCAGGGATCCGGCGGACCTTCACCCTCGTGCTGCAGCCCATTCCGATGGCCAAAGCGTTGCGAGACGCTCGACGGCACCAGGTGGAGCGGGTCACTGACCGAGCGACACGCTCCAAGATCGGTCAGTTGGAGACTGAAGAGGATCGCCAGCTCGACGCCGACGTGGCCCAGCGTGAGCGGGATCTTGCGGCAGGGCACGGCGACGTTCGCTGGCTCGGCCTTGTCGTGGTCTCGGCCGACAACGAGGAAGCGCTCGATGACGCCTGTATGGAGATCGAGATCGCCGCCACGCAAGCTCTCCTCGACCTGCGCCGCCTGGTCGGCCAGCAGATGGAAGGGTTCATGGCCGCAGCCCTGCCCTTCGGGATCGGACTCTGATGGCCAGGTCTGCTTACTTCGAGCCACAGGGCGCGGACCGTGCGACTCGTCGCGCCAACCGCCGAGCGTCCTACGCCTCCCAACGCACACCCAAGGCAGGCGCAGCGGAGGTGGCCGGGACGAACGGGCTGAACCTCGGCCAAGGTTCGCGGCTGATGGTCGACCGACACCGAGCGACCATCCGCGTGCTTCGGGTCGCCTATCCATTCCTGGCCGAGGGCGGACTCGGAGCCGATGGAACCTACATCGGCTCCGACGTCTTCAGTGGTGGATCGTTCGTCTACGACCCCTGGGTGCTCTACCAGGGACGAGCCATCACCAATCCCAATATCCTGTTGGCCGGCGTCATCGGCAGCGGCAAATCGTCCACAGCCAAGGCACTGATCACCCGATCTGTTGCCCTCGGCCACAAGGCCTACGTCCCCTGCGACCCCAAAGGTGAATGGACACCAGTCGCGACAGCGATGGGCGGCGCGGTCATCAAACTCGGCCCAGGACTTCCGACACGACTCAACCCACTCGACGCCGGCCGGAGGCCCGCCACGATCGACGCCGAGGAGTGGAATCGGATCGTCTGGTCACGCCGCCGCGCCCTGCTCGGCACCCTGGCCGAATCGACTCTCGGACGACCACTGGCCGCGATCGAACACACCGCCCTCGACCTGGCCCTGGAGACCGTCTCAGGTCAGGTCGCGTCGCCGACCGTCCCGGATGTTGTGGTGGCTTTGTTCACGCCCGACTCTGTGCGCGCTGAACGTGCCGGCTTGACGACCGCAAGCCTGACAGGGGATGGACGCGAAGTCGCGCACGCGATCCGTCGACTGGTTCACGGGGATCTGTCGGGGATGTTCGACGGGCCATCGACGACCGGGTTCGATCCGACGTTGCCGATGGTGACGCTGGACTCGTCCTGGTTAGGCAGTGGCGGCAACGACCAAGCACTTCGCCTGACCTTGGCGTGCGCGTCGTCGTGGCTCGAGGCAGCGGTCGCTGATCCCGTCGGCGGCAATCGCTACATCGTGTACGACGAGGGATGGCGCGTCATGCGCGACCCGGCGCTGCTGCGCCGCATGCAGGAACAGTGGAAGTTGTCGCGCACCTGGGGCGTCTCCAATGTCCTCATCGTCCACCGCCTTTCCGACCTGGCCGCCGTCGGCGACCTCGGATCCGAGGCACGAGCACTGGCTGAAGGGCTTCTCGCCGACTGCTCGACCAGGATCATGCTCCGCCAAGAACCCGACCAACTCGAGCGAACGGCCAGCCTGCTCGGCCTCACCGACGTGGAGATCGCGACCATAGCCAAGCTCCCCAAGGGCCGAGCGCTGTGGCGGCTGCCCAACCGATCGTTCGTCGTACAACTGGTCCGCCACGCCCGCGAGGTCGAACTCTTCGACACCGACGCCAGGATGTAGCGCCGATGAACCAACAAACTCCCCGCGACCTCACCGACACGATCTTCATCGCCGGGGGAGTACTCCTCGCATGTGCCGGGGTGCTGCACCTGGCCGGCGGTCTGGCCAGCATGGTCACCACGCAGCATTGGGTCACATCCCCATGGATTGACGCGCTGCGGGTCCCGATGCACCCCGCCGATCCGGCGGTTGCCTTCGGCCTGACCTCGGCACAGATCTCCCCGGTGACCTACTGGCTCGTTGTAGCGATCCTGCTGGTCGTACCAATCGCCGGCGGCTACCTGGTGATGAAGCTCTGGCATGGCAGGCGAGCAACATCCACAAACCGTGCGAAGGCGCTCGCTGCCCGGCCGGGACTCGCGTCAGCGGGCGACGTTGAGGCCGCCGTCGGCCGGCGACAGGTCGTACGGCGCGGACGCACAGCGCGTCCACTCGCACCGAGCAACTCACCGGCGGATGTCGGAACGTGCCTTGGTCGCTCCCGCGGCCGGGAATGCTGGGCCTCCGTCGAGGACTCGGTCATCGTCGTCGGACCCCCACGATCCGGCAAAGGCCTCCACCAAATCATCAGCTCGATCATCGACGCACCCGGCGCCGTGGTCACAACATCAACCCGACCCGACAACCTCGCCGCCACCCTCGAATCGCGACGAGCAACCGGACCAGTCGCCATCTTCGACCCGCAAGGACTCGGCCGAGTCGAAGGCATCCGCTGGTCACCAGTACGCGGCTGCGAGAACCCCACCACAGCGATGGTCCGCGCCAGCGGACTAGCCGCCGGCGCCGGCTTCGCCAAGGGCGGCGTCAGCGACGGAGCCTTCTGGCACGGCCAAACCGAGATGGCACTGCGAGGACTGCTCCACGCCGCCGCCATCGACGATACCGGCATCGCCCAGCTCTACCGCTGGGGCCTCGAACCAGCCTCGGCCATCGAAGCCGTCACCATCCTCAACCGCTCCGACCAGGCCGCCGAAGGCTGGGGCGACACCCTCGACGGCATCGTCCGCATGGACGGCCGCACCCGCGACGCCATCTGGGCAGGCGTCCGCTCAGCCCTGTCCGCCCTCGCCGACCCAGCCGTACGCAGATCCTTCGACCCACCACCCGGCGAAGGACTCGACCCAGCCAGCTTCATCCGAGAACGTGGAACCATCTACCTACTCGGCACCGGTGCCGGAGCCAGCGCAACCTCAGCCTTCATCGCAGCTTTGTTGGAAGACATCACCGAATCCGCCCGGCAACTCGCCGCCCACAACCCCGGCGGACGCCTCGAACCACCACTCGCCCTAGTCCTCGACGAGATCGCCAACCTCTGCGCCGTACCGTCCCTGCCATCACTCATGGCCGACGGCGGCGGCTCCGGCATCTCCACCCTCGTCGTCATCCAATCCCTAGCCCAAGCCCGCGAACGCTGGGGCGAACAAGCCGCAGCCGCCATGTGGGACGCAGCGACGCTTCGCCTCATCCTCGGCGGATCCGCCCAACCCCGCGACCTCCAAGACCTCGCTGCCGTCTGCGGCGAACGCGACGAAGAGATCCGCAACTGGAGCCGAGGCTCAGACGGCGGCCGCACCATCTCCACCAGCACCCGCCGAATCCCGATCCTTCCACCCGATGTCATCCGCACTCTTCCGTTCGGCACCGGCGTTCTCCTCGCCCGCACCGCTCCACCCATCCTCCTCAAGATGACGCCCTGGACCGACCGCGCAGACGCCGACCACATCCGCCACAGCATCGACCAAGCAACCCGACGCCGATGAACCCAGACGACGAGCTCGCCAGAGCACTCGCCCTCACCGCCGGCACCGGTCCGTACGTCATCTGCTGGCGAGACCTAGACCCCACCAGCACCCACGAAGAACTAGAACGCCTCGGCGACTGGGTCACCTGGGCCACCACCCGCTACAGCCTCGATCACAAAGTCATCCCGCCCTGCTGGCCCCAACACGGCGCCGTAGTCGAAGAACTCTCTGCCCTCCGCACCTTCTGGGAAGCCTGCTACCAAGAAGACGCCGCCCCCTCAGACCCCCTCGCCTTCCACCGAGACCTAACCCTCGCCCTCCGCCGCCTCCGAGACTGGACCTCCCTCCTCGGCTGCACCCGGACAACTCACCGAGGCGAATCCCCTACTGAACGCATGCCATGACGCCAGGCAGTGTGCCGACTGACGTCGTACCCGCAGGTTCGTAACCTGCGGGTTTGCCGGGTAGGGCGGGGCGGGACTCGAACCCGCGCCCCAGATGGCTTCGAGGCGGCCTACCGGATGCGGAACGGTGAGGACACGTAGTCCAAGCCGGCGATCGCGAATAGGCCGATGGATTCGGGGCCACCACCGTGTTCGCGGCAGACTCCGACCACCAGTTCCGGATCGCGATGGTGGAAACGGACGAACGGGCAGTCCGAACCGGGCCACGCCCTCGTGACGCCCAACGGCCTTCGCCGGGCCGAATGATCTCCGTCGACCGTGCGGACCGCGGGGACCTTTACGGAGAGGACGGGACTTTGTGCCCCTGTGGTCGGTGATCGGTTCGGCGCAGGCTGGGTTGCATGACGGTGTCCTCCATCGGCCAGCTGGTCGGAACGTCGCGTGAGCCGTGGTTCAGGCAGCGCCCGGTCGTTGCGTTCGGGATCGCTGGCTTGCTCTACGCCTTGGTGCTGTCGCTTCGCCTGTCTGCAGGGGGACCAGACGACCCATATACCCTGCTCTTGGTCCTGCCCGTCGCCTTGGTCGCCATCACCTTTGGGATGCGGGCAGGCTTGGCCGGGGGGTTGGTCGCCGTGGCCCTCATCGTGATCTGGGTTGTGGTTGATGACGTGTCTCTCAGCGCCATGGGCTGGGCGTCGCGCATCCTGCCGTTGCTCTTGCTGGGCGGTCTGATCGGGGATGCATCGGACCGGCTTCGCCGAGCCGACTCGGAGAAGCGGCGGCTGGAGGCTGCGGCGCTGTTGTACCGCGAGGCGATCGAGATCAACGACTCGCTCGTGCAGGGCATGGCCGCAGCCCAGTGGGCGCTGCAGGCCGGCCGGCTGGACGCCGGTCTGCGGACCCTCGAGCAGACGATCGTCCTTGCCGAGGAGTTGGTCTCCGGCTTGATCCGGCAGGCGGACATGGGCGGCTCCAGCGCGCCCGCGATCGACCCAGTGTCATCAGCCCGGGCCGAAGAGTTCGGCGGCTCGCGCTAGCGACTCCATCGGGGACTCACTGTAGGGCTCGCGCGCGGTCGAGGACCTTTGGGGTGCGCTGCGAGGACTTGGCCTCTGTGCTGGAGGGCCTGCCCGGCGTTCGGTGGAGGTGAAGGTACACAGCAGCGCTGCAGTGGGAGGTGTCGGCGATGACGAGTCCGGTGATTCATTTCGAGATCGGTGGACGTGATCTCGGGCGGATGGCGTCGCTCTACGGCGAACTGTTCGGGTGGCGGTTGCAGCCGGAAGGGCCGGAGTACTCGCTGGTTCCGCCCGCAGAGGGCGGTGTCGGCCAGTTCGCGATGTTCAGCGACCCCGATGGCAACGTCATCGGACTGTTGCACCAGGCCGAGTCATGAAAGAGCGGCTTGCCATCGCGGTCGGTGTCGACGGCACTTGGGCCGACAATGGGGCCGTCGATTGGGCTCTCGATGAGTCGAGGTTGAGCGCGGCCCCGGTTCGCGTCCTGCACGTTGTCGACAGCAGGCCACCGTTGAACACGCGGGCAGCCGTGGAGAAAGCCAGGTACCTGGTGGCCGACGTCCGCGAGTATCTCGACCGCCATGATGATGTCGGGCTGCACACGGGCGTGGTCCTCTCCGGTCCACCGGCACACACGCTCGGGCGACGCACCGCCGACGATCGGATGCTCGTCGTCGGGCGGCACGGCCGAGGCGTCATCGGCCGGCTGCTCATCGGCTCTACGGCAGAGGCCGTGGTATCCGAGTCGGGTACGGCGGTAGTCGTCGTACCGCCGAAATGGAGTCCGGGCGAGCAGACCGCGCCGATCGTGGTCGGCGTGGACGAGATCGAGCGATGCGAAGCGGCGGTGGCCTTCGCCGCCGGCCTGGCCGCGGAACGGGGGGCCGCCATCCGGCTGGTCCACAGCTGGGCGGTCCCTACCGTCTTCACCGGAGATCCCGCGTCGACAGCAGGAGCACTCAACCTCGCGCGCCAGTATCACAACGACCGGTTGGGCACCATTGTCCAGCAGTGCCGAACGAGATTCCCCGGCATCGCGTTCGAGACCGAGCTGAGGCAAGGTCACCGGGTTGCCGAGCTGATCGATGCGGCCGATGAGGCACAGGCGCAACTGCTGGTCGTCGGAGGCCGCAGCCATCGTCGAGTGATGGCAGCTCTGCTCGGCTCGACGGTCCGAGGGACTCTTCAGCACGCTGACCGCCCGGTCGCGATCGTCCATCAGCACCCGCTGTGAAGTGACCGTTCGCACTGGGTCGAAGGTCCATTTCAGGCGGTCCGTAGGCCCCTGTGACAGAGCTTCCCACCGAGGTGTGGTGGAAGTGAGGACGGGGACGACAGAAAGGAGATCCCATGACGACGTTGCAGCACCGGGACAACTGGCGCCAGTTCGCGGATCTGTTCGACTGGGCCGAGGGTCTGCCGAACATGTTCGCCTTGCCGGCGACATTGCGCGGTGTCCGGATCGAGGCGTTCAGCGACGAAGGCAAGTACGTCGTACGGGCGGAGTTGCCCGGCATGGACCCGGAGAAGGACATCAAGGTCGAGGTCGCGAACGGCATGC
This sequence comes from Kribbella sp. NPDC050281, assembly GCF_040655855.1. Lineage (NCBI taxonomy): Bacteria > Bacillati > Actinomycetota > Actinomycetes > Propionibacteriales > Kribbellaceae > Kribbella > Kribbella sp. NPDC050281. The sequence goes on along the minus strand of NZ_JBFAKS010000080.1, from coordinate 7,580 downwards.
TCACCATCGCGGCCACTCGTCAACAGCAGGAGCACGACGGAGGTCACTCGGAGTTCCACTACGGTTCGCTGACCCGCCGGGTCATGCTGCCGGAAGGAGCCGATGAGGGCTCGGTCGCGGCGAGGTACACCGCGGGCATCCTCGAGGTGACCGTGCCGATCTCGGCGAAGCCCCAGGAGGCGCGCTCGATCACGATCGAGCAGACCGACTGAAGCTCACGAAGACTGACCCGGCCGGACCCACCCCGACCGGGTCAGTTGCTGTGTCGCGACCACGATGCGCGTGCAGTTCGACGTCGGCGGTGGCTGACGGCCGCGATCCGCAGGTCGACCTGCCACTCACCCGTCCGCACCGGCTTGTGCGACGACCTCGCCGCGGTTCACCCGGAGGTCGGCGACCTCGATGCCGAAGACGGCCAGAACGTAGCGGCGGCATAACAGTCCCACGCCAAGGTCCTAACGGCCCCGATCACTTCTGAACGCAGTTCGCTAGCGTGCCGACATGGCATCGAGGGGTGGGCGCGCGTTCGCGGCTGCCCTGTTGTTCTGTGCTGCTGGCCTCCTGGTCGCTTGCGAGCCTCCGGTCAACGGATTCATGGGCCTGACGGTCGACGCAGCAGGGCGACCTGTCGCGGTGATGCAGATCTGCGAGCACGTCGACGGTGTCACGATCTACAGCGAGACCCCTTCGGTGGATCCGGATCAGTCGCCGATCGTAAGCCCAGTGGCGACCTGGGTCGTCAGCCCATCGGCGTCAGGATTCGTGCAAGTTCCACTGTCTGGCAGCGGCTGGCAACTCCAGGGCGAACGCAGGCCCCTCCGAGCTGACACCGAATACTCGCTCCACGCCTGGAGCAACACAGGATCACCACGAGCCGGCTACGCGACATTTACGCTGGCTGGGTTGAAGAAGTTGCAGTTCGGCCAGGTTCACGTAGGCAAAGGACTGGAAGCCGATCCCGGAGATCGAGCCGACGGCGGACTGACCATCCCACTCGCCGAGTTCCGGACGGGTCCCTGTACCTGAACGATGTTCGCCCAATAGCTCACTCGTGCCCCGTTCCCCTGACAGTTGCTGGACCTAGAGGCTGGGAGGCGACCGCAACCCGTACCGCGACAGCTGGCGCCAGCGACCGCCGAGACCGGACCTGGAGCGTTGTTGGGCAACGGTTCTGCGAGGTGGCCCGAGGACGGCCGTCGAACTTGGTGGCGTGGGCCACTAGTACCTTCCTGGAGATCGAAAATCTTCTCTCTGGGATCACCGGCGGACGTGTCAGCGGACGATCGCGGTGGGGCGGTGTGCGTGGTGGAGCACGGTCTGACTGACCGAGCCGAGCAGCAGACCGGTGAATCCGTCGCGGCCCCGGAACCCGACGACGACCAGCTCAGCGGATTCGGCGGCGTGCAGGATGGCACGCGCCGGGTGACCGCCGGCCAACTGCATGTTCCATGTGACGTCCGGATGATCAGCGGCGGCGCCGGCGACGGCCTCGGCCACCAGTACCCGGGCGGACTCCATCACCTCTGCCTCGTCGAACTGCAGCATTGATCGCCCGTCGTCTTCGTACGTGCGGAACGGGCTCGACCAGGCGTGGACGGCGAGCACCTGGGCGTGCAGCGCTTCGGCGTGGTCGAAGGCGAAGTCGATCGCCTTGGCCGAGGCCTTCGAGCCGTCCACGCCGACCACGACCGTCGGCACTTCGTGCCTCCGTGCGCGCAGCTCAGGTGGGATCACGACGACCGGGCAGCGCGCGTGTGTCGTCACCTGTACGGCGACCGATCCGAGGACCAGACCGGTCCAGCCGCCGAGTCCGCGCGATCCCAGCACGAGGAGCCGGGCATGCTCGGCCTCCTCGAGCAGAGCTTCGGCTGGTCCGCCCTCGACGAGCAGTGTCTCGACCTTCATGTCCGGATTCAGGTGACGGATGCCGTCCGCAAGTGCGCTGAGGCCACGCTCCCGGGCACTGCGCAGTCCGGCGAGCGGCACGACCTTGCCGGGCGACGGCTGGGTGAACACGACGATCTCGAACGCCTCGACGATCCGCAGTGGTGCCTCGAGCCGAACTGCCTCGGTGGTGGCCCATTGCAGAGCCCCCTGACTTGCCAGAGAGCGGTCGTATCCGACGACAATTGGTAGTGACGACATCGTTCCTACCTTCCGTGTGCTGTGGCGATGTCACGGCCGTCGAGAGCCGGGAGGGCGACGGCTGTCAGGGCAATGGCGCCGGCGAGGAGCCAGCCGTGGCCCGAGGTCAGGCCTGCGCCGAGCGGGCCGTCGTGGAACGCCTGGTAGAACGGGGAGAACGGAAGCCACGACTCAACGGACGTGAGCAGCAGGCCCGCGGCGTAGAGGAAGTACGCCGCGGTGGCAGCGACCGATCCGATCGCGATTGCGGTCCCTCGACGGCCTGTGACAGCGCCCGCCGCCAGGGCCAGGGTCGCGAACTCGAGGCCGAGCAAGGTCATGGCAAGCGCGCCGCCGGCTGCCGAGCCCGCGCTGATGCCCAGGTCGAACAGCGCGCTTCCGCAGAGCGTGGAGCTGAACAGCACGAGGCCGAGGATCGCCAGCGAGGTCGCGAGTGCGAGTGCCTTCTCCAAGACGATCCGTGCGCCGGACACCGGGGTGACGAGGAGCAGTTCCAGCGATCCCTGCTCTTCCTCGCCGGCCAGGGCGCGAGCACCGCGACCGATGCCGTAGATCAGGAAGAGTGACGGCAGGAGGAGCGTGAACAGCTCGGCGTTGAGGAAACCCGCGCCGGTCGTCATTGCTTCGAGGTCGAAGAACTTCCTCAGCTCCTCCGGGAACGACGCGTAGACCTGTTCGAGATTCAGGTCCCGGATCGACGGCCAGAGAGCCGACTCGAGGATGACGAGGAAAGCGATCGCGACCGACCAGCCGAATAGGCCGCGCCGGGCGTCGTACAGGGACTTCAGGTAGACGTTGCGGAACATGCCGATCACCTCGGGCTCGCGTAGTAGTCGAGGAACACGGATTCCAGATCGGCCTCGTGGCTGATCAGGTTGGTGACCTCGTACGGTGCGACGGCCTTGACCAGCTCGGCCGTCGACCCGGCAACCACGAGATGTGCGGTACGGCCGTCGGACGAGACGTCCTGTACGCCGGGAACCTGGCGGATCCGGTCGATCGGGGGAGTGGTGGCGAAGGTGAGATCGAGCCGGCGGCGAGCCCGAGCCTTCAGCGCCTCGACGGATTGGGTGGTCACGAGTTGGCCGCGGCGGAGGATACCGACGGTGTCGGCGACCGCTTCGACCTCGGCAAGGATGTGTGAGGAGAGGAAGACAGTCCGGCCGGAGTCGCGGGTCTCGCGCAGGAGGGCGAGGAACTCACGCTGCATGATCGGGTCGAGGCCGGCGGTCGGTTCATCGAGGATCAGCAGCTCGGGTTCGTGCATGAACGCCTGGATGATGCCGATCTTCTGCCGGTTTCCGTGCGACAGCGTGCCGATCTTGACGTCGACGTCGAGCTCGAACCGCTTGGCCAGCCGGTCGATTGCGGCCTGGTCGACGCCCCCTCGCAGGTGTGCGAAGTAGTCTAGGTACTGCGCCCCGGAGAGATCGGGGTAGGCGACGAAATCGCCAGGCAGGTAGCCGATGCGCTGTTGCAGGGCGTCGTACTGATCGGCGGCGTCGAAGCCGAAGACGATCGCGGAGCCCGACGTCGGCCGGATCAACCCGGCGAGCAGCCGGATCGTCGTGGTCTTTCCGGCCCCGTTGGGACCGAGGTACCCGAACACCACACCGGTCGGGACATCCAGGTTCAATTCGCTCAGGGCGAGGTGGCGGCGGAACCGCTTGGTCAGCCGCCGGGTCCGGATCGCGAGCTCCATGGCAGATCCCCCTTCTCACTCTCGACGCTACGGATGCAGCGCAGGACGTGATCAGGGCCGAAGGTCCACCGGTTCGCGGTCCCCAAGTCACCTCTCGTCCCGGGATTCGGCGGCGAGCGAGATCCGCGGCGTGGTTGGGGGCCGGAGTCTGCATTTCACGCGGCAGACCTCTCTGTCAGCGCACGACTGCGACCGGGCACGGCGCATGGTGCACGAGTGCCTGACTGGTTGAGCCGAGCAACAGCCCGCGGAACGCGCCACGTCCGCGCGAACCCACCACCAGCAGCTGCGCGTCCCGCCCTGCAGCGACCAGAACGTCGTCCGGCCGGCCGTGCACGAGTTCCTGTTGTACGGGCACATCCGGGTACTTCTCGCGATGGCCGGCGATCGACTCGGCCAGCAGCGCGGCGCTCTGCTGCTCGAGTGCGTCAAGGGCGTAGGCGACCGGCAGTGGATCATCCGGCCCGGCGCTCACGGGGTCGTGCCAGGCCAGCACCGCCGTCAACGGCATCTGGCGGGCCTGAGCGGCTTCGAAGGCGAACTCAACAGCATCCAGGGACAGTTCGGACCCGTCGACACCGACCACCACGCGTCCGGCGGCCCGCTCGGATTCCCAGCGGGGCGGGATGACCACGACCGGACACGGCGCGTGCGTGGCAACGTGGCCCGATACGGATCCCATCGCCAGGTCACGGAACTCACCCAGGCCCCGGGACCCGACCACCAGCAGCACCGCTTCGGTTGCTTCCTGCAACAACACCTCAGCCGCGCCGCCGAAGCTCACTACGGCGTCCACGGACAACGCCGGATGACGTTGCCGGATCTGCTCGGCGACCTCGCCGAGCAGCTTCTGAGCCATCTGGCGTACGGCGTCCGACGGCAGCGGCGCGGTGACACCCATCGGACTGCTGAGCAGCGGCAGCGGCAACGCGTAGGTCAGCCGGACGCCGGATCGCCGCCGGCGGGCCTCGTCGGCGGCCCACCACACAGCGGCTTCGCTTGCGGGCGAACCGTCGTACCCCACAACGATGTTCATCCCTCCTCCTTGGCCCAACGCCAGTCGCGGATCTCGGGCATGTCCTCGCCGTGTTCGAGGATGTACGCATGGTGCCGGGCCCGCTGATCGGTCAGCCATTGCCGGACATGTACGGCGCGCTGGGCCAGCCCAGGGACGCGGTCGATCACGTCCATGGCGAGGTGGAACCGGTCGAGGTCGTTGCGGACCACCATGTCGAAAGGCGTCGTGGTGGTGCCCTCCTCCTTGTAGCCGCGCACGTGGAGGTTCTCGTGGCTGTGCCGTCGATAGGTCAACCGGTGAATCAGCCAGGGATAGCCGTGATACGCGAAGATGATCGGTTTGTCCGTCCCGAAGAGCGCGTCGAACTCGGCGTCCGGCAGTCCGTGTGGGTGCTCGGAGGCCGGCTGCAACCGCATCAGGTCGACAACGTTCACCACCCTGATCTTCAACGACGGAAGATGTTCGCGGAGCAGCTTGACCGCCGCCAGGGTCTCCAGCGTGGGGACGTCGCCGGCGCAGGCCATCACGACGTCAGGCTCGCCGTCGTCGTTGCTCGCCCAGCTCCAGGCCCCGAGACCGCGGGCGCAGTGCAGATCGGCGGACTCGAGGTCCAGCCAGTCCTCCTGCGGGTTCTTCCCGGCCACGATCACGTTGATGTAGTCGCGGCTGGCCAGGCAATGCCGGGCGGTCGAGAGCAACGTGTTGGTGTCCGGTGGCAGATAGACGCGGATCACTTCGGCTTTCTTGTTCACGACGTGGTCGATGAACCCGGGATCCTGATGCGAGAAGCCATTGTGATCCTGCCGCCATACGTGCGATGTGAGCAGATAGTTGAGCGATGGGACCGGTCGCCGCCAGGGCAGGGCCCGGGTCACCTTCAGCCACTTTGCGTGCTGATTGACCATCGAGTCGACCAGGTGCACGAAGGCCTCGTAGCACGAGAACCAGCCGTGCCGGCCGGTCAGCAGGTAGCCCTCCAGCCACCCCTGGCAGGTGTGCTCGCTGAGAATCTCCATCACCCGGCCGTCGACCGCCAAATGCTCGTCGGTCGCCAGGACCTCGGCGTTCCACGCCTTGCCGGTCACGTCGTACAAAGCGTCCAGCCGGTTGGATGCGGTCTCGTCCGGACCGAACACCCGGAAGTTGCTCTCGGCAAGATTGGCGCGCATCACGTCGCGCAGGTAGGTACCCAGCACTCGCGTGGGTTCGTGCCGCACACTGCCGGGCTGCGGTACGTCGACGGCGTACGACGTCAGTGCGGGTAGCTCCAGCTCCCGGGTCAGGATGCCGCCGTTGGCATGAGGAGAGGAACCCATTCGGCGGTCGCCTCCCGGCACCTGCTCCAACAGGCGGGAAACCGGCCGGCCGGCCTCGTCGAAGAGCTCGTGCGGCCGGTAGCTTCGCAGCCAGGTCTCGAGCAGCTTCAGGTGTTCCGGCGACGTCCGTACGCCGGACAATGGGACTTGGTGGGCTCGCCAGGTTCCTTCCACCGGCACGCCGTCGACCTCCCGCGGCCCGGTCCATCCCTTCGGCGTACGCAACACGATCATCGGCCACGATCGTCGCGGCGCGGACGGATCCCTTCTTGCCTCACCCTGGATGGACTTGATCTCGTCGAGGACGTGGTCGAGCGTGGCGGCCAAGGTCTGGTGGACGACCTCGGGGTCGGAACCGTCGACCAAGTAGGGCGTGTAGCCGTACCCCGTCAGCAGGTCGGTGAGCTCGTCCTCACCGATCCGCGCGAGGATCGCCGGGTTGGCGATCTTGTAACCGTTCAGATGCAGGATCGGCAGGACCGCGCCGTCGGTGCGTGGATCGAGGAACTTGTTGGAGTGCCACGAGGCCGCCAGCGGTCCGGTCTCCGCCTCGCCGTCACCGATGACACAGGCGACGACCAGGTCAGGGTTGTCGAGTGCTGCGCCGTACGCGTGGCTGAGCGAGTAGCCGAGCTCTCCACCTTCGTGGATCGAACCCGGCAGCTCCGGAGCGACATGGCTGGGAATGCCGCCGGGGAAAGAGAACTGGCGGAACAGCCGTTCCATGCCGGCGGCGTCGCGCGGCACCTCCGGGTAGGTCTCGCTGTAACTACCCTCGAGCCATGTGTTCGCCGCGATCGCCGGCCCACCATGGCCGGGACCGATCACGTACATCATGCTCAGGTCCCGCTGCCGGATCACCCGGTTGAGGTGCGCGTACAGCATGTTCAGTCCAGGCGTCGTACCCCAGTGACCGAGCAACCGGGGCTTCACGTCCTCCGCCCGCAACGGCTCCCGCAGCAGAGCGTTCCGGAGCAGATAGATCTGGCCTACCGACAAGAAGTTGGCCGCCCGCCAATAGGCGTCGAGGTCGTCCAGCTCGACGTCGCTCAGCGGCTTGTCGCCGACTTGCTGCATGGGTCCACTCCTCAGGGGTCGCGTATCTGTCCAACGATCAACCTGAGTGCGTCGGCGGCGATAGGGACAAAGGTCCGCCGCGATCGGGCCGATGGTCAGGAGGAGCGGGGCGGGTCGATGAGGGTCCAAAGCCCCGAGCGGGTGGTGTGGCGCCGTACGACGGCTGACGGCGGGGAGTCCTTGCTTGATCCGGCGATGACCACGACGGTGCAGGCGCGGCCAACGGCTCTAGCTGTACCCGGTCATGAGGTTGGTTGCAGTCTGGTGATGGGTGGTCGGCCGCCGAGTGCGGTGTGTGGGCGTTGAGTGTTGTAGTGGTTGA
>NZ_JBFAKS010000079.1:0-15549 GCF_040655855.1 Kribbella sp. NPDC050281 | reverse complement strand
AGGATGATCGGCCGGTCAGATTCCCTGGACAAGCCCGAAGACCTCGTCCGCGCAACCCCAGGACAGCGTGACCCCGGAACCACCATGTCCGTAGCCGGCGGAACGTTCGCTGAGCGAAGAGCTCAGCCGATGCGGACCGCAACTACGTCAGCAGTCACGGTGATCTGACCGCCACCGGCGGAGCTGCCGTCGTCGTTGTAGCCGAACCCGAAGACCTCGACCTTCGTCGCCTCGGACACCTTCACGACCTTGACGGTCGAGCCAGTCAGCTCACGGTCCTTCGCCGGCGAGATCTCGGCACCCAGGATCGTGCCGTAGTCGTCCCCGAACGCCGTCTCCGAAGCGCCCACGCGCAGCGCCAGCTGCGGCCGGGTGCCGGCGACGCCGGCCTCCGTGCGCGCGAAGAACGCCGACGCGTTCAGCAGCCACTTGCCCGGCTGCAGCGTGATCTCCCCGACCTTCGTCTTCTGCGTCTTGAACGAACCACCGATGTTCGCGATCACCTTCGGGCCGAGGGTGTCCGAGACACCTTCCTTGCCGAGCACGTCGGTCGCCGGATCGCCGGGCTTCCCAGCAGGTCCAGCAGGGCCAGCAGGGCCAGCCGGGCCGGCGGGCCCGGCCGGGCCTCGACCGCCGCTCTTCGCGATCTTCTGGCGCAGGTCCCATCCGAGCTTGGTTTCCGCGATCGTGTTGTCGTGGATGTCGCCACCCCAGACGCCGCCGTTGATGATCTGGGCCGAGCCGACGCTGTTGGCCGGAACGGTCGACGCGGCGGTAGCCGACGGAATCACGGCGACCCCGACCAAGGCGGCCGTGAGCACCGCGGGCGCGGCGTAACGGCGTACGTGGCGGTTCCGCACGAGTTTCCGGACACGGCTGTTTGGCGCGTGCTGAGACATGTATTCCCCTCCAGTTATCCCCGAGCCCCCTCGGGATCCTGGCGCAGCATACTGGTCTGGAGCGGAATGCATAAGATAACGGAGCGTAAAGAATTCAGGTGGGCGAAGAGGGGATCGAACCCCCGACATCTTCCTTGTAAGGGAAGCGCTCTACCGCTGAGCTATCCGCCCGCTGTGGATCAAACGACCGGCGCAGTCTACCCGAGGTCGTGGCCCAGAGTTGCCAACGCCCGGGAGTAGTCGTCGACGTTGCGGGCCTCCGGGATCGGGTTCACGACCGACCACCGGACGATCCCTGCCCGGTCCACCACGAACGTGCCCCGCAGAGCACAACCACGCTCGGGATCGAAGACGCCGTACGACGAGGCGATCGCGCCGTGTGGCCAGAAGTCGGTGAGCAGACCGAACTCGAGCCTCTGGGCGTCGGCGTACGCCCGCAAGGTGAACATCGGGTCGCACGAGATCGCCAGGAACTCCGCCGCCGACAGCAGGTCCGGCCGGTCACGCAGCGCAGCCAACTCGCTCGTGCAGACCCCACTGAAGGCGTACGGATAGAACACCAGTACGACGTCGCTCCGGCCGGCGTAGTCGCTGAGCCGGATCTGTTCGCCGTGCTGGTTGCGGGCTGTGAAGTCCGGGGCCCGGCTGCCGACGGCAGGGGTCACCCTCGCGTCATCCCCGGCGGCCGGATTTCGGCACCACGAGCTTGGTGGCCGACCAGTCGTCGGTCACGCTCAGGGTGCTGGTGGTGGACAGCCCGGCGACCGGAGCCGCCTCGGCGATGTCACTGGTCTCGACGTACCCGTCACGGCCGACCTTCGGCGTCAGCAGCCACACGACTCCGCCGGCCTTCAGGTCGGTGAGGATGTCGAAGAACGCGTCGACCAGGTCGCCGTCCTCCTCGCGGAACCAGAGCAGTACGACGTCCACGACCTCGTCGGTGTCCTCGTCGACGAACTCCTCGCCGGTGATCGCTTTGATCGCATCGCGGAACGCGTCGTCGCAGTCCTCGTCGTACCCGATCTCCTGCACGACCCAGCCGGCCTCGAGGCCGAGCCGGGACGCCATGTTCGGCACACCGCTGTTGCCGTCCGCGTGGTCCGCGGTCGCGCTCACGTGTCCTCCTCCGTGGTCCCCGCTTGCCCGGGGGTAGGCGTCAGTAGCGATAGTCCATCGTGACGTACCGCGTCGCGCAAGTATGCACGAGGGTTCCGTGACGTGTCCGGTATCCGCGTGGCGGGTACAGTCCGTGTCCGCTCAGATCACGCGTGCACAACCGGAATCGTGCCCCTGTGGAAGGCGAAGTAGAACGCATTCCGAACAGGTGACAGGATTGCGGTGAAGACAACCAGAGAGAACGGCAGGACACCGTGGCTTCCGGACACGAACCACCAGCCATCATCACCGAGGGGATGCCCACCCAGCTCCCCGACATCGACCCCGACGAGACACGCGAGTGGGTCGAATCGCTCGACGCGGTCCTGGACGAACGGGGCAAGGCGCGAGCACGCTACCTCATGCTCAAGCTGATCGAGCGGGCCCGGGAGCGACAGGTGGGGGTGCCCGCGCTGCGGAGCACCGACTACATCAACTCGATCCCGCCCGAGCGGGAGCCGTGGTTCCCCGGCGACGAGCACATCGAGCGCCGGATCCGGGCCTTCATCCGCTGGAACGCCGCGGTGATGGTGAGCAAGGCCAACCGCAAGGGCCTCGAGGTCGGCGGCCACATCGCCACCTACCAGTCCGCGGCCAGCCTGTACGAGGTCGGTTTCAACCACTTCTTCCGCGGCAAGGACCACCCCGGCGGCGGTGACCAGATCTTCATCCAGGGCCACGCCTCCCCCGGGATGTACGCGCGGGCCTTCCTCGAGGGCCGGTTGAGCGCCGACCAGCTGGACGGCTTCCGCCAGGAGGTCTCCCGCGGTCCGCACAACGGACTGTCGTCGTACCCGCACCCCCGGTTGATGCCGGACTTCTGGGAGTTCCCGACCGTCTCGATGGGGCTGGCCGCGCTGAACTCGATCTACCAGGCCCGCTTCAACCGGTACCTGCACCACCGCGGCATCAAGGACACCAGCCAGCAGCACGTCTGGACCTTCCTCGGTGACGGCGAGATGGGTGAGCCGGAGTCGCTCGGCGCGATCGGCCTGGCCGCCCGCGAGGAGCTGGACAACCTCACCTTCGTGATCAACTGCAACCTGCAGCAGCTGGACGGACCGGTCCGCGGCAACGGCAAGGTCATCCAGGAGCTGGAGGCGTTCTTCCGCGGCGCCGGCTGGAACGTGATCAAGGTGATCTGGGGCCGCGAGTGGGACGCGCTGCTGGCGCAGGACCACGACGGCGCGCTGGTGAACAAGATGAACACCACGCCGGACGGCCAGTTCCAGACCTACTCGGTCGAGTCCGGTGAGTACATCCGGAACAACTTCTTCGGCGGCGACCAGCGGCTGCAGCAGATGGTCAGCACGCTGTCCGACGACGACCTGCGCAAGCTGCCCCGCGGCGGCCACGACTACCGCAAGGTGTACGCCGCGTTCAAGAGCGCCACCGAGCATGTCGGGCAGCCGACGGTGATCCTGGCCCAGACCATCAAGGGCTGGACGATCGAGGCGCTGGAGGGCCGCAACGCGACCCACCAGATGAAGAAGCTGACCTCGGACGACCTGAAGGCGTTCCGGGACCGGCTCTACCTGCCGATCGAGGACAAGGACCTCGAGGACGCCTACAACCCGCCGTACTTCCACCCCGGCACCGACTCGGCGGAATACCAGTACATGATGGAGCGGCGCAAGCAGCTCGGCGGTTCGCTGCCGCAGCGGCGGGTGGCGCCGAAGACCTCGCTGAAGCTGCCGGCCGACGAGGTGTACAAGCCGCTCAGCAAGGGCAACAACACCCCCATCGCCACCACGATGGCCCTGGTCCGGCTGTTCCGGGACCTGATGAAGGACCCGGAGATCGGGCACCGGATCGTCCCGATCGCCCCGGACGAGTACCGCACGTTCGGCATGGACTCGATGTTCCCGACGGCCAAGATCTACTCGCCGCACGGGCAGACCTACGAGGCCGTCGACCGCAACCTGCTGCTGTCGTGGAAGGAGTCCGAGCAGGGCCAGCTGCTGCACGAGGGCATCAGCGAGGCCGGCGCGATGGGCTCGGTGATCGCGGCCGGTACGGCGTACGCGACGCACGGCGAACCGATGATCCCGTTCTACATCTTCTACTCGATGTTCGGGTTCCAGCGGACCGGCGACTTCCAGTGGGCCTTCGGTGACCAGCTCGGCCGGGGCTTCCTGATCGGCGCGACGGCCGGGCGTACGACGCTGACCGGTGAGGGGCTGCAGCACGCGGACGGTCACTCGCCGCTGCTCGCGTCGACCAACCCGGCGGCGGTGCACTACGACCCGGGCTTCGCCTACGAGGTCGCGCACATCGTCAAGGACGGGCTGCGCCGGATGTACGGCTACGGCCTGGACAAGGACAAGCCCTTCGGTGAGGACGTCTTCTACTACCTCACCGTGTACAACGAGCCGGTCCCCCAGCCGGCCGAGCCGGAGAACCTCGACGTCGCGGCACTGCTGAAGGGCATGTACCGCTTCCACGAGTACGAGACCGCCGAGGGCGACGACGTACCGCGGGTGCAACTGCTCGCGTCCGGCGTCGCGCTGCCGTGGGTGCGCAAGGCCCAGGACATCCTGGCCGAGCAGTACTCCGTGGCCGCCGACATCTGGTCGGTGACGTCGTGGAACGAACTGCGCCGCGACGCCGTCGCCGCCGAGGAGCACAACCTGCTCCACCCGGAGGAGCCGGAGCGGGTGCCGTTCATCACCGAGCAGTTGAAGGACACCAAGGGCCCGGTGGTCGCGGTCAGCGACTACATGCGCGCGGTGCAGGACCAGATCTCCCGCTGGGTCCCGAACGACTACACCTCGCTCGGCACCGACGGCTGGGGTCTGGCCGACACCCGGGCGGCGGCCAGGCGCCACTTCCAGGTGGACGCCGAGTCGATCGTCGTGGCCGCACTGGAGATCCTGGCCAAGCGGGGCGACGTGAAGCCGGAGGTCGCCGCCGAGGCGGCCCGCAAGTACCGGATCGACGACCCGACCGCGGTCGCCGGCGTGAAGCAGGAGGGCGCCGGCGCCTGACGCCGGGCTCAGTCCACCAGAGCCGCCTCTCCCGAAATTCCCGGGAGAGGCGGCTCTCGTTGTCCTACCCTCGGAGCCATGCCTGAACTGATCGAGCCGACCGTCGACCTCCGTGACTCCTGGCTGGAGTCCTCGCGCGAGTGGGGCACCGCGTCCCAGGACGGCGCCGGAGTGTGGGAGGCCAGCGATCTGACCACAGTCGCGGGGTTCGCCGAGTGGGTCGAACGGCTGCGGCAGCAGAGCGACGAGTCCGTCGAGCTCCCGCCCGACCGGGTGCACGCGACGTACTGGTGGATCGTTGAGGACGGCAACTACCTCGGCGCGATCTCGCTCCGGCACGCCCTGAACGCCAAGCTGCTCGAGGGTGGCGGGCACATCGGCTACGGCATCCGGCCGTCGGCCCGGCGTCGCGGTCTGGCCTCGTGGGCGCTCGGCCAGGTCCTCGGCCGGGCGCGGACGCGCGGGATCGACCGGGTACTGATCACCTGCGACGACGACAACGTGGCGTCCGCGAAGACGATCGAGCGCAACGGCGGCGAGTTGGAAGACATCCGCGAGACCTGGCTCGGAACCACCCGCCGCTACTGGATCAAGCTCTGATCCGGGAGTAAAGGCAGCTCATTCGTGTCGCGATCCGGCGTACGACAAACGTCGTAGGCCGGCCCGCGCGGGAGTTGCGTATTCCGTCCGACGCGGTGGACGAGGCGCGATCCCTACCGTCGGTGACATGACTGGCGCAAGCGTTGCTCTTCTCGCGGGGACGGTGTCCACCATCCTCTTCGCGTCGAGCGTGCTGCCGATGGTGGTCAAGGCGCTCCGGACCCACGACCTGGAGTCGTACAGTCCGGCGAACCTCGTCCTGGCCAACGTCGGCAACGCCGTCCACAGCATCTACGTGGTGCATCTGCCGGCGGGTCCGATCTGGGCCCTGCACGGCTTCTACGTCGTGACGTCCGCGCTGATGCTGCTGTGGTGGCTGCGCTTCCGCCCGCTTCGGCGCGGCGTCGTCCCGACAGCGTCGTTGGAGAACGAGCGGAGACTCGCATGAACAGCACGATCGAAACGGTTGTCATCGGCGCCGGGCAGGCCGGCCTCGCGACCGGGTACCACCTGCAGAAACTCGGCCGGTCCTTCGTCATCCTGGACGGCAACGCCCGGGTCGGCGACCAGTGGCGGGCCCAGTGGGACACCCTCCGGCTCTACACACCGACCAAGTACGACGGTCTGCCGGGACTCCCGTTCCCGGGCAAGCCCTGGTCGTATCCAGGCAAGGACGAGGTCGCCGACTACCTCGAGTCGTACGCCGCTCACTTCTCGTTGCCGATCCGGAACAGCACCCGGGTGGACCGCCTCGAACGCCACGACGGCCGCTGGACTGTGGTCATCGGCGACGAGCGGATCGTGGCCGACAACGTGGTCGTGGCGACCGGCACGTTCGGACGGACGCCCAGCCTGCCGGACTTCGCCGTCGACCTGGACCCGGCGATCCGGCAACTGCACTCCAGCGAGTACCGCCGGCCGGGACAACTGAAGCCCGGACCGGTCCTGGTAGTCGGCGGATCACACTCGGGCACCGACATCGCGTACGAGGTGGCGCAGACACACCGGACCATTCTGGTCGGGCGCGACCCCGGTCAGCTCCCGGTCAAGCCGGGCAAGCCGGGTGAGCGGCTGTTCTGGCCGGTCTTCCTGTTCGTCGGGCGGCACCTGGTCACCCGAAGGCTGCCGAACTCCGACACGATCATGCAGCACGGACGCTTCCACGGAGGCCCGATGATCCGGGTCAAGCGGGCGGACCTGCTCGCGCGAGGGGTCGAGCGGGTCCACGGCAAGGTCACCGGTGTCGAGGCCGGGCTGCCGGTGCTGGGCGACGGCCAGGTGCTGGGAGTGACGAACGTGATCTGGTGCACCGGCTTCCGGCAGGTGTTCGACTGGATCGACGGAGCGGTGATCGGTGCCGACGGCTGGCCCCGGGAACTGCGCGGGGTCGCCGCGGACGCACCCGGCCTGTTCTTCTGCGGCCTGTGCTTCCAGTACGCCTTCGCGTCCATGACCCTTCCCGGCGTCGGGCGGGACGCGGCGTTCCTGGCCAAACGGATCGCGGCGCGGGCCGGCACGGTCCGGAGTCTTGCCCCGGCGTGACCGGAGGGTTCATCCTCGCGGGGAGGGGACTGCGATGGGCATAGTCGAGGATCTGGAGCGCGCCCGGGCGGCGTTCGACCGGCGGGACTGGGCGACGGCGTACGACCGGCTGTCGTCCGCCCCCGACCTGGGCGCCGGAGATCTGCTCACGCTGGCCACCGCCGCGTACCTGGTCGGAGACGACGATTCCTGTGTCCGCTCGCTGCAGCGCGCGTACCGGCGCGAAGTTGACGACGGCAACGTTCTGGGCGCGGTCCGGCTCGCCTTCTGGCTGGCGCTGGTGCTGAACACCCGCGGCGAGGTCGCGATCGGCCTCGGCTGGGCCGCGCGGGCGGAGCGGCTGCTCGCGGACCAGGGCGACGTGGTCGAGCGCGGGTACCTCCTCGTCCACGACTTCTACCGCCGCCTCGACCAGGGCGACTTCGCGGGCGCGCTGCGCGTCGGAGCCGAGATCACCGAGGTGGCCCGCCGGTTCGGCGAACCCGATCTGCTCGCCCAGGGCCTCGTCTGCCAGGGCCGGATGCTGATGTACTCCGGTCGCGTGCCGGAGGGCCTCGCGATGCTCGACGAAGCCATGGTGGGGGTCGCGGCCGGTGAGCTGTCGCCGATCTTCGCGGGCAACGTGTACTGCGCGATGATCGAAGGCTGTCAGGAGGTGCAGGACTACTCCCGCGCGGCGGCGTGGACAGCCGCACTCACCCGGTGGTGCGACACCCAGCCGGATCTGGTGCCCTTCACCGGCCAATGCGCCGTCCATCGGGGGCAGATCCTGCGGTTGCACGGCGCCTACGGCGAGGCGGTGCAGGAGTTCGACGACGCGTGCCGGCGCTATGCGTCGTCGGGCGCCCAGGCCGCGGCCGGACTCGCGCTGAGCGAGCGTGGAGACGTTCACCGGATTCTCGGCGACCTGGCCGCCGCGGAGAGGTCCTACGACGAGGCCGCCGGATTCGGTTACGACCCTCAGCCGGGCCGCGCCCTGCTGCTGCTCGCCCGGGGCCGCACCTCCGCGGCTGTCGCGGCAGTACGGCGGTTGCTCGCGGAGACCATGGGACCGGTGTACCGGTCGCGCCTGCTCGCACCCGCCATCGAGGTGCTGGTGGCCGGTGGAGCCGTCGATGAAGCCGCCTCGGCCGCGGATGAACTGGCCGGGATCGCCGCCGGATTCGGGTGTGCCGGGTTGCGCGCGGCGGCGGCGTACTCCCTGGCCCTGGTCGCACTGGAGCGGGGCGATGCGGATCAGGCCTTGCCGCAGGCCCGGGAGGCGTTGCGGTTGTGGAGCACGCTTCAGGCGCCGTACGAGATCGCACGGACGAAGGTGCTGATCGGGCGGTCGTTCCGGCTCCTCGAGGACGAGGAGTCGGCACTGACGGAGCTCACGTCCGCGTGGCGCAGCCTCGGTGAGCTCGGCGCGGTCCCGACCCGGCAGGAGGTCGAGAGGCTGCTGCACCGCGACGGCACGGGCGGTCTCACCGCCCGCGAGATCGAGGTACTGCGCTTGGTCGCGGCGGGGCGTAGCAACGCGGAGATCGCGCAGCAACTGGTGCTCAGCGACAAGACTGTCGCCCGGCACCTGACGAACATCTTCACCAAGCTCGACGTACCGTCCCGGACCGCCGCGGCGGCGTACGCCCGCGACCACGACCTGCTCTGAAAGGTTCTCCGGAGGGAGCCGGTTCACTCCCGCGGGTGAGGTCCCTGGACGGCCCACGACCGGATGCTCGAAGGGTGAAACAAACAACCGAGCGACCTGTTCCCCGGTGGGCGTACGGCCTGGCCCACGCGATCCCGTTCATGACACTGCCGTCCGGGCTGTGGCGTCTCGGTCTGGTCGCCGGCTCGTCGATGGGGATGCTCGACGATTCCGGCCAGCCGGCCCATCTGCGCGGCTTCGGGGAGCACTTGTACGTCGTTTGCCTGACGATCTTCGCCGAGGGGGTCGCGCTGATCACCTTCGGTCTGGTGAAACGGTGGGGCGAGGTCGCGCCGGCCTGGATCCCCTTCATCGGCGGCCGCCGGGTCGCGCCGTACGCCGCGATCATCCCGGCGATCCTCGGCGGGCTCGCATTGATCGCGATCTGGACCTACGGCTTCCGGGACGTCTTCAGCGACAGCTTCATCCCGTTCGGCAGCACTGGCGCGGCCGTGCTGATGATCAGCTGCTACGCGCCGCTGCAACTGTGGGGTCCGTCGGTCCTGCTCCTGACCTGGGCGTACTACCGCCGCCGTCGTCAGGTCAGCGCGCCCGCGGCCTTGGTTTCAGCGCGATAGCGGGCAACGCCGGGGCCGGCAGCGGATCGCCGTCGTACCCGGGCACCATCAGGAAGCGGTCGTTGCCACCGGCCCCGATCGCGGCCTGCCAGGCGTCCCGGGCGGCGACGATCTCCTCGTGCGAACGGCCGATGAAGTTCCACCACATCACCAGTTGCTCCTCGAACGGCTCGCCGCCGAGCAGCAGGAAGCGAACACCGTTGTCAGAGGCAACCACGTTGACCGACTCCCGGCCGGCACCGAGGTAGACCATCTCGCCGAAGCCGGGCGTCAGGTCCCCGACCGTGAGCGATCCGTCCACGATCAGTACGGCGTACTCGTTGGACGGTGTGAGCGGCAAGGTCAGTGTGCGACCGGGCTCGACGGTGACGTCCGCGCCGACGAGCGGGGTGTACGCCGGGGCCGGCGAGGTGACACCGGCGACGGTGCCGATCATCACGGTGACCCGGGCGCCGTCGAGCTCTAGCTCGGGAAGGTCGGCGTACGCGTTGAACGCCGCTGGAGTCGTGGACCGCACCGAGTCGGGCAGCGCGACCCACAGCTGCGCGCCGTGCAGGGTGAGCGGCGCGGTCGGCGTCGACACCTCGGAGTGGGCGATGCCGTTGCCGGCGGTCATGATGTTGAGCTCACCGGGCCGGACGTAGGCATGCGATCCGACGCTGTCGCGGTGCTCGATCTCCCCCTCGAACAGCCAGCTGACTGTCTGCAGACTCGTGTGCGGATGCGGCGGGACCAGCATCCCCCGCTCC
Source organism: Kribbella sp. NPDC050281 (assembly GCF_040655855.1). Taxonomy (NCBI): domain Bacteria; kingdom Bacillati; phylum Actinomycetota; class Actinomycetes; order Propionibacteriales; family Kribbellaceae; genus Kribbella; species Kribbella sp. NPDC050281. The sequence goes on along the minus strand of NZ_JBFAKS010000079.1, from coordinate 5,349 downwards.
CCTGGCACGTCGTACGAGTCGACCCGATGGGTGATGTCGTCCGGCCCGTAGTGGTCCACGAAGCACCAGGCACCCACCATCCGGCGGTTCTTGTTCGGCAGGAGTCGCCGTACCTTCGTCGACCGCCCCAGCACCACCTCGCGGCCCTCGAGCAACTCGACCACAGGCCCCTCACCGTCCCCGGTCGAGAGCACCTCCGCCGGGTCCTTCTCCAGATCGCTCATACCCAGCAATCTACGCCGGATGCCCGTCGCTCAGGAGTGAGTCCAGTCCAGCAGGGTGGGCTGGTCCCAGGTGTTGATGACTCGGTCGGCGGGTACTCCGCATTCCTCGGCGCGCTCGCAGCCGTAGGGTTGCCAGTCGAGCTGGCCGGGGGCGTGTGCGTCGGTGTCGACGGAGAACACGCAGTCCATCTCGACGGCGAGGGTCAGTAGGCGTTTGGGTGGGTCGAGGCGTTCGGGGCGGGAGTTGATCTCGACCGCCGTGCCGAACTGCCGGCAGGCCTCGAAGACCACCTCGGCGTCGAACTCGGACTCCGGCCGGGTACCGCGGCCGCCGGTGACCAAGCGGCCGGTGCAGTGGCCGAGGATGTCGACGTGCGGGTTCGCGACCGCGCGGACCATCCGCTCGGTCATCGGCTCGGATGCCATCCGCAGCTTGGAATGCACGCTCGCGACGACCACGTCGAGCCGGGCCAGGATCTCGCTGTCGCAGTCCAGCGAGCCGTCCTCGTTGATGTCCACCTCGATCCCGTTCAGGATCGTGAACCCGTCCAGCTCGTCCTTCAGCTTCTTGTTGAGCTCGGCAACGACCTCGATCTGCTCCAGCCGCCGTTCCCGGGACAGTCCGTTCGCGACGGTGAGCCGTGGCGAGTGGTCGGTCAGCGCCATGTACTTGTGCCCGAGGCGGTGCGCCGTACGTGCCATCTCCTCGATCGGGCTGCCGCCGTCGGACCACTCCGAGTGCAGGTGCAGGTCCGCCTTCAGCTCCGCTCGCAGCGCCCGGCCGGCCGTCGTCAGGTCACCGGCCGCCTCCTCGAGCTTGACCAGGTACGACGGTGCGGCGCCGTCCATCGCCTCCACGATCACGGCCTCGGTCTTCGGCCCGATCCCGGCCAGCTCGGTCAGCGTGCCGGCCCGGCGACGGGCGCGAACCTCGGCGGGCGGCAACGCGGCGATCGTGTCCGCCGCCCGCCGGTACGCCTTGACCCGATGGGTCGGCTGCTGGTCGCGCTCCAGGTAGTACCCGATCGCCCGCAGCGCCGCGACCGCATCCGCCACACCCGCGTTGTCGGTCATGGGGCCTCCTGGCCTGGACTGAGGAGTGCAGGGAGCGAAGCGACCGGAGTGACGAGGGAAGGCCAGGAGTCATAGCCCCATGACCCGCCGCGCCGGAGGCGTGGCATTAACACAGTCATAGGCCCATCATGCCGAAGACGTGGGAGCTATGGTCTGGACGTGGCGAAGCGGAGTTCCAAGGCGCATCTCGCGCGGGCTGATCGGTTGCAGAACCAGACCGGCGCGCTCGCCACCGCGGCGATGGCGGCGATGGACGAGCAACTGCCGTGGTTCGGCACGCTGTCGGCACAGGACCGGTCGTGGATCGGGCTGGTCGCGCAGTCCGGCATCACGACGTTCGTCGACTGGTTCCGCGATCCCGAGGCGCACCCCTCGATGCCGACCCGGATCTTCGGCTCCGCGCCGAGGGAGTTCACCCGGGTCATCTCACTGCACCAGACCGTCGACCTGGTCCGCACCACGATCGAGATGATCGAGACCACCATCGGCGACCTGTTGCCGCCCGACGACGTACCGGTGGTGCGCGAGGCGATGCAGCGCTACGCCCGCGAGGTCGCGTTCGCGGCCGCCACCGTCTATGCGCAGGCTGCGGAGTTGCGCGGCGCCTGGGACGACCGGCTGGAGGCCCTGGTCGTCGACGCGGTGATCCGCGGCGAGGCCGACGACTCGGTCCGCTCCCGCGCCTCCGCCCTCGGCTGGACCGGATCGTCCGGTACGTCGGGATCCGCCGAGATCGCCGTGGTCGTCGGTCGCGCTCCGGCCAGCGAGGGGAACGCCAACGTCGCCGACGCGGTCCGGTACGCCGCCCGCGAGGCCGGCGCTGACGCTCTGTGTGCGATGCAGGGCGACCGGCTGGTGGTGGTACTCGGTGGTACTAGCAATCCTGTCGAGATCGTACAAAGGCTGGCCCACTGGTTCGGACCCGGACCGATCGTCGTCGGGCCGGTCGTGAAAGATCTGATGGCGGCCGTGACGTCGGCCCGCGCGGCCGTCGCCGGGCTCCGGGCGGCGCCCGCCTGGCCGGCCGCGCCACGCCCGGTCCTGGCCGACGAACTGCTGCCCGAACGGTCACTCTCCGGAGACGGCCATGCCCGCCGGCAACTGGCCACCGACGTCTACGGCCCGCTCACAGTAGGGGATGGTGTACTCCTCGACACCGTTTCGACGTACCTGGACTCGGGTGGTTCGATCGAGGCGACCGCCCGGGCGATGTTCATCCACGCCAATACCGTCCGGTATCGGCTGAAGCGTGTGGCAGAGCTCACGGGCTACCACCCGCTGAACCCGCGAGACGCTTTCACACTTCGTGTCGCACTGGCCTTGGGCCGCCTGCTCAATCCCGAGCCCGGAAGCTACGTTTTGTAGGATCCCTACAAAGTCGGCCCGGTAGAATTCGTGCCCCTTCCAGGGACACGGACGGCCCGGCTCAGGGAGAGTTGTCACGTGCTCGTCATCGTCGCGCCCGGTCAGGGTGCCCAGACCCCAGGTTTCCTCGAGCCGTGGCTGGCCGACCCGGTGTTCGAGAGCCGGCTCCATTGGCTCTCCGCGGTGGCCGGCCTCGACCTCGGCCACTACGGCACGCAGGCCGACGCCGACACGATCCGGGACACCGCGATCGCGCAGCCGCTGCTGGTCGCGTCCAGCCTGCTGGCCGCGCTGGCCGTGTTCCCGCAACCCGCCGACGCCTTCACCAAGGTCGGCGCCGTCGCCGGGCACAGTGTCGGCGAGATCGCGGCGGCGGCCGGCACCGGCGTACTCACGGCCGAGCAGGCGATGGTCCTGGTCCGCGAGCGCGGCAAGGCGATGGCCGCCGCGGCCGCACAGACGGCCACCTCGATGACCGCCGTCCTGGGTGGCGACCGGGACGAGGTGCTGGCCAAGCTGGCCGAGTACGGCCTGACTCCCGCGAACGACAACGGCCCCGGCCAGATCGTCGCCGCCGGCACGGTCGAGGAGCTGGCCGCGCTCGCCGCGGACCCGCCGGCCAAGACCCGGCTGATCCCGCTGTCGGTGGCCGGTGCGTTCCACACCAAGCACATGGAGCCCGCGGTCCAGACCCTGGCCGGGTACGCGACCGCGATCAGCACCCACGACCCGCGGACCCGCCTGATCTCGAACCGCGACGGCCAGGTCGTGCACGACGGCCAGGACGTCCTCCGCCGGCTCGTCACCCAGGTCAACGCGCCGGTCCGCTGGGACCTGTGCATGCAGACGATGGCCGACCTCGAGGTGACCGGCATCCTGGAGCTGCCGCCGGCCGGCACGCTGACCGGTATCGCGAGGCGGGCGCTGAAGGGCGTCGAGACGTTCGCGCTGAAGACCCCCGACCAGCTCGACGACGCCCGCGCGTTCGTGGACAAGCACGGCAGCCCGTCCGAGATCGACGCGTCGCCGACCTGGCGGCTGTTGGTCGCCCCAATGAAGGGCACCTTCACCCGCTCCGAGCAGGTACGCCGGGAGTCCGGTGACACGGTCGAAGCCGGCGAGGTCGTCGCGAAGGTGAAGAGCCTGCGCGACGAGCTCGACGTCAAGGCGCCGCACGGCGGCATTGTGGTCGAGTGGCTCGTCGAGGAAGGCGACCCGGTCGCCCCCGGGCAGCCGCTGGTCCGCCTCCACCCGAACGGAGCCAGCTCATGACGACGATCACCCCGTCGACGGGTTCGGCGTACGCCGGTGTCCTTGGCATCGGGTCGTACCGGCCGCGCCGCGTCGTACCGAACTCCGAGATCCTGGAGCAGATCGACTCCAGTGACGAGTGGATCCAGACCAGGTCCGGGATCAAGGAACGCCGCTGGGCCAGCGACGACGAGACCGTCCTGATGATGTCGGTCAACGCTGCCAGGGACGCGCTGAAGGACGCCGGGATCGAGCCGGCCCAGATCGGCTGCGTCATCGTCGCGACCGTCACGCACCTGTACCAGACCCCGGCGATCGCGACCCAGATCGCGGTCGAGGTGGGCGCGCCGACCGCGGCCGCGTTCGACATCTCCGCCGCCTGCGCGGGCTTCTGCTACGGCATCGCGATGGCCAACGACCTGGTCCGTGGTGGCAGCGCGAAGTACGTGCTGGCGATCGGGGTCGAGCGACTCAGCGACATCACCGACCGGACCGACCGCGGTACGGCGTTCATCTTCGCCGACGGAGCTGGTGCCGCGGTGGTCGGACCGACCGACGAGCCGGGGATCGGCCCGGTCGTGTGGGGATCCGACGGAACCCAGCACCAGGTGATCAGCCAGAAGGAGTCGTGGCCGGAGGCGGTCGGCAGTTCCAACTGGCCGCACCTCACGATGGACGGCAACCCGGTGTTCCGGTGGGCGTCGTTCGAGATGGCGAAGACGGCCCAGCAGGCGCTTGACGCGGCCGGCGTGAAGGCCGAGGACCTCGACCTGTTCGTGCCACATCAGGCGAACATGCGGATCACCGACGCGATGCGGCGGGCACTCAAGCTGCCCGCGCACGTGAAGGTTGCCCGCGACATCGAACGGCAGGGCAACACCTCGGCCGCCTCGATCCCGCTGGCGATCACCGCGATGCGCGAGTCCGGCGAGGCCAGGAGCGGCGACCTCGCGCTCGTCATCGGCTTCGGCGCCGGCCTGGTGTACGCCGGCCAGGTCATCCGGGTGCCGTAGTACCCCATGTTGTCCGGGCGGCTCAGGTGGCCGGCCCGGCTGAAGTAGCCCCAGCAGATCCGAAAGGGAAACCGAGAAGATGGCCAGCACCGAAGAGATCCGTTCCAACCTCGCCGAGATCGTGAACGAGATCGCCGGCATCCCGGTCGAGGACGTCCAGCTGGACAAGTCCTTCACCGACGACCTCGACGTCGACTCGCTCTCCATGGTGGAGGTCGTGGTGGCCGCCGAGGAGAAGTTCGACGTGAAGATCCCCGACGACGAGGTGAAGAACCTCAAGACCGTCGGCGACGCGGTCGCGTTCATCGAGCGCGCCCAGAACGGCTGACCACCCGCCGTTTCCGTGTGCTCAGCTGTCGACCGGCAGCAAGGCAGCACGCCTCGCGGTGACGAAGAACAGCAGCGGGCTGGGCGATATCGAA
>NZ_JBFAKS010000078.1:0-15917 GCF_040655855.1 Kribbella sp. NPDC050281 | reverse complement strand
GGCCCGACGCCGCGCAGGGCGTGAAGGTCACCATCGACGCCGGCAACATCGACCAGAACGTGCTGTTCTTCGGCCTGCCGTCCGGGCCGGGCTGCGAGGAGGACGGGCCGACCAAGGTCACCTGTGAACTCGGCGAGCTGGCCAACGGTACGACGGTGACGGACTTCCCGGCCCTGTTCGCCGCCACCCCGAAGCGCAAGGGTTCCGCGGGCTCGTTCACCGTCACGGTGAACGCGGTGACCGCCGACCCGAACGCGGCGAACAACACCCAGACCGTCAACGTCGAGGCGGTTCCCCGCGGCCTCGACCTGACCGCGGTCGCCCGGGACGTCTACGCCGACTACGCCGACAACACCCCGGTGGCTCCCGGCGGGACCGGCGACCTGCACTGGGCGCTGTACAACGCGGGCCGGGCCGTGGGTTGGCAGGCTCTTCCGCGTCCGGGCTCGGGGGCGGGCGGCCGGGGCGACAGCCGCGGTCAGGACCTGAGGGACGCACATCCGCCCGTCCCTCCAGCACTGGAGGAATCGCGTGAACCACCTGTCCTTGCGTCGACGGACCGCGCTGATCGCGGCCGCCGTCCTCAGCACCGCCGCCTTCGCGGCGCCGGCCGGGAACGCCGTCACCACGGCGCCCGCGCCCGGCTCGCCGCCACCGGACGATCTCGCCACCTCGATGCGACTGCCCCACTTCGCCCCCGGCCGGTACGTCGTGACGCTGGCCGACAAGCCGCTGGCGACGTACTCCGGTGGTGTGGCCGGGCTGAAGGCCACCAAGCCGGCCAAGGGCCACAAGGTCGACACCGCGAACCCCGACTCGAAGCGCTACAGCAACTGGCTCGACAGCCGCCAGAACACGGTCGCTGCGACGGTCGGCGCGAAGGCGACCCGGCACTACTCGACCGCGGTCAACGCATTCGCCGCCAACCTGAGCAGCCGGCAGGTCAGCGAGCTCAGCAAGACACCAGGCGTCGTCGCGGTCACTCCGGACCAGTTGCACCAAGCCCTGGACGACAAGAAGCCCACCGACTTCCTCAAACTGTCCGGCAAGAACGGCGTCTGGTCCGCGCTCGGCGGCAACGCCGAAGCCGGCAAGGGCGTCGTGGTCGGCGTCGTCGACACCGGCATCTGGCCGGAGAGCGCCTCACTGTCCGGACCGAAGCTGGGCACCACGCCCGCCACTGCGGCCGACCCGTACCAGCCGTACCGCTCCGGCGACAACATCGTCATGCACAAGGCCGACGGCAACGACTTCACCGGCTCCTGCGAGGCCGGCGAAGACTTCACCGCCGACCTGTGCAACACCAAGCTCATCAGCGCCAAGTACTTCGGCGACGCGTGGCTCGGCGCCACTCCGCCCGAGGCCCGCGCCGACTACGCCTCCCCGCGCGACGGTGAAGGCCACGGCACGCACACCGCGACCACTGCGGCCGGCCGCGCCGGTGTGGACGTCGCGGAGAGCGGCATCAACTTCGGCACGATCTCCGGCGTTGCTCCGGCCGCCAAGATCGCCGTCTACAAGGCGTTGTGGACCGGCAAGGGCGGTGTCGGCTCGGGCGGCTACACGTCCGACATCCTCGCCGCGATCGACCAGGCCGTCGCCGACGGCGTCGACGTGATCAACTACTCGGTCGGCTCGATCTTCGAGTCCGCACACACGGACCCGGTACAGCTCGCCTTCCTGTCCGCGGCCTCCGCCGGCATCTTCGTCTCCGCAGCAGGCGGCAACTCCGGTCCGGAGCCGTCGTCGCTCGACAACACCTCTCCGTGGGTGACCACGGTCGGCGCGAGCACAGTGGCGCCGTACGACGCGACTGTGGTCCTCGGCAACGGCGAGAAGTACGCCGGGCTGAGCACCTCCATCGCGACGACGGTCGGCCCCAAGTCGCTCGTCACCGGTGCTGCCTCCCGTGTGGAGTCGGCGACCGAGTACGACGGTTCGCAGTGTCTGCCGAACACGCTCGACTCGGCCAAGGCCGCCGGGAACATCGTGGTGTGCGACAGAGGCGTCGGAGCCCGGGTCGACAAGTCGGCCGAGGTCAAGCGCGCAGGTGGCGTCGGCATGGTGCTGCTGAACCTGACCGATCAGGACATGGTGGCTGACTCGCACGCGGTACCGACCGTGCACCTCAACACCCCGGGCTCGCTGTCTGTGAAGGCGTACGCCGGTACTGCCGGAGCCACCGCGCAGCTTGTGCCCGGCAACCTGACGGCACAGACCACGCCGTACCCGCAGATGGCGGACTTCTCCTCGCGCGGCCCGTCGCTGTCGAGCCATGGCGACCTGTTGAAGCCAGACCTTGCCGCGCCGGGTGTGAACGTCCTGGCCGCGGTGGCACCGCCCAGCAACGGCGGACACAGCTACGCCTTCCTCTCCGGTACGTCGATGGCCGCACCGCACATCGCCGGCCTGGCTGCTCTCTACCTGGCCAAGCACCCTGACTGGACTCCGATGATGGTCAAGTCGGCGCTCATGACGACCACCAGCGACGTCAAGACCGCCAGCGGCGCTGTCGACAACGATCCGTTCGCGCGAGGCGCCGGCGAGGTCCAGCCGTCGCGCATGCTCGACCCGGGTCTCGTCTACGACTCCGGTGACGTCGACTGGCTCGGCTATCTGGAGGGCAGCGGTGTCAACACCGGCACCGGCGTACCCGCGATCGACCCCAGCAACTACAACGCACCGTCGATCGCGGTCGGCGAGATGGTCGGCACGCAGACTGTCACCCGCCGCGTCACCGCGGTGAAGGGCGGTCTGTACCGCGCGACCGTGTCCGTCCCCGGCATGAAGGCTGTCGTCACTCCGTCGATCCTGAACCTGCAGGCCGGGCAGACGAAGTCCTTCACCGTCAAGCTGACCCAGGACACCGCCCCGTCGCACGACACCACCAGCGGCTGGCTGACCTGGCAGGGTGCCGGTACGTCGGTCCGCAGCCCGATCGCGGTCGTCCCGACCTCGGTCATCGCACCGACCAACGTCACCGGCTCCGGCGCGGCCGGCTCGGTCTCCTTCGACGTCACGGCCGGCAAAGCCGGTACGCCGATCCACGCGTACGGCTTCGCGTCGGCGCCCCAGGTCCCGGGCGAGGTACCGGCGGGAGCTGCTGACGCGGACCTGCCGAACTACCCGGTCACCGTGACCGCCGGCACCAAGGCTGTGCAGTGGAACATCAAGACGGTCGACCCGGCCGGCAGCATCTGGATGGTGCTCTACAAGGTCGTGAACGGCCAGATGCAACTGCTCTCCTTCGAAGGCACCGGAGCGAACCAGGCCTCCGCGACGGTGGCGGCTCCCTCGCCCGGCGTCTGGGGCGTGCTCGCCATCACCCTGTCGAACCCGCCGGGTGCCGACACCACGAAGTACACGATGCAGACCAACGTCGTGACCGGTGGCAACGCCCTCAAGGTGACGCCGTCGGTGGCACCGGCCGCCGGCAAGCCGTTCCAGGTCACGGCGTCCTGGTCGGGAGTCCGCACTGATCAGCGCTCCACCGGGTTCGTCGAGTTCCCGAACCGCGCCGGGACGGTGGTGACGGTGAACTAGATCCAGCGGCGGCGGGCGGCTTGAACGCCCGCCTGGAACCGGGTCTGCGCGCCGAGCGACTCCATCAGCGCGCGGACCCGGCGCTGGGTCGTCCGCGGACTGATCCGCAACCGTCGGCTGATCATGTCGTCGGTCGCGCCACCCGCGAGCAACAGCAGGATGTCCCGGTCCGGCGCCCGCAGTGCCGGCACCTCGCCGTTCGCCAGGAGCGCCGGCATCGGGATCGCCAGGGCCCACAGCATCTCGAACGTCGCGATCAACCCGTCAAGCAGTCCGGAGGAGCGGATCAGCAGGTTCGACTCGGCCGGCGCCCGCTTGGTCAGCCCGATCAGCGCGGTGTCGTCGTCGCCGACCGCCATCTTCATCGGGACCTGCGCCAGCACCCGACCGACTTCGCCCGCCGCCTGCAACTCCGGCAGCACGCCCATGATGTCCTCGGACTCGAACACCTCGGTGCCGTAGATCGCCCGGTACTCGATCCCGTCGGCGAGCCGCTCCAGCTCCAGCTTCTGCTGGGTGGACGGCGGCGTCGCGTACGGCGGCCGGTCCAGCACCCGGACCTGGCGGGTGGAGTTCCTCTGCAGCTCCTCGTACGCCCGCAGCAGAGTCGGACCGTCCTCGATCAGCTCGATCTGATTGCCCTCCAGCACCGGAGTCCCGCGGGCACCACGCAGTTCGTCGGCGACGCCCCGCAGCCGCGCCAACTGGGCATCCAACTCGTCCAGCGGATCAACAACCTCGTCCGCCACCATCGCCATCCCTCCACCCGGCCGAACCCAAACGAACTCACACTAAACCGGATCAGCGCAGGGGCACCCGGTCAGGGACCGCAGCTGAGACAAGGCCACAGCTGGCCGCAGCGCGAACACAGGCCGTCCAGCCCCGGCGCCGGCAACCACACGGTTTCCACCGAGTCCTCGCGCCGGACCGCTTGACCCGTGGCCGGTGCGGCACTGCCCAACGTCGTCGCCGTGGCCGACGTGGTCCTGGCCGGTGTCGTGGCCGTGGCCGTGGCCCGGGCCGGCTTGGCCGGGAACCAGTGGACCTGGGTGCGTCCACCGGCACCGTGAATCGCCAGCAGAGCCTCGATCCCACCGTCCCAGGTGGACGTTCCGGGCCAGCGGCCGCGCCACCGGAGGGCGACGGTGCCGTCGGACCACTCCACACCTTCGGCCAGGGTGCCTGTGCCGCGCACGCCGGAGACGTCGGTGTGGCGTACCAACCGGAAGAGGCGAGCCTGCCGCTGCATCGTGTTCACCTCTGCAGAATCGCCCAGCACGCGCTGCCCACAACAGGTGTGGTCTGTGGGCTGTGAGAACAGCCCACACCCCCTCACAACCGGCCGAACTGCTGGGACTGGTTTTGTCGGTGGGGGCTTGTAGTTTCTGGACACGCACCGCAACCACCAGGTGTGGCAGTGAGCGGACGGGGGTGATCCTGTGGCTGAGGCAGCGCCTGTATCAGGGTTCGGCCGGGAGTTGCGGCAGTGCAGGCAGGCGGCCGGCTTGAGTCTGCGGCAGCTGGCAGCGCGGGTCGGCTACGACCACAGCTACTTGTCGCAGGTGGAGCGTGGCCGGAGACCAGGCTCTGCCGACCTGGCCCGTTTCTGCGATCGCGAGCTCGGCACCGGCAGTCGGCTGACCGGGACCTACCTGCGGGCACACCCCGAGCGGCCTGCAGCAGTGCGTCCGGTCGTCTCGGGTCGACCGGCCGCTTCGTTGGCGGCAGTGTGGGACGGGCTGACCAGCGCTCTCGCCGGTGTGGACCGCGTGGAGGCGACTGGCGACGTTCGCAGTGTTCCGCCGGCTCGGCTGCTGCCGGAGCTCCTGGCAGACCTTCAGCTACTGCAGGCACAGGGATCGGACGGCTTCGGAGTGCGGGCGGCTGAGCTGAGCGTCCTGGTCGCCGAGACACTGACCGGGCTTGGCGAGCTGCGCGCGGCGAGGCGTTGGTGGTCGGCGGGCCGGGCGTTCGCGGACAGCTCCGGCGAGGTTTCGATGCGGAGCCTGGTGCGCGCGAGGGAGGCCATCAGTGGGCTCGCGGAGCGGCGACCGCTGCCGCAGCTGCTGGAGCTGGCGGAGGAGTCCTTGGCGCTCGCACAGAGGATCCCGGCCAGCGGCGTACAGGCTCATGCTGTGCGGGCGCGGGTGCTGGCCCAGCTGGGCCGACGGTCCGAAGCACACCGTGCCCTGCAGGAGCTGCTGAACTGTTCCGATGCGTTGCCCCCGGCAACCACGAGTCCTCTGGGCGACCTCGCGGCGTACGAGGTGCATGCCGCGGAGGGCAGAGTCTGCGCGAGCCTGGGGTACGGGACTGCGGGCTGCCTGATGCTGGGGCGCGCCCTGGAGCTGTGCCCCGAGCAGAGAGTCGCAGAGCGGGCGCAGTTGGAGTTGGCGCTGGCCGAGTGCCTGGCCTTGGAAGGTGAGGTCGCGGCTGGTCTGGCGCTGGCCATGCGGGAGCTGGTCGAGCTCCCGGATGAGTGGCACACCTATTACCTGTACGACGAGGCCCGCCGAGTGCTGGCCGCCGCGCGGGACCGGGAGCCGGGGCTGGCAGCAGTGCGGGATCTGGAGGTTCTGGTGGAGCGGCGTACGTACGCGACCGGCCGCAGTGTGGGCAGCGGGTCGTGGTGAGGCATGACCCGGGAGTAGCGTGCAGCGGGTGACGAGTGAAACGCAGAGCACGACGGTGACCAGCGGGTGGGACTTCGCGGTCGAGTTGCGGAGTGATCCGGCGAGTGCGGAGGCGCGCTCGGTGATTCTCGCCAAGCCTGCCTTCGGGCAGTCGTTCACGGACCACATGGTGGTAGCCAACTGGACGGACGACCGGGGCTGGCACGACCCGAAGGTCACGGCGTTCGCACCGCTCAGTGTGAGCCCGGCTGCCGCCGTACTGCACTACACACAGGAGATCTTCGAGGGTCTGAAGGCGTACCGGCATGCCGACGGGTCGGTGTGGGCGTTCCGCCCGGATCGCAACGCGACTCGGTTCCTCAAGAGCGCTGAGCGACTCGCACTGCCGCAGGTGCCGGAGGAGGCGTTCATCTCCGCCCTGCGCGCGCTGGTGACGGTTGACGAGCCGTGGGTGCCGTCTGCCGAGGACGGCGAGACCAGCCTGTACTTGCGCCCGTACATGATCGCCACCGAGGCGGCGCTGAGCGTGCGACCGGCACGCGAGGTGCTGTTCGGGGTCATCGCGTCGCCGGCAGGCCCGTACTTCGACACTGGTCCGAAGCCGGTCTCCATCTGGCTGACCACCTCGACCATCCGCGCGACGCCGGGTGGCACCGGCGCGGCCAAGTGCGGCGGCAACTACGCGGCCAGCCTGGCCGGTCTGGCCGAGGCTGTGGCCAACGGTTGCGAGCAGGTCGCCTTCGTCGATGCCGCCGCTCACAAGTGGCTCGAGGAGATCGGCAGCATGAACATGTTCTTCGTGTACGCCGACGGCCGCATCGCGACCCCGGAGCTGAACGGATCGATCCTCGAAGGGGTCACCCGCGCCTCGGTGCTGGAGCTGGCCGCCGATCTCGGGCACGAGGTCGAGGAGCGCCGGATCTCCGCGGACGAGTGGAAGGACGGTGTACGCAGCGGTGAGATCACCGAGGTGTTCGCCTCCGGCACCGCCGCGGTGATCACCCCGATCGGCCGCGTCGCCTGGCCCGACGGCGACCTGACCATCGGCGACCACACTGTCGACCTCGGCGTAGGCCCAGTCACCAAGTCCATCCGCGCCACCCTCCTCGACCTGCAGTACGGCCGCACCCCCGACCCCCGCGGCTGGCTCACACGTCTGGCGTGATCTGTAGCCCGATGGCTTCGGCCGCGGCCAGAACGTTCACGTAGTCCCGGATGTGCACGATCCGGCCGTCCCGGACTCTCAGGACGACGATATTCGGCAGGGTGACGGCGCGGCCGGTCGTCGTGACCGTGCCGGTCGCGTCCTGCTCGACGATGATCACTTCCGGGTCAGAAGTCTCGTGCACCACGACGTTGCGGTAGGCCTGGTAGCGCAGCGGGGCCGACTCCCAGTTCGCCTCCAGGAAGCCGCGGATCTCCGCACGCCCGTCCAGACGCGACGGCATACCCGGCGGGGTGAACGGGAACTCGTAGACCGCGTCCTCGGCGTAGAGGTCGAGCATCTCGTCGATCGACTTGTCGATCGACGACTGCTGGAAGCGCTCCAGCACCTCTCGTGGCAGCAGAACAGTGTCGGACACCTGGTCCTCCAGCGCGGAGTCGATGGCTCCTGTCGGCACGGGCAGTTAGGTTGAGCCTATGGCTGAGTCCAAGGGGAAGGCGAAGTCTCCGGCGGTCGAGTTGGAGGTGGGCGAGCGGACGGTGCGGATCTCGAATCCGGATCGGGTCTACTTTCCTGCTCGCGGGGAGACGAAGCTCGATCTGGTGAAGTACTACCTGTCGGTGGGTGACGGGATCGTCCGCGCGCTGCGGGAGCGGCCGTGCATGCTGCACCGGTTCCCGGAGGGCGTCGCCGGCGAGAAGGTGCACCAGAAGCGGCTGCCGCACGGCGCGCCGCCGTGGATGGAGACCGTCCGGGTGAAGTTCCCGCGGTACAACCGGACCGCCGACGAGCTGTGCGTGACCGAGATCGCGCACGTGGCCTGGGCCGTGCAGATGTCCACCGTCGAGTTCCACCCGTGGAACTCCCGCCGCGCCGACACCGAGAAGCCGGACGAATGGCGGATCGACCTCGACCCGATGCCGGACTGCCCCTTCGACCGGGTACGCCGGGTCGCCCACGTCGCGCACGAGGTCCTCGACGACCTCGGAGCGGTCGGTTATCCGAAAACGTCAGGCGGGTCGGGGATCCACATCTACGTCCGGGTCGAGCCGACGTACGGATTCTCCGACGTACGCCGGGCCGCCCTGGCGTTCGCGCGGGAGGTCGAGCGACGCGCACCGGACGATGTGACGACGACGTGGTGGCGCAAGGACCGCGACCCGAAGAAGCTGTTCGTCGACTTCAACCAGAACGCGCGCGACCACACGATCGCGGCCGCGTACTCGGTCCGCGGTAACCCTGAGGGCACAGTCTCGACCCCGATCCGCTGGGACGAGGTGGACGACGTGGACCCACGCGAGTTCACCATCGAGACAGTGCCGGCCCGCTTCGCCGAGCTCGGCGACCTGCACGAGACGATCGACGACAACGTCTACTCACTCGACACCCTGCTCGAGTGGGCCGCCCGCGACGAACGCGAAGGCGCCGAGGAGCCACCCCCGCCGGAGGACTAGCCACCAGCCGCCGCGTGGAGCGACCCGGACCTGCCCCACTCACCAACGTCCTCGGTCCGGCCTCGTCAGCTCACGACCCAGCCTGACCGAGGCTGAGCCGACGGACTTGGTGAGTGCCACAGGTCCGCCGCGGCTACTGCCTCCCAGCCAGGCCGTGGTGGAGGAGGTTGGTCAGCGTGTCGATGGCGGTTTCGTCCGGGATGGTCTGGCCGTTGGCAGGGTTGACGACCAGCCAGGTGTAGGCGAAGCCTTCCATCAGCGCGTTCATCGCGGAGATCTGCACGAGCGGTTCGGCCGGTGGATTAGGCAGATGCGCGAAGTGCTCGATCATGTGGGCGTCGTCGTCGGCCATGATCTGCTGCAGCCGCCGGCCGAGCTCCGGGTCGACCATCGCGGCCTGTTTCACCGCGATCATCTCCGGCAGGTGCTGCTGATAGAACTGCCAGAACGCGGCCACGTGCCAGCGGATCGCTGAGATCTTGCTGAAGTCCGCGTCATGGCCGGCGACGTCGGCGATCGTTTCGTCGGCCTCCGCGAGCATGTCCCTGAGCAGCGCCTCGAGCAGTTCCTCCTTGCCCGCGAAGTGGTTGTAGAAGGATCCCGTCGCCCGGCCCGCGGCCGCGGTGATGTCGGTGATCTTCGTGTTCAGGTACCCGCGCTCGGCGAACACCTCCCGGGCCGCCTGCTTCAGCGCGGCCCCGGTCCCGGCCGCCCGTTCCCGGCGGCTCACCGTGTCGGTCACGACAACCTCCTTGACACCGAACCCTAGTCACGTTCATAGTGAATCTGAATTCAGTGAATCATAATTCAGTCAAGGAGACCAGATCATGACAGTTCTGATCGCAGGGGCGGGCCCGACCGGATTGACGCTGGCGATCGACCTGGCCCGGCGTGGCATCGCCGTCCGGCTGATCGACAAGGCGACCGAGTTCTTCAACGGCTCGCGCGGCGACGGTCTGCAGCCGCGGACCCTCGAGGTGTTCGACGACCTCGGTGTCATCGACGAGATCCTGCGGCAGGGCCGGTCGCTTCCGACCATGAAGATCTACCTGGACGGCACGCCGGTCGACGAGCGCCGGATGGCACCGATCCTCGAGCCCAGCCCGGACATCCCGTACCCGAACGCCTGGATGCTCGGCCAGTCGCGCACCGAGAAGATCCTGCGCGACAAGCTCGCCGAGTACGGCGTTCAGGTCGAACTGGACACCGCGATCGTCGGGTTCACCCAGGACTCCGACTCGGTGACCGCCCAACTCTCCACCGGCGAGATGGTCGACGCGCAGTACCTTGTCGGTGCCGACGGCGGCCGGAGCTTCGTCCGCAAGCACCTCGGGTTCGCCTTCGAGGGCACCACCGACGAGTCGATCCGCACCCTCCTGGGGGACGTCGCGGCCGACGGCCTGAACCACGACTCCGGCTACTGGTTCGCCGGTAAGGACAACCCGATGTCGGGGATCGCCCTGACACCGCTGGCGGGCGGGGACCAGTTCCAGTTCGGTGCCCCGCTCGACTCCGACGACGCCGACACCTCGCTGGAGGGCCTGCAGGCGCTGGTCGATCGGTACGCCGGTCCGGGCGTGGCGAAGCTGCGGGATCTGACCTGGTCGACCGTCTGGCGGCCGAACGTCCGGTTGGCCGAGCGATTCCGGGTCGGACGGGTCTTCATCGCCGGCGACGCCGCGCACGTGCACCCGCCGACCGGTGGTCAGGGCCTCAACACCGGCGTCCAGGACGCGTACAACCTCGGCTGGAAGCTGGCCGACGGACGCGAAGAGGTGCTGGCGACGTACGAGACCGAGCGCCGGACCAACGCGGCTCGCGTGCTTGGGATCAGCGGAGAGCTGATGCAGAAGCATGTCGACGGCGACGAGTCGGCGATGGAGCGCGGCGAGAACACCCGCCAGCTCGACGTCTCCTACCGCGCCCTCTCGGACACTCGCGCCATCACCTCCGGCGACCGCGCACCGGACGCCCCATTGGTAGATGCCTCGGGCAACAAGCTGCGCCTGTTCGACCTCTTCCGCGGCCCGCACACCACCGTGCTCCGCTTCTCCCCCACCACCCCAGCGACCGACGAGCACACCGTCGACATCGGTCGCGACGGCAGCGCGGCGTACACCAGCCCCGAGGCCTTCACCTACTACCACGCCGAGGACGGCGACGAGATCCTCGTCCGCTCCGACGGATATCTCGCCTAGGATCGCCAAGGTGGAGACCCTGGATTCGGCCGCCGCCTACGACCGCGCTGTCGGACTCGCGACGCGGGGGCGGCGGCAGATCCTGGGGATCACCGGAGCTCCCGCGGCCGGCAAGTCGACGTACGCCGAGCAGCTGACCGCGAAGCTCATCGGTGACGGGCACCGGGTCGCGCTGGTGCCGATGGACGGCTACCACCTCGCGCAGTCGGTCCTGGTCGAGCTCGGGCTGGCCGAAGTGAAGGGTGCGCCGCACACCTTCGACGGGTACGGGTTCGTTGCCTTGCTCAAGAGGTTGAAGGAGTCACCGGACGAGCAGATCTGGGCGCCACGCTTCGACCGCGGGCTCGAGGATTCGATTGCCGCCAGCATCGGAGTCGGACCCGACGTCACCCTGGTCGTGACCGAAGGCAACTACCTGCTGTTCGACCGACAACCCTGGGCAACCCTCCGCACATTGCTCGACGAGTGCTGGTACGTCGAGGTGCCCGAACAGCTGCGGCGCGAACGGCTCGAGGCGCGGCACCGGCGGTACGGCAGGTCGGCCGAGGAAGCGCACGAACGCACCTACGGCACCGACGAACGCAACGCGCGACTGATCGCGGCGACCGCGCCGGCGGCCGACGCGGTCATTCACTTGTCCTGACAGACCCGATCGATGTAGGCCGCCACACCATCCAGGTAGAGCTGCAGACCGAAATCGAAGTCCTGGTCGCTCTCGTCCTCGAAATTGCCCACCTCGTCGAAGACGCCGGCCTCGACCAACCGGGCGACGGCCGGGTACTGCCGCGGGTCGGCCACCTGCCTGAGGGTGGCACCGAACTGCTGGAACGCCGCCGGATTCTCGTCGTACCCCGCGGCCAGGTCGAAGGCGACCCGGATCTGACCCTGCACGTAGGTGATCAGGCCCATCACCACACCGACCTTCGCCTCCTCCGGCAGACCGGTGCCGTTCAGTACGCCGAGCGCGGCGTCGAACCAGGCGAGGTTGTTCGGGCCGGCCGGCGGACCGGAGATCGGGATCTTCGCGTACCACCGGTGCTTGCGGATGGCGGCCAGCACGTTGTCCGCCCAGAACGTCAGCCCGGTCCGCCAGTCGACCCCCTCGGGCATCGGGTCCGGGCGCTCGATCGCCGCGTCCGACATCAGCACGAGCAGGTCGTCCTTGCTCTTCACGTGCCGGTAGAGCGCCATGGTCGAGTTGCCGAGTCGCTCGGCGACACGTGCCATCGAGACCGCGCCCAGATCGTTGTCCGCATCGGCGATCTCGATCGCGGCCCGGACGATGTCGTCGAGGGACAGCGACGGCTTCGGTCCCCGCCGCGGCGCCTCCCGCAACCGCCACATCAGTGCCACGTCCGGAGGCAACTCGTTCTTCTCCACCGCCTCAGTTTAGGGCTTGCCGAGCGATATAGCGTATCTGCTACGCTATTTAGCGTATTCGATACGCAGTAGGGAGGGGACGATGATCGTCGAGGCAACCGGGCTGCGGAAGTCCTACGGCGCGACGGAGGTGCTCAGCGGGGTCGACCTACGGGTGCCGGAGGGGTCCGTGCACGCGCTGCTCGGGCCGAACGGCGCCGGCAAGACCACCATCGTGCGGATCCTGACCACGCTGACCAGGCCGGACGACGGCGGAGCGACCATCGGCGGGTACGACGTCCTGCGCGAGCCGGCCCAGGTTCGCGGGGTGATCAGCCTGACCGGGCAGTACGCCGCGGTGGACGAGAACCAGACCGGCCGGGAGAACCTGGTCATGGTCGGCCGGTTGATGCATCTGGGCCGGCCCGCCGCACGTCGACGTACCGGCGAACTGCTGGAGCGGTTCGGGCTGACCGACGCGATGGACCGGCGCGTGAAGACGTACTCCGGCGGGATGCGGCGGCGGCTCGATCTGGCCATGAGCCTGATCGCGCGGCCGCGGGTGATCTTCCTGGACGAGCCGACCACCGGACTCGACCCGGCCAGCCGGTCGACGATGTGGGACGTGATCGGCGAACTGGTCCGGGACGGGACCACGATCCTGCTCACCACGCAGTACCTCGAGGAGGCGGACCGGCTGGCCGACCGGATCGTGCTGCTCGACCACGGCCGGATCGTCGCCACCGGCACCGCCGACGAACTCAAGACCCAGATCGGCGGCGAACGCATCGAGCTCCGCTTCGCCGACGAGGTGCAGTTGCTCAAGGCAACCGGAGTACTGGACGGCGTCGCCGATGATCTCGTGCTGAACATTCCGTCCGACGGTACGGCGGCCCACCTGCACCACGTGCTCGACGTACTGCGCGACAACGGTCTGCGGCCCGAGCGCGTCTCGTCGCACCGGCCGACCCTCGACGACGTCTTCCTCGCCCTCACCGCCTAGGAGTCCGCCATGTCCCATCACGGAGTCGCCGCCGCGTTCTCGGACACGGTGACGATGATCGACCGCAGTGTCCGGCTGTCCCGGCGCAACGTCGAGACGTTGTTCGTCTCGATCCTGCTCCCCCTGCTGATGATGTGCCTGTTCGTGTACGTCTTCGGTGGCGCGATCAGTACCGGCACGGAGTACATCAACTATGTCGTGCCGGGCATCCTCCTGCTCACCACCGGGTACGGCGCTTCGTCGACGGCGATGGTGGTCGCGGATGACATGCACAGCGGGATGATCGACCGCCTGCGCTCGTTGCCGATCCGCAGCTTCGCCGTGCTGACCGGGCACGTCACCGCGAGCGTCGCCCGTAACTCCGTGTCGACGGCGATCGTCGTACTCGCGTCACTGGCGATGGGGTTCCGGCCTTCGGCGAACGCCGGCGAATGGCTGGCCGCGATCGGCTTGCTCCTTCTCTACGTGCTCGCATTGTCGTGGCTGGCGGCCGGTCTCGGCGTGATCGCCAAGTCGGTGGAGTCGGCCAGCACGTTGAGCTTCTTCATGTTGTTCCTGCCGTACCTGAGCAGTGCGTTCGTCCAGCCGGAGACGATGCCGTCATGGTTGCGGCCGATCAGTGAACACCAGCCGATCACGCCGGTGATCGAGACCGTGCGCAGCTTTCTGATCGGCGCACCACTGGAGAACAACGGCTGGATCGCACTCGCGTGGTGTTGTGGTCTACTCCTGTTCTCGTTCACATTGGCGACGTCTTTGTACCGGCGCCGGACGAGCCGCTGATCGCAAGTTCCACTCCGTTGACCGAAACGTGTTCGAAAGGATTCGGAACTGACCCCTCGCTCGGGTTAGTGTCGAAGTCCCCCCAACGTGTGGTGGTCCCACTCCCCCCGGGACCCACACGGACAAGCGCCCCGGTCATTGACCGGGGCGCTTCGTTTTGTCAGAAGACGAGCAGCGTTTTCAGCACATGACCGGCAGCGCGTGCAGACCGCGCGTGCGGATCGAGTCCCGCCAGCGCAGGTCACTCCGCGGTACGCCGAGGTGCAGACCGGGCACGTGATCCAGCAGCGCCTCCAGCGCGATCGCGATCTCCAACCGCGCTAACGGCGCACCGAGGCAGTAGTGAATCCCGTGCCCCAGAGCAAGGTGTCCGCCGACCGCACGATCGAAGTCGACCCGGTCCGGATCAGGGAAGCGCTCCGCGTCCCGGTTCGCCGAAGAGATCCCGAGCAGGACTGTCTCCCCCGCCGGAATCACCACGCCATCGATCTCCACGTCCTCGACCGGAAACCGTCTGATCGCCAGCGGCGCCGGGCCGTCGTACCGCATCAGCTCATCGACCGCGGCCGGGAGCTGCGACCGGTCGGACCGCAGCCGCTCCCACATGGCCGGCCCTTCGAGCAGGGCGAGCGTCGCGTTCCCGATCAGGTGGACGACGTTCTCGTACCCGGCGAACAGGATCAGGAAGATCAGCGAGGTCAGCTCGTCGTCGCTGAGGCGATCGTCATCGTCCCGCGCGGCGATCAGGTCACTGACCAGGTCGTCACCCGGGACCGACCGCTTGCCCTCGATCAGTCCGGCGAAGAACCGCAGCATCGCCCCGATCGCGGCCCGCGCCTCGTCCGGTCCCGGCGGCGCGAGCATCGTGTCCGTCCACGCACGGAAGTCGGTGCGCGCATCCTCGGGTACGCCGAGCAGGTCGCAGATCACCGTGATCGGCAGCGGCGCGGCGTACTCCGCGACCAGGTCGGCCTGCCCGCGACGTACGACGGGAGCCAGCAGGTCGTCCGCGGTACGGCGGATGGGCGCGGCAAGCGACTCGATCCGGCCGGGCGTGAAGGCGCGGGTGACGAGGGAGCGGATCCGGGTGTGGTCCGGCGGGTCCATGTTGAGCAGGTTGGCGTCGAGGGCGGGTGGCAGGTTGAGACCGCGGTAGTTGCCGGGGAGGGCGTTGCGCTTGTCGACGGACAGTCGCGGATCCGCGAGTGCCCGGCGGACGTCGTCGTACCGGGTGACGAGCCAGGAAGGGCTGCCGTCGGGGCCGGCGACACGGTGCACGGGTCCGGATCGGCGGAGGGCGGAGTAGGCGGCGTACGGATCGCTCGGCGTGATCGTCACCGGCCCAAAATACCGGCAGAAAAGTTTGTCGAGGTGTGTCGATTCCGGGCCCTCTTCTCCGACGTATCAGTGAGAGCGACCAAAGGAGAGGGTCAGAATGAACACCACCGCCACCACCGACAGCACCGTCCGCACCATGATCGTCACCATGCTCGCCGAGGGCAGCCCGGTCTGGTACGTCGCCGGCATGGTCAACATGCGAAGCCACGACGTCTATGTGATCGGCCGCGCGGCCGGCTACCCGGACAAGGCCCAACTGCGCCGGGCCGTGTGGGCCGCCAAGAACCGCACCCGCGTCCCGCAAGCCGCCTGACACCCGCTCAGGTCGCTCCACAAACACCGTCGGCCGCTGCTGTCCCCGCAGGGACATCCATGCCGCACTCTGGGAGCCCGGCTGCGCGCCGAGGACGTCCGCGCCGGCGAGGATCTCGTGCGCCGACT
>NZ_JBFAKS010000077.1:0-18308 GCF_040655855.1 Kribbella sp. NPDC050281 | reverse complement strand
CCGCCGAAGCCGAGGCCAACTACTATGCACAAACCCGCGACGACCAACCGGTCGCACTCACATAACCGAGGGCGCACCAACCCCGGGACGGTTCAGATCAACCTCGCCACTGAGGGCAATTGCACGAGAATGAACACGGTCGCGGCAATCACAGCGAGCAGCAAGAGTGCGACTTGCACAGGACGAAGCCCGAGGAGTACGGCGTTTCGTTCGGGGCGGGGGAACCGGGTTGAGAGTGCGCTAGGTGTCGTCACTGACGTTCACTTCCTGGCTGGTCAGTGCTGTTTCCACCGTCAGGCGTCGGAGCGGCGCCGCTGGGACCGTCACTCGTGGACTGACTCGCGGCGATTGCGGTTGCTGTAGAACCGTCGCCACCACCCGGCGGCGGCGATCCGACTCCATCGCTGGACGTCGTAGGCTCGAGCTGGTCCGCAGATGCGGGGTTGCCTGCCGACTGCTCATCAGGAGAGTCGCTCGCCCCTCCAACGACTTGCCCGTCGTCGATGCCACTACTCGATCCGCCGAAGTGGTGCGCGCGCCATTGCTGGGCTTGGTCGAATCGCTCCTTAAGTGCCGCTGGTCCGGCGGTTCCCTGCTGGAGCGCATGAACCGCTGTCTGGCCGTGATCGCCTGCCCAGTGGATGAAGGAGAAGGTGGCTATCGGCGCAAAGGCGGCCATCGCGAGTAGCAGGACTCCAGTCAAAAAGGTGCCGATCGAGGCATCGCCGTTCTTGTCGACGTTTCCAGCCGCCGATATCCCGACCGTGAAGACCACGGCCATCGCCACCTTGGAGAACAGGAGGGCGCCGACGACCTCGATCCAGCGCCGCAGCCAATGACGCGTCGCAGACCACGTCCAACTCGCCATCGCGATCGGCGCGAAGACGACGAACGCCACGATCGCGACCTCGCGGATCAGCATGACGAAGTACAGGGAGATGGAGGCGATTAGACCGAGGATGACGGCCGTCAGGAAGAACCCTCCGAGCGTCGCTCCCGCAGGAAAGCCAGCCAGCTGGACCATGCGCTTCAAGCCGTCGGCAGTTGCCCGGTTGCCGAGAATCGCAGTCGAGATCTCATCCACCGCCAACCCGCACGACCTGATGACGGCCACTGCCAGCGGCACTCCGGCGGTGCCCAGCAGTGCGCCCATGAGCGCGTGACCGAGCCGGGCCGGCTCGCGTCTGATGACCGCCGATACGCACTGCAGGAGAAATGCCGCGACGAGCAGCGGGAGTGAGATGGTGATCATCAGAGCGAGATTGTCCTGCCACCACTGATGGTCGAACCTCGGCGCCGTACTGGTGCTGAAGGCCTGGAAGACGTACGACGTGACGTCGGTCAGGCCTCGTGCCATCCAGTTCAGGAACGAGTTCCACCACGAGTCTGTGATCGCATTCGTGCCCGTCGACGCCGCACAGTCGAATGGGTTCAAAAGACAGTCGGACCATGCCATCGATGCGCTCCTATCAGCCGATGTGGATGCCGCTGAAGAAACGGATGAGTCCGTTCGCCGACCCGATGAGGATCGCGGCTCCGGCCGCGACCAGGCAGCCTGTCTTGCCTTTGCCGGCGTAGTGCGCGTTGCTGTTGAAGCTGCCCATCGCCCAGGCGGCGGCCGAGATGACGAAGGCCGCGACGCAGATCACGAGACTGAAGGTGAGCAGGGCGCCGACCATCTGGCGCAATGCGGGCAGCCCGGGCAGGCCGTTGGTGTTCGGGCTGATCCCGGGGTCTTGCAGGATGACTGTGTGCCGTAGGAGGGCGTTGCGGATGAACACGTCAGGTCCTTCGCTGGTCAGGTGGTCGAGTAGATCGGTGGCGCCCAGCCGAGGTAGCCGGCGTTCCATTTGGATTCGATGAGTTCGAAGTCGACGAGGTAGACGCCGCCTTCGCCGGGGACACGGTCGTTGATGTCGTTGGAGACGATCTGGCCGTTGCCGACGTACACCGCGACATGGCCGTACGGTCCACCGGTCTCCCAGAAGACGAGCGCGCCGACCGGAGGCTGCCGGTCGCCGCTGTGCGCGTTGCCGGTCGCAACCATCTGCTGCCATTGCTCCGCGGCCGAGAAGTACCCGGCACGCGGCCGACCCCAAATGTTGGCTGCCAACCGCGCACACAGCTGGTAGTAACCGTTGTCACCGACCAGGCGGAGCGCCCGGGCGACGGCAGTATCCGCGCCCGGGATCTCACCACCCTCCGTGCTGACCGGCGCGCCCTGGCAGTCCGTAGGTGTCGCCATGCAGGTGTCAGTGCCGTGCACTGCGCCAGCGAGCGGGGCGACGAGGCCGAGGCCGCCGACCAGAAGGCAGCCGGAGAGCGCGAGTTTGACGATCACGGCAGAACGAGAGCGCTCGCGGACCAGAACTTGCAGACCGGCGCGCAGACGACGCCGACGGTTGCCTGCCGTCGGAAGACTGTGGTCTCAGTGTCCAGGACAGTGGTCTGGGTCCCGCGGATGACGAACCCGTGCCAGCCCTTCGGGGCATAGTCCACGTGCTGCAGCTTCTCGAGCTGCGGCGTGGTCTCGGCCGTCACGTCGCTGGCGGTGGCGTGGGCCTTGCGCAGCTCGAGCTGGTCCCACTCCGACCACGAAGGCAAGAGACTCTTTGCCACCTGCGGTGCGGCGCCGGTCGGGTCAGCGAACACGCTGACGGCGTCCTGCCAGTCGGTGAAGCTGTGACGGCTGGTGTCGTAGGTCCAGATCGCCCGGGCATACGAGATCGCGAACTCCTGCGGATCCGTGGTCGTCGGCCGCGTCCATGCATCCAGCCGCACCGCTGTCGACTCGGCTTGTCCTGGTAGGACGGTGACGTCGGCGTTCGGCGTACTGGTGTGCTGGTCCGGTGAGTTCTGCCAGCGGGCGACCAGCGCCAGGATCAGCGCGGTGATGCCGAGCAGGATCACGATGGGGATCACGATCTTCGATCGGATCGGCTGGTTCACGGTGGTTCCTTTCTTGGGGACTTCGGTACGGCGCAGCCACGCGAACACGGCAGCAGCGATCGGCGGCGGGATGATCCGCAGCGCTGTGAGCACGTGCAGCTCGAACTTGAGCTGCGCGCGGTAGTACCGGATGAGCCAGTGGTGGCGAGGTACGTCGGCCTGGTTGTGCGTCATACCGGGCCTCAACGGATGAGGCCGGCAACTTTCTGGATCAGGCGGCGCTCACTCGATCCAGCCGAGCTGCTGGGCGGTGGCCGAGCAGGCTTCGTCGGCCGAAAAACCGCAGATCACGGCCGGCACCGGCTCGGATCCAGCGCCTTACGACCGGATCCCCGAACACCACCGCCGGCGTCTGTCCCTGGGCCAGCCGTGCCAGCGCTGACGGTCTGCCGGGCCCGCCGCGCAGCAGCCACGCCAGAGCCTCGGCCTGGGCTCCCCGAGCGCCGGCTCGCCGGAGCCGCATGATAACGGTCGACCGGTAGAACGGCGGCCCATCCGAGGCCGCTTGGATCAGGCTGCGCGCGGCGGGTGCTGGCAGTCCTTCGCGCTCGAGCTCGGCTGCGATGCGTTCCAGATGGGGACCCAGTGGCGACCGGTGGGTGACTTCGAGTTCGGGAGGTTCGTGGGTCAGCGGGTGCCGCTGACGACGGAGGAGATCTGACCGAACGGCGTCCATCAGCCGCCAGCGCACCAGGTTGGCGAGGTATCCCCACGACACCCCAGCCGCAGGGCGACTGACCGCAAGCTCGCGGCACCGCTCCCAGGCGATCACCCGAGCGAGCTGGGAGGCCTCGTCATGGCCGAGTGCGGCCTTCAGCCGGCTCGACAGCGGTCCGACGATGTGGGTCTCGATCCCCTCGGCCAGGTGCCGCGACGGCTCCGGCGCCCACTCCGAGCGGGCTGCCTCGGTGATGAGTACCTCCAGCTCAACATCCATCGGATGCCTCCGTCTCAGGGAAGGAGGAGCAGGTCTGTCGCCCCTCGTCGTACTGCGGTGCCACCAATCTGCTGGCCTGTGCCTGAAACCAGAACCGGGATTTCGGAATCAAGGAGTCCTGGACATCCCAGGTGGATCCGCTCCCACCTCGACCCCATCGAAATGGCGAGCCGACCGCCGCCGGGTGGCGCGCGATTGCCTCCGTGAGCCGACGGCCGCCACCACCTCCCGGGAGACGACCTGCTCCTCCAGGCCGACCCTTCGCGCCAGCCGAGCCACTTCTGCAGCCACGCGGCCCGCCGACAGCTGCGCCACGAGGGGAGCCACAGCCCGTACTGCGTTGACCTGACCGCTGATGTGGTCCAGCACCCGATCCCAGCGCGACAACTCGACATCGATCGCGACCTGAGCCAGCGGACGCGTATGGGTCAACACGTCATGAAGCCGCTCGGAGCTGGCGGCGAACAGCGACGACGGATCCTGACCCGGCGGGAGATCCGCAGCGAGTACCACCCCGAACACCTCCGCCAGCACATCAAGGCTCCGTGCTGCGCCGTTCACCCCCGCCGAGTCGCCATCGAACGCCACGACCACCCAATCCACGCGCGACGCGTGCCTGAGCATGACGGCCTGCTCGGGCGAAATCGCCGTACCGCAGGCCGACACCCCGGCCCAGTGGTCGCTCAGCTGACTCACGGCCACTGCATCCATCGCGCCCTCGACCAAGACGGGCACCGCACCCTCACGCAGACGGTGCTGCTGGGCGCCGACACCGACCAGAGTCGTTGCCTTGGTGTAGATGTCGGTGGTCGGTGAGTTCAGGTACTTCAACAGGCCACCCGGTGCGCGGCCGACGAAGCCGACCGGATTCAGCTGCCGGTCCTCGGCGAGGAACATGATCCGGCCACGGAACCTGTCGACCAGATACCCGCTGCGCGTGGCTCTCGCCAGACCACCCGAGAGCATCGTCTGGTCGTCAAAGCCCTCACGACGCAGATGATCGACCAGACCTGACCACGTGTCGGGCGCGTACCCCAACCACCACCCAGTCGCTCCCGCCAAGAGGCTCTGTCCGACCCCCCGCTCCCGCAGATGCTGGGCTGCCCAACCGTTCGGACGACCTTGGAGTTGCTGGCGGTAGAACATCGCCGCTGATCTAGTGGCTTGCAGCAACTGCTGATTGCCGACCATGACGCATCACAATCCCGGTCCGGCCTCGGGCGGATCTGGATCTGCTGGCCTGGAGGCCACGTAGCCGCTGCCAGTCACCCGGAACGTCATCAACGCCCGCGAGTTCAACAACCGCTCATGCAGACGGTCCGGACCCGACTCCGATCGCGCCAGCAACGCAGGACTCGTCGGCAACGACACGGCACGCACCCGATCGAAGAAGAACGCCAGATCCAGCAGATAGCCCAGCTTCTGGCTGCGCTCGGCCTCGGTTCCGCTCAGGGCGACGATCACCTTGTCGCTGGCACTGAAGCGCCGCAGGATCCTGGCCTGCGCAGTCGACAAGCCGGCACCACACACCGGGATCCCCGCCCATTGGCCACCCACCTCCCGGCTGACCTGCGAGATCGCGATCGCATCCACCGGATCATCAACAATCACCGGCACCGCGCCGCCGCCCAACAGATCCAACTGCTCATCGATTCCGACCAGCACATTCGACGGCCGATGAAGCACCGTCACCGGACTCACCGACCGCGCCTGCCCGTCCCGCCCGATTCCGATGAACCCCACCGGTGACAGCCGATGATCACGAGCCATCAACATCAACCGATCCTGATGCTGATCAATCGCCTCCCCCGCATCAGACCAAGCCACCAACCCAGCCCGCACCAACGTGCCGTATCCGAACCCCTCGACCCGCAGATGCTCAACCAACCCCCGCCGGTCTCGCGGCGCATACCCAACCTGCCAAGCCGAGTCACCTTCCAACACCGACTCGGAACCCAACGCCTTCAGATACTCCACAGGCCAACTACTGGTTGCTCGCAGCAACTCCGACCGAAAGAACCGTGCTGCAGCAACGTTTGCCTCCAGCAACCGCCGCCGGTCCTCCATCGACAAGGCAAAGCTTGATTCACTCATCAGACCTCCACGAAGCCAAGACGTTCAGGCCTCGAAGGTCGCCTTCTTACTTCGTTGAGAGAACCCCGATCACGAGATCCAGGATGCCATCGCGTGGCTCGAGTCGCTCACGGGAGTCCGAGCTCATGCTCGGGAGATGTTGCCTCGAGCAGCGAGTCAGCAGTCACTCCCCGTAGGTTGGAACGACGGCGAACGGATCGACAAGACTTCTGACGCGCCATTGCCTCATCTGTGTGTCGTCCCATAGCCCCGCCGACCGCGCCAACTGAGCCCCAGCAGAGTCAATCGCCTCATCCAGCAAGACCAGCAGTCTCTCGATCGACCAACCAGGCACCCGACGCAGAGGCGCCGACTCCGGATTCTCCGCCACACGCGGACCGCAACCAGGCGCAAAGGCATCCATAGCACCGACGATCACGCCCCGGTGCTCGCCAAAGAACCAGGATCACGAGATCCAGGAGTCACCAGACCGGTTGCCACGCGGTCGCACGGTAGGCCACCAAGAGCGTTAACGACGGCAGCCTTGCTCAGGACCAAGATCAAGAAGGCCTTGCGCGACCACCCCGGCATTCAGATCATGCTCGCCGGTACTGCAGTGCGCTCCTGTCGGAGCATCTGGCGCCACTCGGCCAGGAGTGGCACCCAACTGGACGGCGGCAAGGGCGCGAAGTAGCCATATACGGAGGTCGACCTCGTGGTCCAGTGACGCGAGCCCACAGCCCGCGGACCGAACTCTGAGGGCTGGCACAGACTGAGCCTGGCGCAATGCCGGCTGTGGTGTCAGATCTGCCCTGGCGAACTCCATTTCACTTGCCGGTGCCACGACGGACTGGAGCCGCGAGCACCGTACGCCCAGCACCAGTGGGTTCTCGTCACGGGTTGGACTGCTTGATGTTCCACCGCGCGAGCAGCCGCTCCTCACGGGTTGCGCGTGTGGCTGTATCAGGGTCGACGAGCTCGGACTAGAGCGACAGCAGGTCGGCACGTCAGTAGCCCCGCATCGCGGAGTGGCGGGTTAGCACTGCGGTACGCAGTCGACGTAGGCTCGGTAGTGCTCATCGCGCGTGACCAGCGCAAGACTCCTGATTAGAGGCGCGGACCATTCAATGCCCCTGTCACACTGCGTCTGACAAGGCTCGCCACGCAACGGTCGAGGAGCACCAGCGGGTGCGCATCAGCTACCGGACCGCTCTGCGCTGACCAGGGCTGGAGCGGATCTGGTGATCGGCGGGCATCCGCGGAACTTCGTCGTCGCATCGGCTCTCTACCAGCGGTTTGGTAACACGGCCACCCGCAGCGCACGCGAGATTCCCCATGAGTATCCGCGCTTTCGTGCCACGCACGGCGACACTAGCCCGCGCTGTGGGCCAGCCGCGACGTATCAACTCGCGGCGTCGAGAGATCGTGCATCACCCATGCACTCCTGGCTGCAGCAGCGGCTGCAGGTAGACGTACTGACCCGCGGGCGCCGGATTGATCGAGGCGGAGCAGAGGCGACGGCCCCGCGCGGCACCGGGCCTACCCGGCTAGGTTTGCGGGTCTACCGTCCAAACGTGATCGCCGCCGAGAACTACGCGTTCCTGGGACACGGTCCATCCCCGACGGGTTCAGGTCGCGGGTGGAGCATGCGAGCGGACCTCTCCGCCAAGTGCCCGCGTTGCGGAGCCGTGCTGCCGCTGGATCCCGCTCTCGCGGCGAGCCGTCCGTGCGGCAGTCTCTACAAGGACGCCGCCGCCGGACGGTTTGGAAGTTCGTTCGGCGACGAGGCGTCGAGATCTTCCGCCGGCCATGAGCCTCGCGTCCTCTGCGGCATGTGAGCGCGCTTAGGCGAGCTACGGATAGTGCTTCGGCTAGGTCGCGCCGGTCCACAGACGGCGTGCGTATGAGAGACGACATACCAATGCGTTTCGATTGCCTTGCTCCCGGCACACATGACAGGTCTACAGTCGCGACATGGCAATCCGTCAGCATTGGAGCTCTGGTGAGAATGGCTGCTGAGACCCCGACCATCGTCCTGGTCCACGGTGCTTGGGCCGACGCGACCGGCTTCGACGCCGAAATCCGTGCCCTGCAGGACCGCGGGTACTCCGCCATCGGGTTCGGCAACCCG
The DNA here is from genome assembly GCF_040655855.1 of Kribbella sp. NPDC050281. NCBI lineage: Bacteria > Bacillati > Actinomycetota > Actinomycetes > Propionibacteriales > Kribbellaceae > Kribbella > Kribbella sp. NPDC050281. The sequence goes on along the minus strand of NZ_JBFAKS010000077.1, from coordinate 10,218 downwards.
CTTCGCGACCTCGCTGGCGACGCCGCCTACCTGGCCGAGTTCCTGCAGACCCTGAGCGGTCCGATCGTCCTCGTCGGCCACTCCTACGGCGGCAATGTGATCTCCACCGCCGCCATCGCCAATGAGCAGGTCCACGCGCTCGTCTACCTCAACGGCTGGATGTGCGACGTCGGCGAGAGCCAGCAGCAGCTCCTCGAAAGGTTCGAAGGCAGCCTCGTGGGGCCCTCGATCCGGCCCGTTCCGTTCACCAACCCCGACGGGAGCCAGGGCACCGACCTCTACCTCGCCCCCGAGGCCTTCCGCGAAGCCTTCGCGGCCGATGTCGATCCCGCGACGGCCGCAGTCATGGCCGCGGCACAACGGCCTTACGCCGCCGCGGCATTCGCAGCCACGCCGTCGGCCCCGCCGGCGTGGAACACACTGCCGTGCTGGTATTTGCTCGGCACCGAGGACAAGGCCATCCCGCCGGAGCTGCAGCGGTTCATGGCCGAGCGCGCCAACGCGACGATCGTGGAGGTCGCGGCTTCACACGTCTCGTTCGTGTCTCAACCCGAGGCCGCAACCCAGCTCATCCTGCAGGCCGCCGAAGCGACAACCGCCGCCGGCTAACCAGCGCAGTCTGACGTTCGCTCATCTCGCCAGCCGCGACGATCGTCGGGCTGGCCGACGCACTCGCCGCCCAAGCCAAGCGGCACCTGCACACGTCGCAGCCGTCGCTCAGCCGGCAGATCCGCGACCTGGAGAGGGAGGTCGGGGTCGAACTGCTCACGCGCAGTGTGCACGGGGTTGAGCTGACCCCCGCGGGCCAAGCCTTCATCGATCACGCTCGCCAGGCCCCCATGCATGTCGATGCCGCCGCCGAAGCCGCCCGGACGGCGGCGCAGCCCGCACGGAACACGCTGGCCATCGGCTTCCAGACCGGGCACGAGATGAACTGGTTGCCGTCAGCAATGAGGATGCTGCACGATGAACTCGCGAACATCGAGGTCACAGTCGTCAGTGACTACTCCCCCGACCTCGCGGAGGCGCTAGCCCGCGGTCGGCTGGACCTCGCCTTCCTGCGCGTGGAACCGGGCTATGACCTCGAGTACGTCGTGGTCGACCGGGAGCCACTCATTGTTCTGATGCCGAGCGACCACCGCCTCACCATGCGAGACGCCGTACGCCCGCAGGACTTCGTCGGCGAGATCTTCATCGGCGGTTCGAAGAAGGCCACCGTGCTGCACGCCGTCACCAAGGACTACTTCCGTGGTGTCGGGCTCGACATTCCACTGGATCACGGCGTCGACAACATGGCGATGGTCATGTCGCTGGTCGCCTCGACCCGCGGCCTGGCGCTGACCCGCGCGTAGCTTGGAGTCAGCGCCGTAGACCTCTTCACCGGCCACCGACGCTGCTGGCATACCGGCATCCAGCGCGCGGGTGATCATGTCGGCCGCAAGCGCTGGCTTCATGGCGAACCGGACGTCGCCGGGAACCCCGCGTACTCCGGCCTGGCAACGTTCCCGTTTGAAATGAGAGTATTCCTCCGCTAAAGTGAGAGTAATCCTCCACATGGAGACCGCAGGTGATGACTGGCTCCTCGAATGCCGCCTCACCCGAACACTTATCGACCCGATCGGAGACTGCACCATGCCCCAGACAGGGACACAGACCCAATCAGGAGAACGCAAGACAGCCCTTGTCACCGGCGGCGGAACCGGCATCGGACGATCAGCAGCCCTGGCCTTGGCCGCCGAAGGTTACGAGGTAACCGTGGCCGGCCGCACCGCCTCAACACTCGAGCAGACCGTCAAGCTCGTCACCCATGCCGGCGGCAGCGCAAAGTACGTCATCGCCGACGTCCATGACGCGGACGCTGTCCGTCACGCCGTCCAGGTCGCGGCCGGCGAGGCCGGACGACTGGACTTCGCAGTGAACAGCGCTGGGGTTGACGGCGGCAATGACTCGCGCCCGCTCATCGACTACCCGGTCGAGACCCTCGACCTGATGCTCGCCACCAATGTTCGCGGCATGTTCCTGTCCATGAAGTACGAACTGGAGATCATGGCGAAACAAGGCTTCGGGTCGATCGTCAACGTCTCTTCCGGAGCCGGTCTGACCGGCGTCCCCGGCTACTCGGGCTACGTCGCGTCGAAGCACGCCGAGATCGGCCTGACCAAGGCTGCCGCCCTCGACTACGCCGACCGCAACGTCCGCGTCAATGCCGTTTGCCCCGGCCTGGTCAACACACCGCTCATCGCCGACATGGTGTCCGAGAACCCGGCCATGCACGAGCGGCTCGTGGCTTCACACCCACTCGGACGTATCGCCGAACCCGAAGAGGTCGCTGACGCGATCATGTATCTGGCGACGAGTAAGTCCAGCTACGTCACGGGAATCGCGCTACCGGTCGACGGCGGCTACCTCGCCCGCTAGGGCGAACCAGATCAAGCAAGTAACGAAAGGAGCAACGACATGTCCGCACCATCCCATCAACTTCCACCAACGGTCACGATCGGCGACGGCCTCACCGTCGGAGCCATCGGCTACGGCGCGATGCAACTGACCGGACCGAAGGTCTGGGGCGAGTACCCCGACCGCGACAAGGCGATCGCGCTCTTGCGTGAGGTCGTCGCCCAAGGCGTCACTTATATCGACACCGCCGACGTCTACGGTCCGCACTCCAACGAGGAGCTGATCCGCGAAGCGTTGCACCCGTATCCGGAGAACCTGGTCATCGCCACCAAGGGCGGCTTCGTGCGCGGCGGCCCCGAGTACAGCGACATGAGTGCGGTCGGCAACAAGCAGTACCTCCGCCAGGCCGCGCACATGAGCATTCGGCGGCTAGGTCTGGATCACATCGACCTGTACTACCTGCACACCCCGGCTATGACCGACGCCCCGTTCGAGCAAATCGTCGAGACCCTGGCCGGCATGCGCCAGGACGGGCTCATCCGCAACATCGGCCTGTCCAACGTCAGCGCCGACCAGCTACGTACCGCCCTGACAATCACTGACATCGCCGCGGTCACCGTCCAGTACAACGTTGCCGTCCGTGACGGAGCCGCTGTGCGACAGATCGCCGAGGACAAGAACATCGTCTTCTCACCCTGGCACCCCGGCACCGTGCCCGGCGGCAAAGACGGCGAGCCACTCCGCGCCGTCATCGACCCCATTGCCCAGCGACTCAGTGCAACGCCACAACAGGTTGCCCTCGCCTGGCAGTTACATCGCACCCCCGGCTCTCTGCCGATCCCCGGCACCACCAGCGCCGAGCACTTGAAGGAGAATCTGGAGGCAGCTGCCATCCAGCTAACCCAGGCTGACGTCGGCGCCATCACCAGGCTGAGTCCCGAGAGCAACTAGCTTGGCAGCCTCGAACGTCGAGCAGCGCGGAGCCGGCCCGCGTCGCGACAGCTCTACCAATAGAATCAAGCGACTGGACAGGAGGTCACCGAAGTGGCGCTGAGTGATCTGCTGGACCAGAGGCGCCCGCACCGCGCCGATGCGGCCCGAAACTTCGACGCGATCATCGCCGCAGCGCGTGCGGGATTTACGGACAGCGGCACCGAGGCCTCACTAGAAGACATCGCACGCCGTGCCGGAGTCGGGCCGGCAACGCTGTATCGCAACTTCCCGACGCGAGAAGACCTTATCGAGGCCGTCTATGTCGCCGAAGTCGACTCACTGTGCCAACACGCTGTCGAACTGGACGCGACCGAGGAGCCATGGCCAGCCTTGGTCGCCTGGGTCAGACACTTCGTCACTTACATGGCCACGAAGCGGGTCCTACTCGACGCGTTGGACCGGGACTCTGGCGCGTTCCGGGCCTGTCGTCAGGCTCTGTACGACTTTGGTGGTCCGCTCCTGACCCGAGCGCAAGAATCGGGAGATGCCAACCCTGACATGAGCATCGATGACGTGATGCGGTTCGTCATCGGCGTCACCAGCTCGCCGTTCGGCTCCGATGAGCAACGCGAGCGAATCCTCGACATGGCTATCGCCGGCATCACTGCGCAACAGGCCGCAGCAGTTCGATCAAAGACGGATCGCTAAGGCATCAGCTTCTCATCCCAACCAGCGATCGTTCGTTCCCGTCTACGCACCACTCTGCCCAAGAACGCGAGCCAAGCCTTCATCGCACCGATCCACCGCAGATGGCGGACGGCGGCAGCGCGGGGGACGTAGCCGTCGGCGCTGGCTGGTACGTCGCTCGCCTGGGAGAAGGCCGCGTGCATCTCTCGCTCAAGTCCGGTGACTCGCAGCGCCGAGCGCTGCTTGTACCAGGGTGGCGGCCGCTTTCCTAGCCTGGCGGGCGGGCTGCGGTGAGCCCGAGATCGCTGCCGTGGTGATCGCTCCTTCGGCGAGCAATGCGAGATGCTCGGCCAGTTCGTCGCCGCTTCCGGCCTCGGTCGCGAGCCGGGTGAGACGGTCGCGGACTGCCTGCTTGTGCGCCCGCGCGGCATCAACGACCGCTGCGTTGGTGGCGCCGAGCTCGCCGTAGCAGTTGATGAATGCGCAGCCGCGGAAGTCGTCCTCGGCGAACCAGGAGGCCAGCCAGTCGAAGACCGCCAACAACTTGTCGTGCTGGCCGTCGGCGGCATCGACGTGCTTGGTGAGGCCAGCGTGGAAGCGCTCGTCGCTGAGCGCAAGGTGGCCGGCGATCAGCTCGTCCTTGGACCCAAACAACCGGTACAGCCGCTTCAACGAGACGCCGGCTGCGTCGCGGATCTCGTCCATCCCGACGTTCTGGATACCGCGCGAGTAGAACATCTCGCCTGCCGCGTCGAGGATTTGCCGCCGCAGCTCATCCTCGCTCTCGTCGTGACTCATCTCACCCACCTTGCCGGAGAACGTTCGTTCTCATATAGTAGCAAGCATCCGGGAGAACGCACGTTCTCCACTTTAGAGAGGAAAGTCCCATGGCCAGAGTCACCGTCGGGCAGGAGAACAGCGCGGCGATCGAGCTTCATTACGAGGACCACGGTTCGGGGCAGCCGGTGGTGCTGATCCACGGCTACCCGCTCAACGGGGCGTCGTGGGAGAAGCAGGAGCGGGCGCTCCTCGGGGCGGGGTACCGGGTCATCACCTACGACCGGCGCGGTTTCGGCAAGTCCAGCCAGCCCACCGTCGGCTACGACTACGACACGTTCGCCGCCGACCTCGACAAACTCCTGACCCAGCTCGACCTCACCGACGTCGTGCTGGTGGGGTTCTCGATGGGCAGCGGTGAGGTCACCCGCTACCTCGGTACCTACGGGTCCGCGCGGGTCGCCAAGGCCGTGCTGATGGGCGCGATCCCGCCGTACCTGCTGAAGACCGACGACAACCCCGCAGGCGTCGACCAGGCGGTCTTCGACGGCATCAAGGCGGCAGTGCTGGCCGACCGGCCGGCCTACTTCAAGGACTTCCTCGACAACTTCTACAACGTCGACGTGCTCGGCGGCACCAAGATCAGCGAGCAGGCCTGGCAGAACAGCTTCACCGTGGCCATCGGCGCGTCGCCGTACGCCGCATACGCGTGCGTCGACACCTGGCTCACCGACTTCCGCGACGATCTGCCGAAGATCGACGTCCCGACGCTGCTCATCCACGGCGACGCCGACCGGATCCTCCCGTACGAGGCCACCGCCGCACGCCTGCCGGGACTGATCAAGGACCTCACCTTCGTCACCGTCGAAGGCGGCCCGCACAACATCGCCTGGACACACCCGGACGAGGTCAACACTGCACTGCTCGACTTCCTGGCCAATTAGCCATCGACCGCGAGGCGCAGCGGCCACCCGCGCAGATCGGAGATCGAATCGCTCCAGAGCGGGTGGTCGCGGACGCCTTGTGGCGAGCGGTCTGGTCGAAATCGCACCGACGACCTCCGCATTACGATTCCGTCCCCGACCCCTGGAGAGCCGGACGATCCCCAGTCCTGAGTGGCCCAAATGCTCAGGTGCGGGAGGTCGTTGCCGACTGTCCAGGGGTCGTCGACGTGTGCTACCAAAGCTGCCGGAGCGGGTCTTCGCCACCGGGGAGGGCCGCGAGACCGACGCCGACGACGCGGACTCGGTCGCGCTTGTTAGGACGCCGATCCTCGGATAGCCCCGTCGGCCGCGGCAAGGCATTCGGCGACGCCAAGGTAGTCGTGGCACAGCGAACCCTCGGGCGGGTTCAAGGGCCTCTCGGCGGTCTGCACGTACCTGGGATGCATCGTCGCGGACGGCACGACCAACGCGGCACCTATTGGAGGCGTCAGTGTTCGAACGCTTCGGTGATCTTCCTACCTTGCCGTGGTGCTAGTGCCCACGGCAGCGCCACATTCGCCAACGCCCGGGGGCTGATGTCGCGCTGACCGTCAGTCCGTACGTCTACCGCCCCCGGCGACCGTGTAGATGCCGCCTCGACCCAGTCGTCACGCGATGCTCGGAGACTGCGCGGAGCTGACGTTCGGCCCTGCCGATCTACTGGCGATCGGAGTCGAATGGTGTCAGCCGTGGATCAAGTTGATCACTGCTCGAGTGAAGGCTTCCGGCCGCTCCAGGTGGGCCATGTGCCCACAGTCCAACTCGAGCAGCCGGGAAGTGGGCATGGCCTGGTGCAACATCCGCGCCCACCGGCTGCCGCAAATGAAGTCGTGCTCGCCGCTGATGATCAGCGTCGGCACGGTGAGTGAGCCGAGGGCGTCGCGTACGTCGAACGGCGCGGGCTCCTCGCCGCCGGATGGGTCGATCCAGGCCTGGAAGGTGGCGAAGGCTGGTGCGAGTTCGGTCTCCTGGGCCCAGTAGTCGGCGAAGTACGCGGGCAGGATGTCCCGCATGCGCTCCGTGAACGACGCGTCGTCGGTGGCGGCCAGCGCCTGCTGGAACGCGGCCGGGAGCGCCGCCGCCTCCGGCCGATGCGACAGTCGCGCGGGCAAGTCCTGGAGGTTGGTCATTGCGGCGGCCCAGAACTCGGCGCCGGTGACCGGGGAGGTGGCGAACAGGATCAGGCCGGCGACCCGGTCCGGATGGTCTAGGGCGTACCGCTGGACGACGAACCCTCCGTGTGAGTGCCCGAGCAGGTACATCCGGGGAACGCCCAGGTGCTCCTGCACGCCGTGCACGAACCGTGCGTAGGTGTCGATCCGGTACTCACGGCGGTCGGCCAGCCGGCCGGAGGCTCCGGTGCCGACCGGCTCCAGGTACACCATGGTCAGGTGCGACTCCAGTGCCGGCATCCGCAGGTACTCCCAGCTCATCCCGGGGCCTCCGGAGTGCACCAGGCAGACCGGCCCGGTCCCGGCGACGTGGTAGCTCTGTCGTACGCCGTCGATCTGCACCTGGTGGCTGCCCGGCGTGAGGGCGGCGGGGGTGGTGGTGGACTGCATCGAAACTCCCACTGACTGTGCATCTGATGTGGGCGGAACCCACTGGACGCGGTCCAGATGCGGCCGCACCCCGGGAAGTTCGATCGCGGCGGCAGTTTCTCGACTAGCCCGCCGGGCTGACCGGTCGGGGGTGGAACAGCCGCAGCCGCCGGACCCGCCCGTCGCGAAGGTGCTGCAACCAGACCACACCCGACGGGCAATGCTGAGGGTCGTCCGGCGGACTGGTCAGATCCGCCTCCCAGATCATCACGTCCCGGCTGACCACAACGTTCCTGATCCGCTGGTGCACACCGTGCGACAGATCGCTGTCCATCCCGCGGATCAGCAGGTTCCGGCCCCCTTCAGGCCCGTCACCGACGCGCTGCCCGTCCGGCGTGATCGCCTCCAGATCCGGCCACCAGGCGTTCCGTACCGCTTGCTCGAACTCGCCACGCTCCGCCGCCGCCAGCGTCTCCTCGGCCTCACCGCGACGCGCCTCGGTGAGCACTGCGACGTCGTCATGCGCCAGATCGGCGGTGGCCCGCAGCGCGGCGGCCAGCTTGGTCCGGCCCTGGTTCAGCCGGCTGCGTACGGTCCCCACCGGCACCCCGCACAGCGCCGCGATCTGCTCATACGACGACACGTCGCTGAAGTACCGCAGTAACGTCACCAAACGAAGGGGTTCGGACAGCTCACCTAGCGCGTGCCAAATCCAGTCCCGCTGCGCGCGACGTTCCAGCAGCTCTTCCTGCGCCGATCCGCCGGTCGGCACGACCAGCGCCTCCAGGTCGGCCATCGGCACCGACCGGGAGGCGCGCAACCGCATCCGGCAGTTGTTCCGCACGATCGCCCGCAGCCACGGCCCCACCGCCGCCGAGTCGCGGAGCTCGTCGATCCGGCACATCGCTACCAGCATCGCGTCCTGGACCGCGTCCTCGACGTCCGGCCCGTACCCGAGCACACCCAACGCGACAGCCTGCATACCGGCCCGATGTCGCTCCAACAACACGGCCAAGCTGGCCGCATCCCCAGACACGGCACAGCGAACCAGCTCAACATCCGAAAGCACGCGGGCTACCTCCCTCATAGGTACGTCGGCTCGGACTGCCCAAACGGCTCCTAGGTCTACCGCATGTGTGACCTTTCGCCCTCCGGCTGGTGTACACCCTCCGGATAGGATAGCGTTCGTTATATAGCGATCGTTATCCAACGACGCTGGGCATGCCGCCCCAACGCGGCGCGAGTTCGGAGAGTGAAGGAAATGGCAGTGAGCTACAAGGACACGCCGACCACGACGGTGGACATCGACGGAGTCCCCTTCGCCTATCGGGAGGTGGGCACCGAAGGCGGCGTACCGGTCGTATTCCTGCACCACCTGACGGCTGTGCTGGATGACTGGGACCCCGCCGTGATCGATGGCCTCGCTTCCGAGCGGCATGTCATCGCCTTCGACAACCGCGGCGTCGGCGGATCGGGCGGCACGACCCCCGACAACGTCGACGCGATGGCCGACGACGCCGTGGCGTTCCTCGAGGCCATCGGGCTGGACACGGTCGACCTGGTGGGCTTCTCCCTGGGTGGCATGGTCGCCCAGGTGGTCGCCCAGAAGCGTCCGGACCTCGTCCGGCGCCTCGTTCTGGCCGGCACCGGCCCCGCCGGCGGCAAGGGCGGGGCGAACGCTGGAGCGGTGCTCCAGAGCGCCGTTCAGCAGGCGTCGGCCCAGGGGAAGCACCCGAAGCACTTCCTGTTTTTCTCGCCCACGCCGACCAGTCAGGCGGCTGCGGACGCCTTTCTGGGCCGCCTCGACGGGCGCACCCTGCAAGACCGGGATACGCCGGTGACCAACGAGTCAATCGGCGCCCAAGTCACCGCGCTCGCCAAGTGGGAGCAGGGCACGTCACCCGCCGGCCTGGCGACGGTCACGCAGCCCGTCCTGGTCGTGAACGGCGACGAGGACATCATGCTGCCGACGATCAACTCCTTCGAGCTGGCACAGCTACTCCCCAACGCCCAGCTGAGCATCTACCCCGATTCCGGGCACGGCGGCATCTTCCAGCACCACGACCTCTTCGTGCAGCAGACCTTGGGGTTCCTGCGCCACTGAACACCCGGAAGTCATCCGCGACCCTCCCCAACCCTGGCCTCGGAAACGCGAGCGGTCCGGCAGGAGCAGGGTCGGCGGGTGATTCCCCCAGTCCGAGCGCGTCGACGGCACTGCAACCCGGCGACGCATCAACGATTGATTGGTTTTGAGATGACTTTCAACGTGCCGGAAGGCAGCCCGGACCTGGAGTACGCGAAGAAGGGCGGTGTGTACGTCCCGAACAAGGACGGGGCGACGACGTGGTTCAACGGAGACCTCTACGCCGTCATGCTCTCCGGTGAGCAGACCGGTGGGCAGCTCGGTCTGATCGAGGCGATGGTGCCGCCAGGCGGCGGGCCGCCGCCGCACATCCACGAACAGACCGACGAGACGTTTTACGTGGCCCACGGCGAGTTGGAGTTCCTGAGCGGCGACAAGACCTTCACCGCGTCGACCGGTGATGTGGTGTTCCTGCCGCGCGGCAACGTCCACCGCTTCCACAACCCGGGCATCCGTCCCGCCACGCTCGTGTTCATCTACACCCCCGGTGGCGCGGAGGCCATGTTTGTGGAGGGCGGCGACGAGCCACAGCCCGGCGTACAGGTACTGCCCTGGGGACCCGAGCGGATTGACGAGCGCATGCTCGGGTTGCTCTCGAAGAACGACACCATTCTGCCGCCGCAGTAGCGAGGCCCACGCGGGGCAGGGACGTCGACGCGGGCGTTGACCTGTCTGCCCGCGGACATCCGAGCGTCGCCGGAGGCTCGTGGCGTTGGGCGCGGGTTTAAAATCGCGTCCCCTATGTGGGGGAGGGGGC
>NZ_JBFAKS010000076.1:9037-19248 GCF_040655855.1 Kribbella sp. NPDC050281 | reverse complement strand
ACTTTCTTGGACAGCAGCTTGTGTCTGATCCGTTCCTGATTGCTCCTCTGATGAAAGCGTCTCAAGGTCGCGCACGCCGACGAGGGCAGTCTCGGTGCCCGCATCCGGGAGAACCGGTTGGCGCCGTACCAGGCCGTCATCGGTGCTCGTGAAGCGGCGGCCGTAGAGCGTGTACATCGTACGCGCACTAGCCCGGCGTGGACCTGAGGCTGACAGGTCAGATTAGGTAAGGCTATCCTCAGCGCCATGCAGGAGACGGTGGGACTTCGCCGGACCGGTCGGGTTCGTCGGTCTGGTCGCACCAGTCCTCGTGCGGCTCGCAGCCCCACTCGTCCCCGGACTGCTACGGCATCGCGTACTGCTTCCACTGTCCGGCCTGGCCGGCGTACTCATCGTGCTCGCGTCCGATGTCTCGCTGCGGGCCGCGTTCGGCGGGCAAGTCGGGGTGGAGATCCCGACCGGCATCATGACGATGATGGTCGGCGCGATCGTCCTGGTCTGGCTCGCACGGAGATACCGCGATTCCGGTCCGAGCAGGTCACCCGGCGGCACGAGCGCGGGGCTGCGCAGCCGGCGTACATTCCTCGTCGTGACCGGCGTCCTGGTCGTTCTGCTGCTCGGTGGCGCCATCTTCGCCATGCTCACCGGCGACGCCTTCCTCCGCACCGGCGATGTCGTCAACTGGGTCAACGGACGCTCCGGTCGCGCGATCACCTACGTCCTCGACCAGCGGTTCCCCCGGGTCCTGTCCGCCGTACTGTGCGGAGCGGCCCTCGCCATCGCGGGTACGACGGTGCAGGCGGTGTGCCGCAACCCGCTGGCCGAGCCCGGCATCCTCGGGATCACCGGCGGCGCCGGCGTCGGCGCGATCGCCACACTGATCCTCTTGCCGTCGGCAAGCATCTGGTTGCTGTCCGGCGTCGCCGCGATCGCGGCCCTCGGCACCTTCGCGCTGGTCTACCTGGTGTCGTGGCGCGGTGGACTGAGTTCGGACCGGCTGGTCCTGATCGGCGTCGGCGTCTCGTCCGGAGCGACCGCGATCATCACCCTGCTGATCGTCGCCACCGACCCGTGGAACCTCAGCCTCGCGATGACCTGGCTGTCCGGCAGCACCTACGGACGCACCCTGCCGCAGGTGGCACCGGTCGCGATCGCACTGCTCGTCTTCACCCCGCTGATCGTCCATGCACGGCGCGAACTCGACCTGCTCGCGCTGGACGACGACGTGCCACGGATTCTCGGCGTACGGCTGGAGCGGACGCGGCTGCTGGCGCTGCTGTGCGCGGCGTTGCTGACGGCGGCAGCGGTCTCGGCGATCGGAGTCGTCGGTTTCGTCGGCCTGGTCGCGCCGCACGCGGCCCGCGCACTGGTCGGCGGACGGCACTCCCGGATCCTGCCGGTGGCCGCGCTGCTCGGCGCGATCCTGGTCAGCCTCGCGGACAGCCTCGGCCGGACCCTGCTGGCCCCGGCCCAGATCCCGGCCGGCCTGCTCACCGCGCTGATCGGAGCGCCGTACTTCGTCTACCTGCTCTGGCGGACCCGCACTCCCGCCCGGTAATCGGGGCTCGATGGACCTCGCGGTTCGTGTCAAGATGGGCGTCATGCTGCGCGAACTGCACCTCACCGGCAACCCGGCCGCGGACAAACTGCTGAACGATGACCCGTTCGCCCTGCTGACCGGGATGCTCCTGGACCAGCAGTACCCGATGGAGCACGCGTTCTCCGGCCCGCAGAAGATCGCCGACCGGATGGACGGTTTCGATCTGCACAAGATCGCCGCCACCGACCTCGACACCTTCGTCGAACTCTGTGTCACCCCGCCGGCCATCCACCGGTACGGCGGTTCGATGGCCCGGCGGGTGCACGCGCTCGCCCAGCACATCATCGACAACTACGGCGGCGAGACGGCGGGGATCTGGACCGCGGGCCGGCCCAAGCCCGACGGCCCCGAGGTGCTCAAGCGGTTGAAGGCCCTGCCCGGCTTCGGCGAGCAGAAGGCCAAGATCTTCCTCGCACTCCTCGGCAAGCAGCGCGGGGTCGAGCCCAAGGGCTGGCGCGAGGCGGCCGGCGCGTACGGCGACCGCGGCGCCCGCCGCTCGATCGCCGACGTCACCGACGCCGAGTCCCTGCTCGAGGTCCGCTCCTTCAAGAAGGCCGCCAAGGCCGCCGCCAAAGCCGGCTGACCGCCTCGCCGCAGCTCCCGCCGGCCACGCGGGTTGTCCCTTGCGCCCACCGAGGTCCCTGCCGAAACAGGTTCGTCCGGCCTATGCTCGCCTGGGCAGGCAACGGGAGGAGCACGGATGGACATCCGGGATCTGGATCGGCGGGCCGGCGCAGTTCTGGGCGAAGTGGTGATGCAGATCCGCCCGGAGCACATGTGGTTCCCGACGCCCTGTCCGGACTGGACCGTCCGCGGACTGCTCCGCCACATCGTCAGCGAGAACGAGGGCTTCGCGGCCGCGGCCCTGAACGGCTCGGCCCCGGTCCAGGCGTGGAACGGCGGCCGGCTCGGCGACAATCCGGCCGGTGCGTACCGGCGGTCCAACGTCGGGGTGGCGGACGCCTTCGCCGACGGCGGCGCGCTGGACCGGCTGATGGAGGTCCGCGAGTTCGGCTCGTTTCCGCGCCGGATCGCGCTGACCTTCCACCAGCTCGACTGCGTCGTCCACGCTTGGGACCTGGCCCGCGCCATCGACGTCCCGTACGACCCGCCGCCGGACATGGTCGAGATGGCGCTCGGCCTGGCGCGCCGGATCCCCGACACCGACGTCGCCCGCGGCCCGGGCCTCGCCTTCGAACGCAGCGTCAAGGTCCCCGGCGACGCCTCCGACCTCGACCAGCTACTCGGCCTCCTCGGCCGCAATCCCGACTGGGTCTCCCCGTTCGACTGAATAGTCGGGCAGCTGGATCGCGTCGGGCTTGGCGACGGCCAGCTTGGCCAGCAGGCCGGCGAACAGGCGGGACATCGTGAGCCGGATCGAGGTGTCCCGCAGGCGGATCCCAAGAGCCGTCATCGGCATGGCCATCGTGATCCCACCGGGCGGCAGTTCCATCCGCTGGTCGACGTACGCCTGCATCCGGGCCTGGTACGCCGGGAACGCGCGGGAGTGATCGCCGTCCGCGACGGCTAGCTCCCCGGCCAGGACGTACGCGCCGACGAGTGACAGTGCGGTCCCGTGCCCGGCGAGGGGCGAACCGCAGTACCCGGCGTCCCCGACGAGGACCACCCGGCCGCGCGACCACTTCGGTACGACGACCCGGCTGGTGCTGTCGAAGTAGAAGTCGTCCGCATCGCGCAGCCCGGCCAGGATGCGCTCGGTGTGCCAGCCGAGACCCGCGAACCGCTCCGCCAGCAGAGCCTTCTGCGCGTCGAGGTCCCGTCGGTCGTAGCTGATCACCGGCGAACGGAAGCTCAGCAGCGCCTTCGCGACGCCCGGGTCGTGGTCCGGCCGCAGCCCGACCCAGCGCCCGCCGGGTGCCGAGTAGATCTTCATCCAATGGTTCAGCGGCTCCGGCGCCTCGACGCTGAAGTACGACGTGTAGCCGCCGAGGTGCTGCACGAACTGCTCCTCGGGCCCGAACGCGAGCCGGCGGACTCGCGAGTGCACCCCGTCAGCCCCGACGACCAGATCGAACCGTCGCCGCGTCCCACTCGTGAAGGTAATGAGTACGCCGGTCGCGTCCTCGTCGAGCGCCGCGATCGAGTCGCCGTACAGGTACTCGACGTCGTCGGTCGTCGCGTCGTGCAGGATCTGGGCCAGGTCGCCGCGGAGGATCTCTACGTCGGCGACGGGTCCGGCGCCGTCGAGCAGCTCGGCCGGCATCGCCGCCGCCGTGCGCCCGCTGGCCCGGACGTACTCGAGACCGCGTTCGTGCAGCTGCTGCGCTGCGATCTGTGGCATCAGGCCCATCCGCTCGGCGACCAGTTTGGAGATCCCGCGAAGGTCCACGGTCTGCCCGCCGGGCCGCGGACCGGGCGCCACCTCGACGATCGCCGGCGTGAACCCCTGCCGGCGCAGCCAGTACGCCAGCGCCGGTCCCGCGATCCCAGCACCGGAGATCAGCACAGTCTTCGTCATCTCGTCCACCCTCTCGTTGGCTAGTGCGCGTACGCCGTACACAGTGCACTGGGCTGGACGTCCTGGGCCAGCGCGCACTAGGGCACTCGGGGGTGGCGCCCTAGTGCGCTGCGACACGGGCCGAGGCGGTGAGATAAGGGCCTCGGGCAACTAATCGATGGTGTGGGTGCTCAAGTATTTTCGGCTGGTGTTGAACCGATCCCACCGAGCGCACGTGTTCCGCCGTGACACAGACAGACAACAAACGCCTTACGGTTCGGAGGATCTGATGAAGAAGCACCTCGCCGCGACGTTGACCGCCCTTGCTGCCGTCGTGTCGCTGTCGGCCTGCGAGTCGCCGATCTACGGCGCGTTCACGGACGACAACCCCTCGGCCGGCAGCACGTCGCCCACTCAAGAACCCCAGCAGAACAAGCAGAAGCCGGCGAATGGTGCCCAGGGCATCAGCCAGGACAACGACCAGGAACAGAAGGTGCTGAAGGTCCAGCAGGTGCCGGGCCTGACGCCGATCGTCACCAGCGCGACCGGCCGCACCGTGTACAGGTTCGACAACGACTCCGCGAACCCGTCGAAGTCCACCTGCCTTGCCGAGTGCCTCAAGTTGTGGGAGCCGGTGCTGGCCGGGTCCGGTGTCGTGGTCGAAGGCGGCGGCATCGACGAGCGCCTGTTCAGTACGATCGACCGCCCAGAAGGCCAGCAGGTCACGCTGAAGGGCTGGCCGCTGTACTACTTCAAGAGCGACCTCAAGCTCGGTGAACTCGCCGGTCAGGGTCTGCGCGGACTCTGGTTCGCGGTCAACCCCGAGGGTGGCAAGGCGAAGTCGACGAAGCCGACCGAGACCACCACGCCGGTGCGGAAAGATGTGCAGACCTTGACGGTCAACGTGGTCGACGGGTTCATGCCGTTCGTCACCAACGAGGCCGGACGCACGATCTACCGCTTCGACAACGACTCCAACAGCCCGTCGCGGACCAGCTGCACGGGTGAGTGCACGAAGAAGTGGGAGCCGGTGCTGGCGGGCAAGAAGGGTGTCAAGGTCCTGAGCTCGAAGATCAACCGGGCGTCGGTCGGCACGATCGACCGGCCGGAAGGCAAGCAGGTCACCCTGAACGGCTGGCCGCTGTACTACTTCCACAAGGACAAGAAGCTCGGCCAGACAGCCGGCTACGGCGTCGGCAACCTCTGGTTCGCCATCGCCCCCGACGGCAAGAAGGCCGCGCGCTGTCTCTGACAGTGCCCCCCACCAGGCGGCCGGACCCCACTCGGTGTCCGGCCGCCGCCCGTCGCCCTGCACGCACTCGCGCCGGCTGGTGGCTTGTTTCACCGCTGCCGCACAAACAACCCGCCAGCCAACAAACAACCCGCCACCCGCCGGCCGTCAGAGAATCGCGGCGAGGCGGGTGGCTTGGTCGATGGCGCGCTTGGCGTCGAGTTCGACGGCTAGGTCGGCGCCGCCGATCACGTGGACCGGGCGGTCGGTGGCTGCGAGGGCCTCGGCCAGGTCGCGGACCGGCTCCTGACCGGCGCAGACGACGATCGTGTCGACGGCCAGCACGCGGGGCTTCTCGCGCTGCGGGCCGAAGGTCAGGTGAAGCCCGTCGTCGTCGATGCGTTCGTAGTTCACCCCGCCGAGTTGCTCAACCTGCTTGTTCTTCAAGGCCGCGCGATGGACCCAGCCCGTGGTCTTGCCGAGACCCGCGCCGATCTTCCCGGCCTTGCGCTGCAGCAGGTACACCTGCCTCGGCGACCGCTCCGGCTTGGGTGTGGTGAGTCCGCCGCGCACGAGGGTCGGATCGGCGACGCCCCACTCGGACCTCCACGCGTCCAGATCGAGCGAGGGCGAGGACTCGGTCGTCAGGAACTCGCTGACATCCACGCCGATCCCACCCGCGCCGATGACCGCGACCGTCGCCCCGACGGGCCTTCCGTCGCGGACGACGTCGACGTACGAGAGCACCTTCGGGTGGTCGATGCCGGGGATGGCCGGGACTCGCGGTACGACGCCGGTCGCGAGAACGATCTCGTCGAACCCGGCCAGGTCCTCGACAGTCGCGCGCCGGCCGAGATGCAGCTTCACGCCGGTGAGCTCGAGCCGCCGCCGGTAGTAGCGGATCGTCTCGGCGAACTCCTCCTTGCCGGGAATCCGCTGCGCGATCCCGAACTGCCCGCCGATCTCGTCGTCGGCCTCGAACAGCTCGACCTGGTGCCCGCGCTCGGCAGCCGTCACCGCCGCGGCCAGCCCGGCCGGCCCGGCACCGACGACTGCAATGCTCTTGGTACGACGGGTCGGCAGCAACTGGAGCTCGGTCTCGCGGGCGGCCCTGGGGTTGACCATGCAGCTCACCTTCCGCTTGGCGAAAACATGATCAAGGCACGCCTGGTTGCAGGCGATGCAGACGTTGATCTCGTCGGCCCGATCGGTTGTTGCCTTCAGCACCCACTCCGGATCGGCCAGGAACGGCCGGGCCATGCTGACCAGGTCGGCGTCGCCACGCGCGAGGACCTCCTCGGCGACCTGCGGAAGGTTGATCCGGTTCGAGGTGACCACCGGGACGGTGACGTGCGGCTTGAACGCCGCGGTCACGCTCGTGAAGGCCGCGCGCGGCACGGACGTGACGATGGTCGGAACGCGCGCCTCGTGCCAGCCGATGCCGGTGTTGATGATCGATGCACCGGCCGCCTCGATCTCCTTGCCCAGCGCAACGACCTCGTCCCAGCTCTGACCGCTCTCGACCAGATCCGCCATCGACAGCCGGTAGATGATCAGGAAGTCGGCACCGACGCGCTCGCGGGTCCGGCGGACGATCTCGACCGCGAGCCGGCGCCGGTTCTCCGGGCTGCCGCCCCAGTGATCCGTCCGCTTGTTGGTGCGCTCGGACAGGAACTGGTTGATGAAGTAGCCCTCGGACCCCATGATCTCGACACCGTCGTACCCCGCCTCACGGGCGAGAGCCGCGCAGTCGACGTACGCCTTGATCTGCCGGCGGACGCCGCGGTCGGACAGGGCGCGCGGCTTGAAGGGATTGATCGGTGCCTTGAGCGCGGAGGCGGAGACGCTGAACGGGTGATACGCGTACCGCCCTGCGTGCAGGATCTGCAGAGCGATCCGGCCGCCCTCGGTGTGCACGGCGTCAGTGAGGACGCGATGCTTCCGCGCTTGGCGGCGGCTCGTGAGCACGGAGCCGAACGGCGTGAGCCAGCCGGTGCGGTTCGGGGCGTACCCGCCGGTCACCATCAGGCCGACGCCGCCGCGCGCCCGCTCGGCGAAGTACGCCGCCAGCTTCGGCAGGTCCTTCGACCGGTCCTCGAGGCCGGTGTGCATCGAGCCCATGATCACCCGGTTCGGCAGTACGACGTGACCGAGGTCGAGCGGCTCCAGCAGATGCGGGTATGCGGTCACGACTTGTCCTTCCGCAGTGCGTCGATCACTTCGTCACACCAGGCCACGAACGACTCCTCGGCCCGGATCCCGCCGCGGAGCACGAGGTACTGATGCAGATCCCGGCCGTTCAGCTTGGCCGGCTTCGGAAAGTCCCGTCGCTGGATCCCGCGGTACAGCTCGAGCCGGGTCGCGTGCTCCGCCCGGTGCCGCTGCACCTCCCGCAGGACAGCGCCCGGCGGCGCGAGCGACGCACCGCGCAGCTTCACGCCCAAGCCGTCCCGCAGTACGGCGGGGTCCTCGGGTTCGGCCAGCCAGCGGGAGAGCTCGGTGCGACCCGCCGGGGACACGCGGTAGATCTTCTTGTCCGGGCGGCCCTCCTGCGCGATCTCGGTGTGCTTCACCCAGCCGGCCTCCTCCATCCGGCGCAGCACCCGGTAGATCTGCTGGTGGGTGGCCGGCCAGAAGTATCCGATCGACCGGTCGAACCGCCGGGCCAGCTCGTACCCGGACCCGGCCCGCTCGGTCAGTGAGACCAGAATCGCGTGCTCCAACGCCATGGGCGGCACCTTACCTATGCAACGAGTTGCACTGCAGCTGAGTGCAGGACAGATCACAGTCGGCGACCGGACACGGGGTTCAGGGTTTGGGACAATGGTTGCAGACGCCAGCTATCGCGGATCGGAGCACCATGGACCAGCAGGCCCGCCCGACCAAGACGACGTTGCCCGGGATCGGCACCCGGTACGACCTGATCACCGAAGGCGGCAAACACGTCTCCGTGGTGGTGCGCAACGACGGGCGGCGGTTCCTCGGCTTCCACGATCCCGAGGACGACGACAACTGCAAGGACTCGGTCCCGCTCGACCCCGGTGAGGCGGCCGCTCTGGCCCAACTGCTGATCCCCGCCCCGCTCGATCCGGTCCGCGGCGAGATCGAGATCGACCTCGTCACCGAGCACATCCCGATCACGGCCAAGTCGCCGTACGGCGGCCGCACGCTGGGTGACACCCAGGCCCGCAGCCGGACCGGCGCGTCGATCGTCGCCGTCCTGCGGCGGACCGGCGCGACCCCGTCGCCGACCCCGGATTTCCGCTTCGCGATCGGCGACACCCTCGTCGTGGTCGGCACCCGCGAAGGCGTGGACGCCGTCGCGGACCTGATCGCGGGAGGGTGAGATGCACGAGAACCTCACCGCCCTGCTGATCGAACTGGGCGCGGTCATCCTGGCCCTCGGCATCCTCGGCCGGATCGCCGGCCGGCTCGGGTTCTCACCGATTCCGCTGTACCTGCTGGCCGGTCTCGCCTTCGGGCATGGTGGTCTCCTGCCGCTGGCGGCCAGCGAGGAGTTCGTTGCCACGGGCGCCGAGATCGGCGTCATCCTGCTGCTGTTGCTGCTCGGTCTGGAGTACACCGCATCGGACCTGGTCAGCACGCTCAAGACGCAGTACGTCTCCGGCGCGGTCGACTTCCTGCTGAACGCGATTCCGGGCGCGGCGGTGGCGCTGCTGCTCGGTTGGGGGCCGACCGCCGCGGTAGCGCTGGCCGGTGTCACCTGGATCTCGTCGTCCGGCGTGATCGCGAAGGTGGTCGGTGACCTCGGCCGCCTCGGTAACCGCGAAACCCCTGTGGTGCTGGGGATCCTGGTCCTCGAGGATCTCTCGATGGCGGTCTATCTGCCGATCCTGACCGCACTGCTCGCGGGTGTCGGGCTGGCCGGTGGCAGCATGACGCTGCTGATCTCGCTCGGCACCGTCAGCGTCGTCCTGTTCCTCGCGCTGCGCTACGGCCGGGTGATCAGCCGGGCGGTCTCTTCGGACAACCCGGAGATGCTGCTGCTCGTCGTACTCGGGCTGACGCTGCTGGTCGCGGGCATCGCCCAGAAGCTCCAGGTGTCGGCGGCGGTCGGTGCGTTCCTGGTCGGGATCGCGCTGTCGGGCGAGGTGGCGCACGGCGCGCGGAACCTGCTCAGTCCGCTGCGGGACCTGTTCGCCGCGGTCTTCTTCGTCTTCTTCGGGCTCAGCACCGATCCGGCGAAGATCCCGCCGGTGCTCGCGATCGCCCTGGCCCTGGCGCTGTTCACCGCGCTCACGAAGATCTTCACCGGTTGGTACGCCGCGCGCCGGGCCGGCGTGGGATCAGCAGGCCGCTGGCGCGCCGGCGGCACATTGGTCGCCCGGGGCGAGTTCTCCATCGTGATCGCGGGCCTCGCGGTCGGCGTCGAACCCAAGCTTGGCCCGCTGGCGACGGCGTACGTCCTGATCCTCGTCATCCTCGGCCCGATCGCAGCGCGCTACACCGAACCCATCGCCCGCCGCCTCACCACCCGCAAGCCTCCCACCGCCGAAGCCCCCGCCGCCGAACGCCTCGACAACCCCGCCAACACCCCCACCTGACCCATCCCACCCCCGCGCGAGGCCCGCCCGACCCGAGGCCCCGCCCGACCCCACCCGGCCCGAGGTCCCGCCCCAGGCCGCCGTTTGATGGGTCAGCCCACCAGACGGTGGGTTGGCCAGCGGCGTGCGGTTGGTCAACCCAGCAGACGCGGCGGGCGGGGGCGGCGAAGGTGCAGGAGTGCTGGGTCAGCCCAGCAAACCGTGGGTTGGCCAGCGGCGTGCGGTTGGCCAACCCAGCAGACGCGGCGGGCGGGGACCGCGAAGGTGCAGGAGTGCTGGGTCAGCCCAGCAAACCGTGGGCTGGCCAGCCGCGTGCGGTTGGCCAACCCACCGTCTCGTTGGCCAACCCAGCAAACG
>NZ_JBFAKS010000076.1:0-8940 GCF_040655855.1 Kribbella sp. NPDC050281 | reverse complement strand
GCGGCGGGCGGGGACCGCAAAGGTGCAGGAGTGCTGGGTCAGCCCAGCAAACCGTGGGCTGGCCAGCCGCGTGCGGTTGGCCAACCCACCGTCTCGTTGGCCAACCCAGCAAACGCGGCGGGCGGGGACCGCAAAGGTGCAGGAGTGCTGGGTCAGCCCAGCAAACCGTGGGCTGGCCAGCCGCGTGCGGTTGGCCAACCCACCGTCTCGTGGGTCAACCCAGCAGACGCGGCGGGCGGGGGCGGCGGGGGGCTGCGGGGGCCGGGGGCGGCGGGGCGGGGGTCAGCGGGCGCGGTGGTTGTGGGCTGCTTGGGTGACCGTCTGCGCGATGCGGGTCGCGCGCGTCTCGGGACGCTTGGCGAGGGTGATCCATTCGAGGATTGCGCGCCGGGTGGACGGCGGGAACGCGTGGAAGTGGTGGGCTCCCGTGGGGTTCTGGGCGAGGGCGGCGGAGAGGTCGGCCGGGACGATCAGGTTCTGCGCGTCGGCGAGCAGGTCCCACGCGCCGGTCCGCCGAGCGTGGTCGACGAGCTCCTGACCCGCCGGCGCCATCAGGCCCGCCGTGGTCAACCGCTCGACCCGCTCGCGGTTGACCTTGCTCCACGTACTGCGTGGGTTCCGCGGCGTGAAGCACTGGTACGTCGTCCGGTCGTCACGCTTGATCGTCTTGCTGTCGATCCACCCGAAACACAACGCCTGTTCGACCGCATCCGCCAGGTTCACGCCCGCCGCATCCCGGCGAACGATCAGCCAGACGGACCGCTCGCTCCGGCCGTTCGTCGCCAACCAGGTGCGCCATTGCTTCACACCCGGACAATTCAGCGCCGCGTCATCGTTCATACCACCGAGCATGCGCCCGATAAGTGCTCACCGATTGAGCACTTATCTCAGAAGAGTACGTCGCCTCGCTCGTGGTCGAGCAGCGCCTGCTTTCGTTCGAGGCCTCCGCCGTACCCGGTCAGGCTGCCGGTCGAGCCGACCACGCGGTGGCACGGGACGATGATGCTGATCGGGTTCTTCCCGTTCGCGAGCCCGACCGCCCGGGACGCGCCCGGCACGAGTCCGAGGATCGCAGCGAGTTCGCCGTACGTCGTGGTCTCGCCGTACGGGATGTCCTGGAGCGCTGTCCAGACCCGCTGCTGGAACGGCGTCCCGGCCAGCTGCAGCGGTACGTCGAACGTCGTCCGCCCGTGCTCGAAGTACTCCGTGAGTTGCTCGGCAACCGCGGGCAGCACCGAGTCGTCGCGCTTGCCGAAGGTCTCCATCGGCGGGCGATGCCGGTGTTCGGCCATGTAGAGGCCGGCCAGCTCTCCGGCGTCGCTCTCCACCACAGTGAGCGGGCCGAGCGGGCTGTCCACCACGGCATACGTCACTGCGACGCCTCCCACTGGGCGCGGTTGATCCGGTAGAGCACATGCCGCTGCAGTCGATGCCCGGCGGGCAGACGGACGTGGTCGAAGTCGCCCGCCTCGTCGTGCGTCATGCCGATCCGCTGCATCACCCGCTGCGACTTCACGTTGGGGGTCGCGGTGAACGAGACGATCTCGTCCAGACCGGCCGGGCCGAAGCCGTGAGCCAATGCCGCCCGGGCCGACTCGCTGGCATAACCGTTGCCCCAGGCCCCCTTCGCGAGCCGCCAGCCGATCTCGACGGCCGGCATGAAGTGCGCCTCGAAACTCGGCACCGACAGCCCGGTGAACCCGATGAACTCGCCGGTCTCGCGGACCTCCAGCGCCCACAGGCCCCAGCCGCGTCCGTCGATCTCGGGGATGTTCCGGTCGATGAGCGCGTCGCTCTGCTCGCGCGTCTGCGGCGCCGGGAAGTGCTCCATCACCGCCGGGTCCGCGTTCAGCACTGCGAATGGCTCGCGGTCGCTGTCACGCCACTGGCGCAGCAGCAGGCGGTCGGTGGTCAGCTCGGTCATGCTCTCTCCGTCGAGGTCGGTTCCGGGATCTTGTTGATCGCGTGGTCACCAGTGGCCCACAGGTACTGCACCGCGTAGGCACGCCACGGCCGCCAGGCACGCGCATGGTCGATCAGGAGTTTGGGGGCCTCGGGCAACCCTAGGTCACGAGCGGCGTACCGGATGCCCAGATCGCTGGCCACAAAGGCATCCGGGTCACCGAGCGCCCGCATCGCGATCGACTCGACCGTCCACGGACCGATCCCCGGCAGCGCGGCCAGTTGCTCGCGCGCCTTGTCCCAGTCGGCGCCGGCGCCGAGATCGATCTCACCGGCCGCCAGCGTGCCGATCAGCGTCATGAGCGTCGTACGGCGAGACTTCGGGAAGGCGAGCGATTCGGGATCGAGCCCGGCCAGCGCCTGCATCGTCGGGAACAGATGCGTCAGCCCGCCGCCCGCATCCTCGATCGGATCGCCGTGCCGCACCACCAACCGATGCGCGTGGGTCCGCGCGGCCGCCGTCGACACCTGCTGACCGAGCACCGCCCGAACGGCGAACTCCTCGCCGTCGACGGTGTGCGGAACCCGGCGGCCCGGCGCCTTCGCAATCAGCGGCGCGAGCACTGGATCGGTCTCGAGCAGGTCGTCGACCGCGATCGGGTCGGCGTCGAGGTCGAGCATCCGGCGGCAGCGACTGATCGCGATCGCCAGGTCGCGCTGGTCGGTCAGCGAGAGTTGGCAGGCGATGTGATCAGGCATCGGCTTCAGCGCGACCACGCCATGCCCGTGCGGAAGCCTGAGCGTGCGGCGATAGTGACCGTCGCGCCACTCCTCGACGCCGGGTACGCCGGTCGCGATCAGATGACCGAACAGGTTGTCCGGGGTCAGCGGCGCGCGGAACGGGAGCCGCAGCGAGATGGTGCCTGGGGCAACGGTCGCCGTACCGCGCCGGGCCCGGCGACGCAGCTCGGTCGGAGAGAGGGCGAACACCTCCTGCACGGTCTCGTTGAACGTCCGCACACTGGAGAACCCGGCCGCGAACGCGACATCGGCCATCTGCAACTCGCTGGTCTCGATCAGCAGCCGCGCGGTCTGCGCACGCTGGGCACGAGCCAGCGCGAGCGGACCGGCGCCGAGCTCGGCGTGCAACTGACGCTGGACCTGACGGACGCTGTAGCCGAGGTGAGTGGCCAGGCCCGGCACGCCGTCGCGGTCAACGACACCGTCGGCGATCAGCCGCATCGCGCGGGCGACCAGGTCGGCCCGGTCGTTCCACTCCGGTGAACCCGGGCTCGCGTCCGGCCGGCAGCGCTTGCAAGCCCGGAACCCAGCCTGCTGGGCGGCCGCCGCACTCGGGTAGAACCGCATGTTCTCGACCTTGGGCGGCACCACCGGGCAACTCGGCCGGCAGTAGATCTTGGTGGTCAGTACCGCGGTGAAGAACCAGCCGTCGAACCGGGCATCCTTGGACTGGACCGCGCGGACGCATCGCTCCCTGCACTCGTACACGTGATCCAGCATCCCTGGCCGCACCGACGGTCGCTAGCGAATTTGCGCCATCGAGGTATGGCGGAAAAACGACGCCAGGATCTCGGGTCGGATTTCCGCCAGCTCCGCCCCGGATCACCCGCTGGACTTGAGGGCATGAACGAACTGGTTGGCAAGAAGGCATTGGTGACGGGCGGAAGCCGCGGGATCGGCGCGGCGACCGCGATCGCCTTGGCAGCGAGTGGAGCGGATGTCGCGGTGACGTACCACCGCTCCGCGGACGCCGCGGCCGAGGTGGTGAAGAAGATCGAAGACCTCGGGCGGCGGGGGTTCGCGTTCGAGGTCGACGCCGCGGACGCGGTGGCCGTGGCCGACGGGGTGCAGCGGGCCGCGGACCAACTCGGTGGCCTGGACATCCTGGTCAACAACGCGGGCGTCGGGGCGGTCGGTCCGATCACCGACGTCACTCTGGCCGACGTCGACCACGTGCTCGCGGTCAACGTCCGTGGGGTGTACGCCGCCACGCAGGCCGCCGTACCGCGACTGTCCGACGGCGGACGGGTGATCCACCTCGGCAGCTGCGTCGCGGCCCGGACCGCCCTCCCCGGGATGACGCTCTACGGGATGAGCAAGGCCGCGCTGGTCGGTCTGAGCAAGGGCCTCGCCCGCGAGCTCGGACCGCGTGGCATCACGTCGAACGTCGTCCAGCCCGGCCCGATCGACACCGACATGAACCCGGCGGACGGCCCGTTCGCCGAGCCACAGGCGGCGTTCGTGGCGCTCGAGAGGTTCGGCACCACGGCCGAGGTCGCGGCGGCCATCACCTACCTGGCCGGCCCGCACGCGGCGTACCTCAGCGGCGCGGAGCTGACCATCGACGGCGGTTACGCGGCCTGACTTGTCGGTGCTCCCGACTACCGTCACGGGCATGCGATTCTCGGTGACGGTCGGCGCAGTCGGGCACGGACGGGATCCGCGCGGTCTCGCGGACCTCGCGCGCGCCGTGGAGGACTCCGGCTGGGACGCGTTGTTCCTGGAGGACTACCTCGTCTACCAGGGCGACGCGACCGAGCCGACCTACGACCCGTGGATCTGCCTGGCGGCGATGGCGACGGCTACCTCACGGATCACGATCGGTACGACGGTCACACCACTGCCTCGGCGGCGGCCCTGGAAGGTCGCGGCCGAGGCAGTGGCGCTGGATCACCTGTCCGGAGGGCGGTTCGTGCTGGGGGTGGGGATCGGCGATCCCGGCGATCCGTTCCTGGGCCGCGTCGGTGAACCCACCCAACCGAAGCAGCTCGCGGAGATGCTGGACGAAGGCCTCACAGTGATCGACCGGCTGTGGAGCGGCGATCCGGTCACCTTTGCCGGCAAGTACTACCGGCTCGATGACGTGCAGCTCACCGCACGGCCTGTGCAGGCGCCGCGCATCCCGATCTGGGTCGGAGGAAACCTGCTGGTGCCCGCCGTCCGCCGGCGGATCAGACGGTGGGACGGGAGCTGTGCGTACAAGGGCAGCACGGACGCGCCGCAGCAGATCATGCCCGACGACGTCCGCGGTCTGCTCGCGGAAGTCGAGGCCGAGCGCGGGACGACCGACAGGTTCGACCTGAAGGTCAGCGGTGGAGATCCCGAGGCCTTCGCGGCAGCCGGCGCGACCTGGTGGGGCCGCTGGATCGCGCCACTCCCAGCGGCCGAAACGCTGGCGATCGTCACGCAGCGTCCACCGGCACTCTGAGCCGTTGACACGGACGGGGACCGGGAGGAGACTGCCGGTGTTTTTAACGTTCAAAGCCTCGGTGGGAGGTCTTCGTGGCTACGTTGAAGCAGGTCGCTGCGCACGCGGAGGTCTCCGTGCAGACCGTGTCGAACGCGTTGAACGCCCCGCACCGGCTGCGGCCGGACACCCTCGAGCGGGTCAACCGGTCGATCGAACTGCTCAACTACCGGCCCAACCGTAACGCCCGCAGTCTACGCACGAGCGCGGTCGAGTTGATCGGCTATTGCGTCCCCAACTGGCCGAACCAGACCCATCTCGTGATGGACCAGTTCCTGCACGCACTCTGCGCCGCGGCCGAGCGCACCGGCCGCCACATTCTGCTGTTCACCGCCCCACCCGGCGTCGACGGCATGCCCGTGTACGACGACCTGCACGCGCGCCGGCTCGTGGACGGGTTCGTCCTGTCGCAGACCGAGACGCACGATCCGCGGCACGGCTGGCTCAAGGAACAGAAGATCCCGTTCATCTCCTTCGGCCGGGTCTGGAAGGAGACCACCCAACCCGGTCCGTGGGTCGACGTCGACGGCGCGGCCGGCTCGGCGATGGCGGTCCGGCACCTGCACGAGGCCGGGCGCCGCCGGATCGGCTTCCTCAGCTGGCCGAAGTCGTCCGGGCTGGCCGAAGACCGGCTCGGCGGCTGGCGCACGGCCTGCAAGGAGCTCGGCCTGCCCACCTCGGGTCTGGCCGTCCGCTGCCGCGAGGACGGCATCGCCGAAGGCGCCCGGGCCACCGCCGAACTGCTCGACGCGGACCCGTTCCTCGACGGAATCGTTGCCTTGAGCGACATTCTCGCCCTCGGCGCGCTGCGCGAACTCGGCCGCCGCGGCCTCACCCCGGGCGTCGACGTCGGCGTCACCGGCTTCGACGACTCCCCACTGGCCGACGTGGTCTCCCCCGGCCTGACCAGCCTGCGGCAGCCGATGGACGACATCGCCGCCGAACTGATCTCCATCCTCACCGACCCGGACGGCCCGCCGGACGCGTCGACCGAACGCTTACTGCACCCCGAACTGGTGATCAGGGGCAGCTCAGCCCCTGGCTGATGCGGTGCGCACCCAACCGCGCCGCGAGAAGGAGGAACCGCCATGACTCCCCGCCCGACCGTCCGACGCAGCACCGCCCCACCACGCCGGGTCAGACGCCGTACCGTCGGCGTCGCCCTGCTGGCCGCTGCAACCGTCCTCGCCGGCTCCGCATCCGCGACCGCCGGCTCAGCACCCCGCAGCACCGGCGGCTCACCGCAGAGCGTCGTACCGTCGGAGCTGTCCGAATCGACGCGGCTGGCGGATCGCCGGTCGCTTGTCGTCGGTGATCGCGCCTACGCGATGGGCGACGAGACCGGCCTGTACCCCGCCACCGGCTGGCACATCCGCGGTGAGATGGGTGGCTTCTGGACCCAGCCGATCAAGATGCTCGACGGGCTGTGGTTCGGCCTCGACGGCGCCTGGCTCGGCAAGGACGTGGCCGCCGCGAAGTACACCAGCGGCCACGGCTACAGCCGGATCGACTACTCCGGTGACGTGAGCGTCCACCGGACCGACTTCGTACCCGACGGCATCCGCGCCACGCTGGTCGGGCTGACCTTCAAGTCCGGTACGGCGAAGACCGTCAAGCTCGATGTGGACGCGCACTCCGAGTTGATGCAGTCCTACCCGTGGGGCTGGACGGCCCCGGGTGCGGCCGACGCCAACCTGGCGGACACCGGCGCGTACACCGACGGCTCGCTGCGGTTCCGCGAGCAGGGCACGCCGTCGTACCCGAACGCGACCGCGCACGACTACGCCGCGTTCGTCGGATCGTCCCTGCGTCCGACGGGCCACGCACTTGGTCCGGACCACCGCGGCCCGCAGGACCCCGCCGTGATCTGCCCGGCGGACGGTCTGACGCCCGCACGGTGTGACGACTCGCTGGTCGGGAAGGGCACCGGCGGCCGGCTGACGTACGACGTACAGCTCGCACCGGGCAAGGAGAAGACCGTCTGGTTCGCGGTGGCCGGATCCGACACCGGCGTGTCCTCGGCACAGCGCGAGTACAGCCGGGCGTTGAGCAACCCGGACAAGTTGCTGAAGGCAAAGGCTGACGAGCGGCAGCAGATCGACAGCATGTCAGCGGTGGAGCTGCCTGGTGATCCACTGCTGCAGCAGAGCGTCGAATGGAGCAAGCAGAACCTGGCCGACTCCGTGCAGGAGGCGCGCGACCTGCGCATCCGCGACGTCAACGAGGGCAAGGACTACCCGGCACCAGCCGGCACGGTCGGCACCGCACGCTGGTTCGGTGCGGGCTTCCCGGACTACCCGTGGTTGTTCGCGACCGACGGTGAGTACACCGCGTACGCCGCGGTCGCGGCCGGTCAGTTCGGCACGGTGAAGGACCACCTCAAGGCGTTGCGGGATGTCAGCGACATCCTCAACGACCGCAGCGGCAAGGTCGCGCACGAGGTCGTCCCGACCGGCGACGTGTACTTCGGTTCGAACCAGAGTGCGGGCAACACCGACGAGACGGTGAAGTTCCCGAGCATCGTCGCACTGCTGTGGAGGTGGACCGGCGACGACCGGTTCCGCGACGACATGTACGACTTCAGCGTCCGCAACCTGCAGTACGTCTACCGCGAGCTCGACAAGGACAGCGACGGCTGGCCCGAGGGTCTCGCGAACGTCGAACGCAGTGGGATGGGCGCCGAGAAGCTCGACAGCACCGTGTACCTCGCTCGCGGGCTGCGGGACCTCGCCGACCTGGCCGCCTCCCGGCACGACATGCAGGTGCAGCAGTGGGCCACCACCCGCGCCGACGACCTCGAGTCGCGGTTCGAGTCCCAGTGGTGGGTCCCGCAGGCGCTCGGGTACGCCGATTCCGTCGACGACCCGGCGAACCCCGCGAACGACAACACGCCGATCTTCCAGCGGCACTGGATCGGCGTCACCCCGATGGAGGCCGAGCTGGTCCGGCCCGGAAAGCCGGTGTCCCCGCTGGCTTCCCCGGAGCACGCGGCGATCGCGCTCGACCAGCGCGAGAAGCCTTGCTACACAGGCGAATTCGGCCTTTACCACACTGGTACCGGACCGACGTCCGATCCGGCCGGCAACCCGGGTCCCTCGTGTGACCCGGTCGTCTCGCAGGTGAAGAGCGAGCGCAGCATCTTCTCGCTGAACACGTCGATCATGGCGGTTGCTGAAGGCAACTACGGTCGCCTCGGCACCGGCCAGCAGCAGGTCTACACCACCGGCAACGCCCGCATCCAGCTCGACCCGAATGTGTGGGAGACGCCCGGCGCGATGCCGGAGATCGCGCCGTCGCCCGACTCGCCCGCGAACATCGGCCGGCCGTTCTACGACCGCTCGATGGCACTGCAGGCGTGGGGCACGTACGGCGTACTGTGGCCGGTCGTGCACCAGCAGCTCGGCGTGGACCCGGACCTCGGCCACGGCCGGGTCTCGATCGTGCCGCAGCTTCCGCAGGGCCAGCAGAAGGTGGCCGGGAGCAACATCCAGCTCGGCCGCGGATCGGTCGATGTGTCCGCACGCCTTACAGGCAAGGAATTGCGGACCGATGTCAAGGTGAAGGGTGTCGGGGCAACGTTCACCATCGGCGCCGTCCTGCCGGCCGGTGCGAGCGTGAAGAGCGTGTCGCTCGACGGCCACAAGGCGCAGTACAAGCTCGTCACCACGACGCGTGGAGTGGAGGTGCAGGTAGCGACCCGGGGCTCGTCCTCGGCGCTGACGATCACGCTCTCCTGACCCGTTGACTCCGGGGTCGTGGCCGAGGCGGGC
>NZ_JBFAKS010000075.1:0-19924 GCF_040655855.1 Kribbella sp. NPDC050281 | reverse complement strand
CCTCTCACCCCCGGGGTCGCAGGGGGAGGAGCCCCCGCGCGGCCACGGCGAGCAACCTTCTGCCTCCCCGGGGCCTCCGCACACCCCCCCCCCCCGCGCCGCCCCGGCCGGCGCGGCGCCCCCCCGCGGCTGTGTCAGCGCACGATGGCGACGGGGGACTGGGCGTGGTGCAGGACGCTCTGGCCGACCGAGCCGAGGAGCAGACCCGTGAATCCGCCCCGGCCGCGGGAGCCGACGACGATCAGGTCGGCCGAGTTCGCCCGGCGGACGAGCGCCTGGGCGGCCGACCCGCTGACCAGTTCGGTCGTCCACTGCACGTCCGGATGATCCGCTGCCGCGCCGGCCACGGACTCGGCGACCAGCAGGCGACCCTCTTCCTGGATCTTGTCCTCGTCGAACTGGAGCATCGATGCGCCGTCGGAGTACGTGAGGAACGGACTCGTCCAGGCATGCAGGGCGACGACCCGGGCGTGCAGTGCCTCGGCTTGGTCGAAGGCGAAGTCGATCGCCTTGGCCGACGCCTTGGATCCGTCGACTCCGACGGCCACGGTCGGTCCCTCCTGGGCGTGCGGCCGCAGGTCGTGCGGGATCACGATGACCGGGCACGGAGCGTGCGTGGTCACCTGGACCGCGACAGACCCGACCAGGAGTCCGCTCCAGCCGCCGAGGCCACGCGAACCGAGGACGACGAGGCGGGCGTGCCCAGCCTCCTCGAGCAGGGCCGGCACGGCCGCTCCGCCGACGAGACTCGTTTCGACCTGCAGTGCGGGGTGCTGCAGCCGGACGGTTTCGGCCACCGCGTCGAGCCCCTTCTGCCGCGCCGTTCGCAAGGCGTCGAGCGGAACGACGTGCCCCGGTGTGGGGCGCACGGTGACGATGAGCTCGAACGCCTCCAGGATCCGCAGCGGAGCCAGTTCGCGGACGGCTTCGCCGACGGCCCAGCGCAGAGCACTCTGGCTGCCTGGCGAGCCGTCGTAGCCGACGACGATCGGAGCGGTTTGCGACGACATTGTGTTGACCTCCTGTGCTCTCAGGACCCCTGTTCCAGCCTGGGGCCGCGTGGTGGTCCGGTCCTAGCGGCAAGAGTCCCGAGGTGACGGGCCGTTCGGCTGATGATGCTGAGGTGAGAACGGCCCTGACCGGCGGATGGGGTGCGACCCCACGATCGAGGTGTCCGAATCGAGTGAAAGGAAGACACCATGACCACCACGCCGAACCGGGACCACCTACCGGCTCCCACGATCACGCCCGACGGTGATCGGTACCCAGTCATCACCACGGCGGCCGGGCGTGCGCTCGCCGTCCTGCGGATCGCCTTCGGCCTGACCTTCCTATGGCCATTCTTCGACAAGCTGTTCGGGCTCGGCTACGCCACTCCGGCCGGTAAGGGCTGGGTCGACGGTGGCGACCCGACCGCCGGATTCCTCGGCAAGGGCACCAGTGGACCGTTGGCGGACTTCTACCAGTCGCTGGTTGGTGACTGGTGGGTGACTCCGTTGTTCATGGTTGCCCTGGCCGGCATCGGTGTTGCGCTGACGCTGGGCATCGGGATGCGGATCGCGGCTGTCAGCGGTGCGCTGCTGTATCTGATGATGTGGTCGGCGAACCTTCCGCCGGAGAACAACCCGGTGCTGGACGAGCACATTCTCGGTGCCATCACACTCGTGGTTCTCGCGCTCGTTGCTGCTGGCAACGTGTGGGGCTTGGGCGGCTGGTGGGGCAAGCTCGACATCGTCCACCGCTACCCGTGGCTGCGGTGACCACGATGCCTGTCAGGCCGGTCATCCACGTGGGAGTCGACGGCTCCTGGCGTGACACCGGTGCCCTGGAGTGGGCCCTGCAGGAGTCGCTGCTCCGGCACGAGCCCCTCCAGGTGGTGCACGTGATCGAGGGCAAACTCCGGCACCTGTCGGGTTGGGACCCGGACGTCGTCGACGACTCCTCGATGGAGATCGTCAGCGAGGTCCAGAAGCACCTGGACGAGAGCCCCGGCTCGCTCGATCACGAGGCTGATCTCGTGGTCGGGCCACCGGCCCGGACACTGACCGAACTCGCCGCCGGCAGCAGGATGCTGGTGGTCGGCCGCCGGGGGATGGGGACGTTCAAGCGACTGCTGATCGGATCCACCTCGGAGGTGGTCGCGGGCACCGCGATGGTCCCGGTCGTGATCGTGCCCGAGCACTGGCAGCCCGGCGACCACTCCGGTCCGGTGCTGGTCGCGGTGGACGACTCCGAGAACAACGATGCGATCATCGAGTTCGGCATCGAGGAAGCGACTGAGCGCGGGCTGGCCGTGCGGCTGGTCCATGTGTGGGACCTGCCGGCGATGTACAGGTGGGACCCGATGAACGTCGCCGGCGTCAGCGCCGAATGGACCGAGAACGCCAAGGGCCACTTCGAGAACGTGGTAGCCGAGTGGCTGCAGAAGTACCCCGGACTGGAGATCCACGCAGATGTCCGCCGCGGCCACCCGGTCGACGGCGTCGTCACAGCGGCATCGGAGTACGACGCGCAGCTCCTGGTCGTCGGCACTCGACACCACACCAGGCTGCGGTCTTTCCTGGTCGGCTCCGTGACCCGGGGCGTGCTCCACCACGCGACGTGCCCGCTGGCCGTCGTACCGACGATCCACGAGCGGTAAAGAGCTCCTGGCCGAAGGTCCTCCACACATCCATCCATCTGGCGGACGCACAGGGCATCGTCGGCTCTGCCGAAGCCGCCGAGATCGCGACAGGCTCGAATGGACAGAGAGGTGACAGAGATGAGTGCGTGGACACGGACAGGGCCGGTAGTGGTTGAGGTCGATGGAAGCGCGGAGAGCCTGCGGATCGTGGATTATGCGGCCGCGGAGGCGCTCCGGAGTGGCGCTGAGCTCGTGCTGGTGGCGCCGTACTCGGCGCATGGTTCGTTCTCGCCGATGATGCCGGGGTATGCGCCGAAGGCGCCGGCCGAGGTCGCGGATGCTGCCTTGAGGGCGGCTGTCGCGCATGTGCGGCATCGAGACGGTTATGCGATGGAGTTGGCCGCGGTCGCCGGCGAGGGCTCCCGCCTGCGGGTGCTGGCGCATGCGGCACGGAAGGCGCGGATGCTGGTGGTCGGCAGGGCGCGCAGCCGCGGTCCGCAGCGGCTGATCAACACGCACGCCAGCCTGACGCTGGCCAGTCGGGCCGGCTGCCCGGTGGTCGTCGTACCGGCGTCGTGGAAGCCGTCACTGGTGGATCGGAAGGTTGCCGTCGGCATCGATGGTACGACGCTGTCGTCGGAGGCGCTCGAGTTCGCCTTCGGTGTGGCGGCGGGCCGGGAGGCGGACCTCATCGTCGTACACGCTGGTCTGCCCATTGACCATGCCTGGAACGACGAAGACCCCGAGCACTCGTGGATCAGCCGAGCGGACCACCTGCTGTCGGAGACCCTCGCCCCATGGACGAGCCGGTTCCCGGACGTGAAAGTGACGCGGTTCCTGAGCAGCCGTCAGCCGGCTGCCGCTCTGGTGCACGAAAGTGGCGAGGTCGGCCTGGTCGTGGTCGGATCGCACGCTGGTCCGTTGCCGGTGGATCCGGTCGCACGCCGTTCGGTGGCCGCGATGACGTGCCCGGTCGCGATCGTGCCACATCACCTGACTACGGCTGAGCGTGAGCACGTGACAGTGCAGCGCGATGCCCGGCGCGGCGAGCTCGTCGCACCGACGTACTGACTTGAGGAGGTGGCCATGGTGATGCATTCGACAGGTCTTGGCGCGGGCTGGATCATTCTCCTGGTGGCGCTGTGGATTCTTCTTGCCGCAAGCGCTACCTGGGTCACGATCTCCCTGATCTCCCGGCCGCGTCCGCACCCGGCCAGTTTCCCGTCGCCACTCGACATCCTCGAGCGCCGCTTCGCCGCCGGCAAGATGACCCGCGAGGACTTCGACGAAGCCCGCGCCCGCCTACGCACCCACGACCTGGACCGCTGACCTGCTAGAACCAGCCGACGGATCCGGGTGGTGTTGATGATGTGAGGGCCGGCCACCGGGGACTGGCCCTCAGTCGACTGTCTGCTCAACGCTGCTTGATGAGGCGTCAGGTTGTGGGCGGCACGTACCAGGCCGCCTCGAGCGGTATCTCGTGGCCGATCATGAACTGGATGTCGCGGGTCGGTTCGGCGCGTTCGTGCAGTCGTGGGAAGTGCTCCCGCCGGTACTCGTTGTGGGCCTCGGCGCTCTCCCACTGCGTGACCACCAGGAACTCGTTCGCGTCCCGCCGGGCGAAGAGCCCGCCTTGAAAACCGGGCGCTCGGATCATGCCCGGACTCCAGACCGAGGCCTGAACGTCCGTGAAATGGCTGACGCGTGGCTGGTAGACCTCGCAGCGCGCCACCCGCAGCATCTCCCGCCCGGCAACGTCTCCGGGAGAATGACCGATGATCTGCAAGGTCTCGTACACCTGCACATCGATGTCCGTATACGTCCCGACTTGGCGCTTGGCGAGCAGATCGTGCGGCCCGCGCATGAAGGCCTGATAACTTCCAGGCTCCGCCCACAGGCCGAAGATGTGAGCGGTGCTCGAGGCAGTCGTGTCCCAACCGCCGCGTTGACCGAGGAACCCCGGGACACCCTGGAGATCTGCCCAGCCCTGTTGCCCGTGATCGAAGAGACCCCGATCACCCACCGCGCACCGGATCCACTTCAGCAGCACTCGACCAACGTATACCCCAACAACCGCGCGGCCGCCTCCTCGTCGATGCCTACGACAACCATCTTCTCGGTTACGTCGTTCCGGTCCAGTGCCAGTTCGTGATCTCAGGCATGTCCTCTCCGTGGGACAGGATATAGGCGTGGTGCCGGGCCCGCTGGTCGATGAGCCACTGGCGTACGTCGGCGGCACGCTGACCGAGACCGGGGACGCGGTCGATGACGTCGAGGGCGAGGTGGTAGCGGTCCAGGTCGTTGCGTACCACCATGTCGAACGGCGTCGTGGTCGTGCCTTCCTCTTTGTATCCGCGGACGTGGAGGTTGCGATGGTTCGTCCGCCGGTAGGTGAGCCGGTGGATCAGCCACGGGTACCCGTGGTACGCGAAGATGACGGGCTTGTCAGTCGTGAACAGCGCGTCGAAGTCGGCGTCGGCCAAGCCGTGTGGGTGCTCGCTGGCCGGTTGCAGGCGCATCAGGTCGACCACGTTGACGACCCGGACCTTCAACGACGGCAGGTGCTCGCGCAGCAGGCTCACCGCAGCGAGGGTCTCGAGCGTCGGTACGTCGCCCGCACACGCCATCACCACATCGGGGGAGCCGCCGTCGTTGCTGGCGAAGTCCCAGATGCCGAGGCCGCGAGCGCAGTGCAAGGCGGCAGCCTCCGGACCGAGCCAGTCCGCCTGGGGCTGCTTCCCGGCGACGATCACGTTGATGTAGTCGTGGCTGCGAAGGCAGTGCTCGGCGGTCGACAGCAGCGTGTTGGTGTCCGGCGGCAGATAGACCCTGATCACCTCGGCCTTCTTGTTCACCACGTGGTCGATGAATCCAGGATCCTGGTGGGAGAAGCCGTTGTGGTCCTGCCGCCAGACGTGCGAGGTGAGCAGGTAGTTGAGTGATGGGATCGGTCGTCGCCACGGGAGCGAGCGGGTGACTTTGAGCCACTTCGCGTGCTGGTTGACCATCGAGTCGACGATGTGCACGAACGCCTCGTAGCAGGAGAACCAGCCGTGGCGGCCGGTCAGCAGGTAGCCTTCCAGCCAGCCTTGGCAGGTGTGCTCGCTGAGGATCTCCATCACCCGGCCGTCCACCGTCAGATGCTCGTCGGTGGGCAGGACCTCGGCGTTCCAGGCCTTGCCGGTGACCTCGTAGAGCGCGTCGAGCCGGTTCGAGGCGGTCTCGTCCGGACCGAAGACGCGGAAGTTGCGGCGGGCCAGATTGTCGCGCATCACATCGCGCAGGTAGTAGCCGAGGACCCGGGTGGGCTCGTGCTCGGTTTCGCCCGGAGCGGCCACCGGTACGGCGTACTCACTCAGCTCGGGCAGGTTGAGATCCTGGCTGAGCAGGCCTCCGTTGCTGTGCGGACTGGAACCCATCCGGCGGTCATCGGGCGGAACCTGTGCGAGGAGCCGCTCCACCGGCCGGCCGTCGGCGTCGAAGAGTTCTTCCGGCCGATAGCTACGCAGCCATTCCTCCAGGAGTCGCAGGTGGTCCGGCGACGTCCGGACCTGCGACAGCGGCACCTGGTGCGACCGCCACGTCCCCTCGACCAGTACGCCGTCGACCTCGTGCGGTCCGGTCCAGCCTTTGGGCGTGCGCAGGACGATCATCGGCCAGGGCCGGCGGGGTGCCTCCTGGCCCGTACGTGCCTCGGCCTGGATGGAGGCGATCTCGTCGAGGACCTGGTCGAGGGTGAGTGCGAGCGCCTGGTGAACGTGTTCGGGTTCGTTGCCTTCGACAAGGTACGGACGGTAGCCGTATCCCTCGAAGAGACGGGTGAGTTCGTCGTCGCCGATGCGCGCCAGGATGGTGGGGTTGGCGATCTTGTAGCCGTTGAGGTGCAGGATCGGCAGGACCGCGCCGTCGGTGCGGGGATCGAGAAACTTGTTCGAGTGCCAGGAGGTGGCCAGCGGTCCGGTCTCGGCTTCGCCGTCGCCGACCACACAGGCGACCACGAGGTCGGGGTTGTCGAGGACGGCGCCGTACGCGTGGCTGAGGGAGTAACCCAGTTCGCCGCCTTCGTGGATCGAGCCGGGCAGCTCGGGCGCGACGTGACTCGGGATGCCGCCGGGGAACGAGAACTGCCGGAACAGCTTCGCCATCCCGTCCGCGTCACGGGACACGTCCGGGTAGGTGTGGCTGTAGCTGCCTTCGAGCCAGGTGTTCGCCGCGATGGCCGGTCCGCCATGTCCCGGACCGATGACGTACATCATGCTCAGGTCGCGCCGCCGAATGACGCGGTTGAGATGCGTGTAGAGCATGTTGAGCCCAGGCGTCGTACCCCAGTGACCGAGCAGGCGCGGCTTGATGTGCTCTGGGCGCAGTGGCTCGGTGAGCAGGGGGTTGCCGAGCAGGTAGATCTGGCCTGCGGACAGATAGTTGGCCGCCCGCCAATAGGCATCGAGGTCGGACACCTCGTCGGCGGACAACGGCTTACCGGTGAGCTCATCCATGGCTCCCAGCGTCCCGGTGGTGGCATGTGGTCACCCAGAGTCAAAGGTCCCGCCGTCGCGGGACCGATCGGCACTGGCCCGGCAGGCGGCGCCGCGGTGAGCTGGTGGGGCGTCGGAAGGAGACGTCATGACGTCGATCGAGCAGGCGGCCGGACGGCCGGGCGCGGGCTGGGACGTGCTGGCGTCGGACGGGTCGGTGGTGCGGATCCGTCCGCTCCGGGAGGACGACGAGCCGGCGCTGGACGCGATGAACGAGCGCGTCTCGGATCGCTCGATCTATCTTCGCTTCTTCGGGATCAGCCGGTCGCTGGCCGGAGAGTTTTCGCACCACCTGGCGACAGACCACGATGGTCATGTCGCGTTGGTGGCGGAGTACGGCGATCAACTGGTCGGCGTGGCGAGCTACGAGCCGCTGCGCGCGGGCGAGGCCGAGATGGCCTTCCTGCTCGTGGATTCGGTCCACGGCCGGGGGATCGGGACGTTGCTGCTGGAGCAGCTCGCCGCGACGGCCCGGGAGAACGGGATCCAGCGGCTGCGCGCAGACACACTGGCCGAGAACGCTCCGATGCTGCGCGTGTTCGCCGGCTCCGGCTTCGAACAGGTCCGCAAGCTCGACAGCGGGGTCGTCGAGCTGGTCCTCGACACGGCGTACCGCCCGTCCACGCTGGAGCGGATGGCCGACCGCGAGCGTGCGGCCGAGGACCGTTCGTTGCATCGGCTGTTCTCGCCTCGCGCGGTGGCGGTGATCGGAGCCGGCCGGACCCCGGGCGGGATCGGCCACGAGGTCCTGCTGAACGTTGTCAAGGGCAACTTCACCGGATCGGTGTACGCCGTGAATCCGCACGCGGACCGGATCGCCGATCGTCCGTCGTACCCGTCGGTCGTGGATGTGCCCGGCGTGGTTGATCTCGCGGTGATCGCGCTGCCTGCCGGCCAGGTGCGAGACGTGCTGACGGAGTGTGGGGCCAAGGGCGTCGGGGGAGCGGTGGTGCTGACCGCCGGCTTCTCCGAGCTTGGGGCCGCCGGGCGTCAGCTGCAGCGGGAGATCCTGGAGACTGCCCGCCGGAACAGCATCCGGCTGATCGGTCCGAACTGCCTCGGGCTGGTGAACACCGACCCCGCGATCAGCCTGAACGCGACCTTCGCCGAGGTGTCACCGATGCCTGGAGCGCTGGCGATCGCGGCACAATCCGGTGCGGTCGGCATCGCCGTACTCGACCAGGCGGCCCGGACTGGGCTGGGCATCTCGGAGTTCGTCTCACTCGGCAACAAAGTCGATGTCAGTGGCAACGACCTGCTGCTGCACTGGTGGGGTGACCCCCGGACCGCGGTGATCGGCTTGTACCTGGAGTCGTTCGGGAACCCGCGCAAGTTCGGTGGGCTGGCGCGGCTGGTCGGCCGGTCGAAGCCGATCCTGGTTGTCAAGGGCGGCCGATCGGCGGGCGGTCGCCGGGCAGGTGTCTCGCACACAGCCGCGGCAGCGACGCCGGAAACCGCGGTCGATGCGCTGTTCGCGCAGTCCGGCGTACTGCGGATGGACACCGTCGAGGAGCTGGTGGAGACGGCCCGGGTGCTCGCGGTCCGGCCGTTGCCTCGTGGCCGTCGGCTCGCCGTTGTCGGAAACGCCGGTGGTGCCGGTGTCCTCGCGGCGGATGCGGCCGGTCGGCTGGACCTCGAGCTGCCCGAGCTGAGCGAGGCCGTCCAGCGTGAGCTGGCTGCGATCGGCGCCGTGGGGAGCGGGAATCCCGTCGACCTCGGCGCGGCCGCGTCACCGACGAGTCTGGCGCAAGCCTTGAGGATCATCATCGACAGCGGCGAGGTCGACACAGTTCTGGTCTGCTACGCGGCCACGCGCGCCGGCCGGGTCGAGGACGTCTACGACGCTGTCGCCGGGGCCGCGGTCAAGGCCGAGGTGCCGATCGTTGTGAACTGTATCGGTTCGACCCACAGCGCGCCGGAGATCGCGCTGGCGGACGGTCGCCGCTTGCCGGTCTTCCCGTTCCCGGAGAGCGCCGTCCGCGCCCTGACCCACGCCGTGCGGTACGCCGAGTGGCGGTCCCGGCCGCAGGGCGTCGTACCGGAGCTGCCTCGGGTCGATGCAGCCGCGGCGCGGACTGTGGTGCGGCGGTTCCTCGAGCGCAACCCGGAGGGTGGCTGGCTGGAGCAGTTGCACATCGGTGAGCTTCTGCAGTGTGCCGGAGTTCCGGCGATCCCGGTCCTTTCCGCTTCGAGTTGCTCTGAGGCGATCGCGGCGGCTGAGTCGGCGGGCTATCCGGTCGCGCTGAAGACCGACGCCCCCGGCGTACTGCACAAGACCGACATCGGCGGCGTGCGGGTGGGACTGGTCAACTCGGCGCAACTAGGCACCGCGTACGCCGAGATCACCGGGGCGACCGGGGATCTGCGTGTTGTGGTCCAGGCGATGGCGCCCAGCGGAACCGAACTGGTGATCGGCGTCGTTCGGGACCGGCTGTTCGGCCCGCTGCTCATGGCCGGCAGCGGCGGGATCCTCACCGACCTCCTGGCCGACCGCCAATGGCGAGGCCTGCCACTCACCGACCTGGATGCCACCGAGATGCTTCACTCCCTGCGCTGCGCACCACTCCTGGCCGGCTACCGCGGCGCGAAAGCCGCCGATCAGGAGGCTGTTCTGGATGTCATTCATCGCATCGCCTGGCTCGCCGAGATGGTCCCCGAACTGGCCGAACTCGACATCAACCCGCTGATCGCCGGCCCGTCCGGCGCCTTCGCGGTCGATGTCAGGATGCGGCTGACTCCGACCGCCCCTGAGCCCGATTGGTACGCGCGCCGCCTGCGCCCAGACGGCGCGTGATCAGAGCCCGATCTGCTCGAGGTGGGTCAGGAACCTGGTGCCGATCACCGTCCCGGCGGCGCCGCGGAAGGTGAGGCAGGTCATCGCACGTGTTCGGGTGATTGCTCGATCCGGAGAGCGACTCGGGACAGGGCGCGAAGCGCGGCCGTTGTCTCGGCGATCTCCTGGTGGGAGGTGGGCGGGTGGACGGTGCGGTAGAGGTCGTTGCGGAGGTCTTCGAGGTGATCGACGAGGTGCTCGATCTCGTGCGAGACGATCGCGTTCTGTGGCCGCTGGTGCGTGACGAGGGGCAGGATGTGCCCGCGAAACGCCGTGATCGTGTGCTGCGCTTCGGCGAAGCGCCGCTCCTCCAGGAACCAGTTGTCCGACGCGCTGTTCTCGGCGATGCGCTCGAGGTCGGCCTCCCAGCGCTCGATCTCCTGTTGCAGGGTGGTGGTCATGGATCCTCCCATTGCTGATACTTCAGCGTTGCGCCCGGGAGGAGGGTGGCGCTGCGGGCAAGAGTCCCGACTCGGGAAGCCGTTCGGCGGTGCCTGGAGGTCCCCGCGCAGGGACCTGGAATCAGGTGTCTGCTGTCGCTGGACGAGCGTGGCCTAGACGCCTGTTCGCGGACGCTGTGCCCACGGGAGGAGGCGTCGGCCGTGGAGAGACTCGATGGCCAGCCGGACCACCTGCGGATCGTCCAGCGGCAGCCAGGAACGCAGCGGCAGGGCCGCGCGGAGCGCCGCGGTGTCGTCCGCGGTGGCGACGGACAGGTGGCCGACGGCGGTGATCGTCCAGCCGATGTGGCGCTCGAGGTCCACATCGTCGGCCTCGAAGGCGACCACATCGCCCCGTTCGGCGGCCCGGAGCTTGTCACCCGGGCCGGTGCTGAACACGATGGTGTCGTCGTCCAGGACGAAGTTGACCAGCCGGACCGCCGGGAGACCGGCGTGCGTATAGACGAGCCGCCCGAGAGGGATGGATCGGAGCAAACGCAGACAATCCACGTTGCTGACGATCTCGAGGAGTGAGCGATCGAATTCTGGCTGCGTGGTCACTGGGGCCTCCAAACACTGGACAACTGCCCTGACCTGTCCGTGCGCCAACAATCGCTCGGGAGGAATGACCGAAGTAGGGCCGAAAGTCCTGCTTTGCCTGGACCCGGTGAGCGGACAGCACGTCGAGATGACGCGAGTCGATCGCTGACCCAACGATCAGGCGAGTACGACGCCGAGCGCCTCGCGCGCGATCTGCCACTCCTC
This sequence comes from Kribbella sp. NPDC050281, assembly GCF_040655855.1. Taxonomy (NCBI): domain Bacteria; kingdom Bacillati; phylum Actinomycetota; class Actinomycetes; order Propionibacteriales; family Kribbellaceae; genus Kribbella; species Kribbella sp. NPDC050281. The sequence continues at coordinate 8,728 of NZ_JBFAKS010000075.1, read as the reverse complement.
GTTGGTGGGAACGACGAAGACCGCGACCTCGCTGTCATCGGTGGAGATCCGGCGGGCGCCCGTGGCCGGCTCGTTGTTGCGGTCGTCGTCGATGCAGATCCCAAGGCGTTCCAGGCCGTTCAGTGAGGCGGCTCGGACTTCGGCCGAATGCTCACCGACGCCGGCGGTGAAGACGACGGCGTCAACTGTCTCCAGGACGGCGTAGTAGGCGCCGACGTACTTGCGGATCCGGTGGCAGTAGACGTCGAAGGCCAGACCGGCGTGTTCGTCACCCGCCGCGCGCAGCCGCTCCAGTTCACGGAAGTCGTTCTCGCCGGCCAGGCCTTTGAGTCCTGATGCCGAGTTGAGAGCCAGGTCGATGTCCTCCGCGGACATGCCCACTTCTCGCATCAGGTACGCCGGGATCGCGGGGTCCAGGTCGCCGGATCGGGTCCCCATCACGAGCCCTTCGAGCGGGGTCAGGCCCATGGACGTCTCCACCGACCGGCCGCCCCGGACGGCAGAGGCCGAGCAGCCGTTGCCGAGGTGCAGCACGATGGTGTTCGTCTCGGCCGGATCGCGTTCGAGCAGTCGAGCGGTCTCGTGGGAGACGAACGCGTGCGAGGTGCCATGGAAGCCGTACCGGCGGATCCCGTGGTCTTGCAGCCAGGCCAACGGAACCGCGTAGGTGTAGGCCTGCGGAGGAAGGCTTTGGTGGAACGCCGTATCGAACACGGCGACCTGTGGCAGGTCGGGGAAGAGCCGGCGGGCGACTCGGATTCCCTCCAGGTTCGCGGGATTGTGTAGCGGGGCGAGTGGCACCAGTTCGGTCACCTCGGCGATCAGCGCGTCGTCGATCAGTGCCGAAGCGGAGAACCGGGACCCGCCGTGGACGACTCGGTGGCCCACCGCCGCCAGGTCGAAACCGTCGAGTGACGGCCCGTGTGACTCGAACGCATCGATCGCCAGGCGCAGCGCGTCCTCATGGCCGGGAATCGACCGCGTCGTCTCGGTCTCACCGTCCGGGCCGCGATGGAGATGGCGGCCTTGTTTTTCGCCGATACGCTCAGCCAGGCCGGAGGCGGCTGACTCACCGGTGCGGGCGTCGACCAGGCTGTACTTGAGCGATGAGGATCCGGTGTTGATCACGAGGACGTGGTCGCTCATCGGGCGCCCTGCTGAGCCTGGACGGCGGTGATGGCGACCGTGTTGACGATGTCCCGCACCGTCGCACCCCGGGAGAGATCGTTGACAGGTTTGCGCAAACCCTGCAGGACCGGTCCGACCGCGACGGCGTTCGCCGATCGCTGGACGGCCTTGTAGGTGTTGTTGCCGGTGTTGAGATCGGGGAAGACGAACACGGTGGCCCGGCCGGCCACCGGCGAACCGGGTAGCTTCGTCCTCGCCACGGCGCTGTCGATCGCGGCGTCGTACTGGATCGGTCCCTCGACCGGCAGTTCCGGCGCCCGCGCGCGGATGATGGCGGTTGCCTTGGACACCTTTTCGACATCGGTGCCCGCGCCGGACGTGCCGGTCGAGTACGACAGCATCGCGAGCCGCGGTTCGATGCCGAAGGCCACCGCTGTCGCGGCCGACGAGATCGCGATGTCGGCGAGCTGCTCGGCGGTCGGATCGGGGTTGACGGCGCAGTCGCCGTACACCAGGACCTGGTTCTGCAGGCACATGAAGAACACCGACGAGACGACGGACACACCCGGCACCGTTTTGACGATCTCGAGCGCCGGCCGGATGGTGTGGGCCGTGGTGTGCACCGCGCCGGACACCATGCCGTCGGCCAGGCCGAGCTGGACCATCATCGTCCCGAAGTACGACCCGTCCCGGACCAGTTCGCGGGCGCGGTCCAGGTCGACCCCACGGTGCTGCCGGAGCTTGTGCAGTTCCGCCGCGAGTCGCTCACCGAGTTGATCTCGCTCCGGGTCGACGAACCGGGCGGTGGAGACGTCGGCGCCCAGCGCGGCCGCCTTGGCGCTGATCACGACCGGGTTCCCGAGCAACGTCAGGTCGGCCACGCCCCGGCGGAGCAGGACGTCCGCGGCTCGGAGGATGCGCTCCTCCTCACCTTCGGGCAGGACGATGTGCTTGCGTTGGGCAACTGCTTCGTCGATCAGCTGGTGCTCGAACATCAGCGGCGTGACCGCGCTGCTACGGGCGACCTCGAGCTGGTCGAGCAGGGCGTCGCTGTCCACGTGCTGCTCGAACAACGCCAGGGCCGCGTCCACCTTGCGCGGCGAGTTCTTCGTGAGCCGGCCGCGAACAGCGGTCAGGGCGGCCGATGTAGCCTGCGTGTCGAGCGTGGTCTCGATGATCGGCAGGGTCACGCCAACGCCGTCGAGGAGCCGCTGCACCTGGGTCGGCAGCGTGAAACCACCGTTGAGGACGACGGCGGAGATCTGCGGGAAGTTGAGCGAGGCGTGCGCGACCACGACCCCGAGAACCACCTCCGGCCGGTCCGCGGCGGTCACCACCGCGGCTCCGTCGAACAGCCTGTCGAGCACGTTCGGCATCGTCATACCGGCGACGACGAGGCCGGTGACCTCTCGCGTCAGCAGGGCCGGGTCACCGCTCAGCACGCGACCGTTGACCGGGGGCAGCAGGTCGGCGACGGTCGGTTGGCTCAGCAGCGGCTCCTCCGGCAGAGCGAAGGCCGATCCGCCGACGCCGGCCAGTGCGGCGACCGCATCGTCGAGCTGCCGCGGGTCGACGCGATTGGCAAGCACTGCCGCGAGTGAACCGTGGTTCTCCCTGAGCTCACCGACCGCCATGTCGGCGATGGCTCGAAGGTCATGCGGGCTGTGCTGGAACCCGTTGAGGACCAGCAGGACCGGCGTACCCAGGTTGGCGGCGATCCTGGCGTTGTAGGAGAACTCCGTCGGACTACCCACATCGGTGTAGTCGCTGCCGACGACCAGTACGGCGTCGGCCCGGTCGGCGACCTCGCGGTAGCGCTGCACGATCTCGTCCAGCGCGGCGTCGGGGTCGGCGTGCACCTCGTCGTACCTCACGCCGAGGCAGTCGTCGTACGCGAGCTGGACTGCGTCGTGGGCTGTGAGCAGATCCAGGACGTAGTCACGGCCACCGTGCATCGCCGTGTCCGGGCGAACGATGGGGCGGAACACAGCCACGCGTTCGACCCGGCGCGACAGCTGCTGAAGTACTCCGAGAGCCACTGTGGACTTCCCGGTCGACCCCTCCACCGACGCGACGTAGACGCTGCTCCCCATGCCTGAACCCTAACCACCTCGGAGTCAGCCCGGCTCGAGCAGGCGATGGACCGCCCTGTCGCCGGGCGTCGTCAGCGGATGTGAACGGCGATGACGCCGCGGATGCTTCCGGCCAGGACGCCGGCGAGGTTGCGCTCGCGCGGGTCGGCCGGCCCGGTGACCGTGACGATGCCATCGTGGGCTTCGATCTGCCAGTCCGGGTTCTCGGGCCGGATGATTTCGTGAACCTCGGCGCGGATCCGGTCGTCACGGCCGGCCAGCAGGTGGATGACGTCGCTGCGGCTGATCATGCCGATGACGCGGCCGTGATCAAGTACCGGCAGGCTCTTCACCATTGTCGACCACATCAGGTCGATCGCGACGTCCAGTTCGTCGTCCGGGTCGACGGTGACCACCAGATGGCTCATCACGTCGGCGATCCGCCGCGGTGGCGTGTCGGTGGTCGTCCAGACGGCGGCGTTCGGGACGTGGCCATCAGTTGGGGCAGTGTCCTGCACGATGTCGGCCTCGCTGACGATCCCCACGAGTACGCCGGTCGCATCGACGACGGGCATGGCGGTGATCTTCCGATCGTCGAGAAGCCGGAGCGCGAGGGCGATCGGCGTCTCCGCTGTCACGGTAACTGCGGGTGCGCTCATCAGGTCCCGGATCAGCATGGTCATCACCTCGTTCTGCCGACGGTTCCGCCGTCCACCTCCACGATGTCCTCGCGTGGAAAGCGATCCCAGAGTCGAAGGTCCCAGGCAACGCGGGACCACTCGTCAGTCGTTGTGTCTGATCGGGCTGCTGGCACGGGGCATGAGGTTCGCGGGGTCACGCTGGTCGAGGTCCGCCGATCAGGCGTTGGCGGAGTCCGGTTGCGCGGAGCGCTCGGTGGCCCATGGCCAGACGTACGGAGGTTTCGTTTCCGATGACGCGTAGTCGGTCTTGGGCACGGGTTATGGCTGTGTAGAAGAGTTCGCGAGTGAGTAGCCGGGACTCTTCGCCTGGCATCAGGACGGTGACTTCGGCGGCCTGGCTTCCTTGGGCTTTGTGGATGGTCATTGCGTGGAGCGTTTCGATGTTGCCGAGTCTGTTGGGTGACAGGTCGAGGCGGCCGCGGGAGCTGTCGATGCAGACTCGTAGGGAACCGTCAGGGCGTCGCATCGTCACTCCGACGTCGCCGTTGTAGATGCCCAAGGCGTAGTCGTTGGCGGTCACCAGCACCGGTCGGCCGACGTACCAGGTGTCCCAGAGTGGGTCCTCGGTTTCTTCGGTGATCCATCGCTCGATGGTTCGGTTCCAGTGGTCGACGCCCCACGGACCTTCCCGGTGCGCGCAGAGGAGGCGGTGCCGGTCGAGTGCGGCCAGTGCGGCGTCGGCGTCGCCGGCTTCGGCGGCGCTCCGGATCGCGAGTACGTCGGGAAGCAGCGCGGACCGCAGGCTCTCGCGTGGGTCGTCGTCGTCGACGAAGTGGACCCGTTCGCCGCCGCTGCGCAGTACGGCAAGGACATCCTCGGGCCGGTCTTCGCGCACGGCCAGAGCCAGCTCACCGATCTCGCTGCCGAAGCGGTGCGAGGTGCGTAGCTCGGCTCCTTCGATGTGCCCGCCGGCGACCAGCCCGTCGACGAGGTCGGCGAGTACCGCGCCGGCTTCGATGGACGCGAGCTGGTCGGGGTCGCCAACCAGTACGAGCCGGGCCTCCGGTCGCACCGCCTCCAGCAAGCGCGCCATCATCGTCAGCGAGACCATTGAGGTCTCGTCGACGACGATGATGTCGTGCGGCAGCCGGTTCTCTCGGTCATGGCGGAACCGAGTGGACGAGTCCGGGCGCCGGCCGAGCAGCATGTGCAGGGTGCGGGCATGGAAGTCGCCCAGCCTCTCGGTGTCCAGTTCGGAAAGGCGGCCGGACATCTCGCGCCGTACCGCTTCTTCGAGCCGGGCCGCAGCCTTGCCGGTTGGTGCCGTCAGCGCGATCCACGGGCGACGCTCCCCGGCGATCTCCGCCTGCTCCGCGAGCAGAGCGAGCAGGCCGGCGACGGTGGTGGTCTTGCCGGTTCCAGGGCCACCGGTGAGAACTGTCGTCCATTGCCGGGCTGCGGTCTGTGCAGCGGTCCGCCGCTCGTCGTACGAACTACCTGGGAAGAGCCGGTCGAGCCCTGCGACCAGTGCAGCTTCATTGGCGATCTGTGGCGCCGGCTGAGCGGCGCGGCGGCGAAGGTCCTGCTCGACCTGCTCCTCTTCGCGCCAGTAGCGATCGAAGTACAGACGCGCGTCCTCGAGGCGCAGTGGATGTGGAGCGGCGAGCAGAGGGCTGGCCGCGAGTGCCGCGAGCCATTCGTCCAGGACGGGCCAGGCCAGCTCGTCGCCGTCATCGCCGACCTCGTTGCGGACCTCGGTGAGGTCGAGGCAGATGGATCCGGCCCGGACGGCTCGCGCTACCAGCGCACACGCGAGCGCCACCGACCCGTTGGTTTCGTTCAGCATGGTCGTCAGACGGGACGCGACATGGACGTCGGCGGCCAGGATCACGCCGGCCTGGTTGAAATCGCGCAGGATCCCAGTAGCAGCGAGCGCCAAGGCCGAGTCGAACTCGTCGACGGTCGTGGTCATGCCGTCCTCCCATCGAGCAGGTCGGACAGGGCCAGTACGAGCGCCGCCGGCAACGGCCAGCTGAACACCCCGGCCGGATGCCCGTCCACGAGGGGCGTCTCCGGTCCGCACATGCCACGCAGGTAGAGATAGATGACCCCACCGAGATGCACCTCAGGGTTGTACACCGGCAGCCGCCAGCGGAGGTATCGGTGCAGCACGACCGAATAGAGCATCGCCTGCAAGGGATAGTCGGAGTGCAGCATCGCGGCGCTCAGCTGATCCGGGCCGTACTCCGCCGAGGTAGCAGGCTGCTCGGGGTCGCCGAGCCGGTTGGTCTTGTAGTCGACCACGACGAATCGGTGGCTGTCACCGTGGGGGACACGCAGGACGACGTCGATCGATCCGGTGAGATAGCCACGCAAACTCTGCCGGCCGAGCAGCGGTTGTTCGAGTCGGTCGGCGTACGCAAGGAGCGGGTCGTCGGCAGGCAGATGGGTGCGTAGCAGTGGCGCCAACTCGGCCAGCCGTACGTCGGCGGCCACCGCGTGATCGCCTCCGGCCAAGGGGATCTCGAAGTCGAGTTCGCGGAGCCGGTCGGCGCGGCCGAGGTCGCCGAGGGTCAGCCCAGGAACGAGCGGACCGAGCGGCGTGGTGTGCATCGGCAGCATCGCTGTGGCCAGGGCCTCGGGTGTCACATCGACGCGCCAAAGCCGCAACTGGTCGCGGACCTGTGCAGCCAGTTCAGCCTGCAGATCGGGCGCGTGCGGGTCAGCCTCCTCGAGCACTGCATGCACCAGCGACCCGAACGTCGCCCCGACCGGCAGTTCGTCCATCGGAGACGGCAGCGCATCGGCCGGCGGATTCTCCTGTGTCGGTACTGGATCCACCGACTCGTCCTCGAGTTGACTCTCCTCCTGTTCGCTGACTACACCGCCCACCTGCTGGTCGGCCGCCCGGATCAGCCCGGAGTACGACGTACGGCGCCAGGCCAGGTCGACCTCGCGGGAGAAGGTCCCCACTGCGAGCCCGCCGGGCAAGTCCTCGCCCGGGGGCTCGGCGTGCTCGGCGATCACTGACTCCTCGACGACTGGGCCGCCTGCCTGCTGCCAACGGCGCAGCCAGATCAGCACCTCGTCGTCGGACGCTGCCCTGTCCAGACTGTCAGGCACGACCGGTTCGCCCTGCTTGCGACCGCGCAGGAGGCGGGAGATTCCGCCGTTGACCTCGTCCCAGGACGGCGCCCACCACGCCACGACCTGTGACTGGGCGCGGGTCAGCGCGACGTACGTGAGCCGGATGTCGTCACCGGCGACCTCGGTCCGCCAGAGTTTCTCGTTGGCGTGGTAGCCGGTGCGGTTCTTGCCACCGATGTCGAGACTGCGGACGCCGTTCTCGTGGAAGAGGAGCAGTTCGTCATCGTCGAAGATGTGCCGGTTGAACCCGAACGGCAGGTAGACGAGCGGGTACTGCAAGCCCTTGCTCACCCACACCGTCATGATCTGCACCGCCGCCGCGTCGCTGTCGAGCCGGCGGGTTCGCTCGGTCGTACGTCCTTTCCCGGTGCACTCCGCGCGCAGCCAGTCGAGCAGCGCGGGCAGTCCGAACCCCTCGCGGTGCGCGGTCTCGTGCAGCAGTTCGGCGAGGTGTGCGAGGTCGGTCATATCGCGTTCGCCGCCGCGCCAGGCAAGCACTCGTTGCGCCATCCCCTTCATCTGGGCGGCTTCGAACACGGCGGCCACACCACGGGTGCGGAGGTGGTCGGCCCACCCGCGCAGGGTTTGCCCGATCCGGTCGGTGAGGTCGTCCCCACCGGCCTGCAGACTGGCCGCGGTCTCCCCGAAGAACATCGTCGTCGCGGCGGCCCGGACCAGGCCGGATCGGTGCGGTTGCTCGAAGGCTTCGAGCAGGCACAGCCAGTCCTGGGCGGCCTGCGACGAGAAGATGTCGAGATCGCCGGAGTAGACCGCGGGAATGCCGGCCTTCGCGAGTGCCTCCCGGCAGGCACGCGCGTCCTTGTGTGCCTCGACGATCACCGCGATGTCACCGGCCCGGAGTGGCCGTTCGTCGTACGTCGCGTTGGCCGCGAGGAGTTGACCGATGTCGGAGGCGAGGTCGCGAGCGATGTGGTCGCGCAGGTCGTCCATGGGGATGCTCTTGCGCGTCGCCGATCCGAACTGCTCCCGTCGCACGACCCTCAGCCGGACTGGCGCGTCGGACGGTGCGCCGCTCAGCCGGCTTCCCCGGTGATGGGCACTGACCTGGTGGACGACGATGTCCGAGTGGCCGAGCCGGGCGCCGCCGAGCACCACTTGCAGGCAATCGACCAGCGGCTGGTCGCTGCGCCAGTTGATGCCGAGAGTGCGCCGCTGACCCGCGGTTTCCGCCGCCGCGAGGTACGTCGCGATGTCGCCACCGCGGAATGCATAGATCGCCTGCTTGGGGTCGCCGATCAGCACCAACGTGCTGTGACCGTTGAAGGCGGCGTCGATCACCCTCCACTGCACCGGATCGGTGTCCTGGAACTCGTCGACCATCACCACCGACCAGCGCCGCTGCATCCGCCGGCGGGCGGGGGCGTCGGGATCCTCCAGCGCGGTGGCCAAACGGGTCAGCAGGTCGTCGTACCCGAGGATGCCGAGGCGGCGTTTGCGGCGCTCCAGCTCGGCCACGACGGCCTTCGCGAACTCGACGCGGATGCCCTCCGGCGAGGACTCGTCGTACTGCTCGGGGACCAGCCGGGTGTGCGGGTTTCCGACGACCTTGAGGGCGAGCTCCAGGGCCGTGGAGCGGGTGATGGGCGGTTGCGCCGCGGAACCTCCGAAGCGATTGAGGTAAAGGTCGTCGACGACCTCGGCGACAAGCTCTCATGAAGAAGGGTGACGTCGTCAAGGCGGTCGTCGTGCGGACCGTGAAGGAGCGCCGGCGTCCGGACG
>NZ_JBFAKS010000074.1:0-25323 GCF_040655855.1 Kribbella sp. NPDC050281 | reverse complement strand
GTTGGCCCCACCCAGCCCCGTCCGATGGGTTGACCCACGAGATGGTGGGTTGGCCAACGGCACGCGGGTGGCCAACCCACCGGCGGCTGGGTCAGCCCACCAGATGGGGCGGGGGTCGGGCCAGGTTGACCCCCAGCCCCCGTCCGATGGGTTGACCCACGAGATGGTGGGTTGGCCAACGGCACGCGGTTGGCCAACCCACCGACGACTGGGTCAGCCCACCAGATGGGGCGGGGCTGGGGCGGGGGTGGGGTGGGGTGGGGTCAGGCCAGTGAGACCAGGTCTAGGTAGTCGTCGGACCAGAGGTCCTCGCTGGCGTCCGGGAGGATCAGGACCCGGTCTGGCTGCAGGGCCTCGATGGCACCCTCGTCGTGGGTGACCATGACGATCGCGCCCGGGTAGCTGCCGACCGCGCCCAGGACCTCGTCCCGGGAGGCCGGGTCCAGGTTGTTGGTCGGCTCGTCCAGCAGCAGCACGTTGGCACCGGAGTGGACCAGCCCGGCGAGTGCCAGGCGGGTCTTCTCCCCGCCCGACAGCACGTGGGCCGGCTTGTCCGCGTCGTCACCGCTGAACAGGAACGAACCGAGCACGTTCCGGACCTCGCCGTCGGTCAGCCCGGGAGCGACCGACGCAAGGTTCTGCCGAACTGTGCCGGCCAGGTCCAGGGTGTCGTGCTCCTGGGCGAAGTACCCGAGCCGCAGCCCGTGACCGGGCACGACGCGGCCCTCGTCCGGCTCCTCCCGGCCCGCGAGCAGCCGGAGCAGGGTGGTCTTGCCCGCGCCGTTCAGCCCGAGAACCACGACCCGGCTCCCCCGGTCGATGGCGAGGTCGACGCCATTCAGCACCTGGAGTCCGCCGTACGCCTTCTTGAGTCCGACGGCGGTCAGCGGTGTCTTCCCCGACGGCGCCGGAGCGGGCAGCCGGATACGGGCCACTCGCGCGGCCCGGCGTACCGGCTCGAGGTCGGAGAGCAGCTTGTCCGCCCGCCGCGCCATGTTGCGCGCGGCAACGGCTTTCGTCGCGCTCGCCTGCATCTTCTGCGCCTGGGTGTGCAGGACCGCGGCCTTGCGTTCGGCGGTGTTGCGCTCCCGGGTACGGCGACGCTCGTCGGTCTCCAGCTGTTCGAGGTACTTCGTCCAGCCGGTGTTGTGGATGTCGATCGTGACCCGCAGCGGATCCAGGTGGAAGACCCGGTTGACGGTTGCCTTGAGCAACTCGCGGTCGTGGCTGATCACGATCAGGCCGCCCGGGTACGACAGCAGGAACGAACGCAGCCACAGCACCGAGTCGGCGTCGAGGTGGTTGGTCGGCTCGTCGAGCAGCAGCGTGTCGTGCTGCGCGAACAGGATCCGGGCCAGCTCGACGCGACGGCGCTGGCCGCCGGACAGCTCGCCGACGGGCTGCTCGAGGGCGCGGTTCGGCAGGCCGACGCCGGCCGCCAGCCGGGCCGCCTCCGCCTCGGCCGCGTACCCGCCGCCGGCCTGGAACTGCGCCTCGGCCCGCGCGTACGCCGCCATCGCGCGCTCCTGCGCGTCGCCGGTAGCAGTGCTCATCGCGGCCTCGGCGTCGCGCAGCTTGCGGACGGCGACGTCCAGGCCACGGGCGGACAGGATCCGGTCCGTGACCGTGACGGCGGGGTCAGCTGCGCGCGGGTCCTGCGGCAGGTAGCCGATGGAGCCGGACACGCTGATGGTCCCGGTGGCCGGGCGGTCTTCGCCGGCCAGCGTCTTCAGCAAGGTGGTCTTGCCGGCGCCGTTACGGCCGACGAGCCCGATGCGGTCGCCGGGGCCGACGTGGAACGACAGGTCGGACAGCAGCAGATGGGCGCCGACGCGAATGTCTACACCGTTGACGGTGATCATGATGGTTACTCTCCGTGATAGCCAAGGGACGCACTTCAGGTACGGAAGCGGGTCCCGCAGCTAGACACAGAGGCAAGTAGCCATAAACCCAAAATACCCACCACCCCCCGCCACGTCATCCGATTAACCGCGCAGGTGGGGCGGAGGGCTGGTGGGTCAGGTGGGTTTGGCGGGGAGTTCTACTACGAAGCGGGCGCCGCCGGAGGGGTGGGTGGTGACCTGGATGGTGCCTTGGTGCCATTGGACGTGGCGGGCGACGATGGCCAGGCCGAGGCCTACACCGCGGCCCCGGCCGCTGGTCTCGCCGCGGCCGAAGCGCTGGAAGATGCGTTCGCGGTCCTCGGGCGCGATCCCGGGACCGGCGTCGTCGACCGTGATGATCACGCCGAGTCCACCGGCCTCGACGCCGACACCCTTGCAGCCGCCGGCGTGGTCTTCGGCGTTCTCGACCAGGTTCGCGATCACCCGCTCGAGCCGGCGCTTGTCCGCTTGCAGCGTCAGCCCCTCGGCGTCCGGAGCCACCGTGGTCACCTCACGCCCGGCCGTCGCATCCGCCGCAGCCCGGACGAGGTCGGCGATCCGCACGATCTCCCGACTGCCCTGATCACCACCGTCGTCCCGCGAGATCTCCAGCAGATCGATCACCAGCCGCCGGAACCGGTCCAGGTCGTCGCCGAGCAACTCGACCGGCTCACGCACCGCCGAGGGCAGTTCGGCCCGATGGTTCTGGATCAACTGCATCGAGTTGAGCATCGTCATCAACGGCGTACGCAACTCATGGCTCACGTCACCCGCGAACCGCGCGTCCGCCGCCACCCGCCGTTCCAGATCCGCCGCGGTCTGGTTGAACGATCGCGCCAGCCCGCCCAGGTCGCGGTCGTTCTCCGCCTCCAGCCGCGCATCCAGCCGCCCGCGCGCCACCGCATCCGCCACCTTGGTCAGCGCCGCCAGCGGCCGCAGCGCCAGCGTGCTCGCCAGCCGCCCGACCGCCAGGCCGATCATCGCGGTCACGATCGCCGCCGCGACGAGCGTGATCTTCAACGTCCGCAGCGTCCCGTCGAGACTCGCCAGCGGGTGCCACTCGAAGAACGCCGTACCCGGCACCTTCATCGGTACGCCGACCGCCAGCACGTGCTGCCCGCCCACGGTGAGCCGGCGGCTCGCCGCCGTACCGTTGCGGACCGTGGTGACGAGATCGATCGGCAGGTCCGACGGCTTCCCGGTCAGGGAGTACCAGGTGTCGTCGTAGTAGACCATCGAAGCTGCGGCGTCCGTGGATGGCAGGCTGGTCAGCAGATTCGTCACGCTGACATCCGGGTTCGGCGTCAGGCTGCCGCACTCGGCCTGCTCACGCACCGGCCGGCACGGCTGTGGCGCGCCGAACAGCCCGTAGTGGAATGCGGCTGCGTTGTCGGCCGTCTCGACCATCGCCGAGGACTCGCGCTGCTCGGTGAGGTAGTCGGAGACGACGCCCCAGGTCACCAGCGCCAGCACAGACGACAGTCCGAGCGCGAGCAGGCCGTAGGCCACCATCACGCGCCCGCGCAGGCCGGGCCTGAGACCCGTCCGGCGCCATCGCCGCCCCAGTCGCCGTCGCCGCAACGTCAGCTCACCAGTCGATAGCCCAGGCCGCGGGCGGTGACGAGATGCTTCGGACTGGCCGGGTCGTGCTCGATCTTCAGCCGCAGCCGGCGGATGTGTACATCGACGATCCGGCTGTCACCGAAGTACCCGTAGCCCCACACCTTGGACAGCAGTTGCTCACGGCTCAGCACCTTGCCCTCTGCGCCGGCCAGTTCGGCGAGGAGCTTGAACTCGGTCCGGGTCAGCGGCAGCACCGAATCGCCGCGGGTCACCTCCGCCCCGGGGACGTCGATCGTGAGGTCGCCGACCACGAGTACGTCGGGCTGGCGGGCATTGGCCGGCTCCACCCGGCGCAGCAGCGCCCGGATCCGGGCCGACAACTCCTTGGCAACGAGCGGTTTCGTCACGTAGTCGTCGGCACCGGCCTCCAGCCCGGCGACCACGTCGTGACTGTCGGTGCGCGCGGTCACCATGATGACCGGCACGTCGCTGGCGCGGCGGATCTCCCGGCAGACCGTGAATCCGTCCCGGTCCGGCAGCATCAGATCCAGCAGCACCACGTCCGGTGGTTCCCGGCGCAGCGCGACCAGAGCGTCGTACCCGTTGGCCGCCTCGGCGACCTGGTACCCCTCGTCCTCCAAGGCGAGCCGCAGCACCCGGCGGATGCGCGGCTCGTCGTCGACCAGCAACAGGCTGTGTGGCACGGACCCAGTGTCCCGCACCACCGGAGCGCGCGCCGGTTACGGCTGTCATGAATCCGTCATGTTCGTGCGGGCCCCGGGTGACAACCTCTTGACGCTTCGGTAACCCAGCCTCCGGGGTCGGCGCCACGGTCCTAGCTTCGGCGCTATCGAGTCCCGGAGGAGGACCAATGGCCAGAAGACGGCTGGCGGCAGTATCCCTTGCCGCCGTGGCGGCGCTCGTCGCGCTCGCCGCATGCAGCAACGGTGGTGGATCACCGTCCGGATCCGGAGGTGACGCAGCCACACCGGTCAGCGGTGGCACCCTGAACATGCTCGGGGCAGGCGACGTCGACTACATGGATCCGAACATCAGCTACTACTCGGTCGGCTACCTGAACCTGCGGATGTGGAGCCGGCAGCTGTTCACGTACCCCGCGGAGCCAGGTGGCAAGAACACCGCACCGGTCGCGGACCTTGCCACCGACATCCCGACCGCCGCGAACGGCGGGCTGAGCGCGGACGGCAAGACGTACACGATCAAGATCCGGCCCGGCGCGAAATGGGGCACGTCCCCGGCCCGCCAGGTGACGGCCGCCGATGTGGTCCGCGGCGTCAAGCGGACCGCGAACCCGGTACAGCCGTTCGGCGGCATCCCGGACTTCGCCAACCTGATCGACGGCTACAAGGCGTTCGCCGCCGGCTTCGCCAAGGCGCCGAAGACGGTCGCCGGGATCCAGGAGTACATCGACAAGACGGCGCTGCCCGGTGTGGTCGCGAAGGACGACACCACCGTCGTCTTCCACCTGACCCAGCCGGCGACGTACTTCGTCGACATGCTGACGCTGCCGGCCTTCTCGCCGGCCCCGGTGGAGTCGCTGAATTACCTTCCAGCCAGCACCGAGCTCGGCAACCACTTCCCGTCCGACGGTCCGTACAAGGTCGACTCGTGGGTTCCGACCAAGTCGATCAACTACTCGCGCAACCCCGCCTGGGACGCGGCCACCGACCCGGTCCGCAAGGCCTACGTCGACAAGATCGTGGTGAACGAGACCGTCACCCAGGACTCGATCCAGCAGCAGTTGCAGACCGGTACGCCGACCGCCGACATGGAGTTCGACGTCGCACCGCCGCCGTCGCAACTGCCCGCGCTGCAGGCCAAGAAGGACCCGAACCTGACCATCGGCGACACCGCGAGCTCGAACCCGTACGTCGTCTACAACACCGTCTCGCCGAACAACAACAAGGCGCTGGAGAACCCGAAGGTCCGGCAGGCGATCAGCTACGCGATCAACCGGGACCATGTCCTGCAGGTGCTCGGCGGCAAGACGCTGAACCCGCCGCTCACGCACGTACTGCCGGACGTCATCACCGGCTCGAAGCAGATCGACCCGTACCCGTACGACCCGGAGAAGGCCAAGCAACTGCTCACCGAGGCCGGGTTCCCGCATCTGACGCTGAAGTTCCTCTACCGCAACGCGACCGAGGGCAGCAGCAAGGGCTTCCAGACGATCCAGCAGGACCTGTCCAAGGCCGGCATCACCGTCACCGGCGTACCGTCGCCGAACGCGGACTTCTACGTGAAGTACCTGCAGGTGCCGGATGTCGCCCGGCGCGGTGTCTGGGACCTGTCGCTGGCCGGCTGGGGCGCCGACTGGTACGGCAACGCGGCACTGTCGTTCTTCAACCCGTTGTTCTCCGGTGAGCCGTCGTTCCCGCCGGTGGGCAGCAACTTCGGCCTCTACAACGACCCGGAGACCAACGACCTGATCCAGCAGGCGATCGCGGCACCGACCACGGACGCGGCCGCCGAGCTGTGGGCCAAGGCCGACGCCCGGGTGATGGACCAGGCCGCGTTCTACCCGCTCACCAACAACAAGCAGGCGAACTACCACGCCACGCAGGTCCACAACGCCGTCTACGTGCCGTCGATGCAGAACTACGACCCGACGAACGTGTGGCTGTCCAAGGACAAGCAGGGCGGCTGAACCTCATGGCCCTGCTTGAAGTAAGGGATCTTCGGGTCTCCTTCGACACCCCGGACGGCACCGTCCGCGCCGTCCGGGGCCTGTCGTTCGACGTCGAGGCCGGACAGACGCTGGCGGTGGTCGGCGAGTCCGGGTCGGGCAAGAGCGTCGCCACCCAGACCATCACCGGTCTGACCCGCGGCGCCCAGGTGTCCGGTACGGCGTTCTTCGACGGGACGGATCTCATCAGCGCGGACCAGTCGACCCTGCGCAGGTTGCGCGGGGCACAGATCGGGATGATCTTCCAGGACCCGCTGTCCAGCCTGCACCCGCAGTACCGGATCGGCTGGCAGATCGTCGAGATGATCCGGGCGCACGACACCGTGATCAGCAAGCAGGCGGCCCGGCAACGGGCCGCCGAGCTGCTCACCCTGGTCGGCATCCCGCGGGCGTCGGAGCGGATCGACGACTACCCGCACCAGTTCTCCGGCGGGATGCGGCAGCGGGTGATGATCGCGATGGCGATGGCGCTCGACCCGGCGCTGCTGATCGCGGACGAGCCGACGACCGCGCTCGACGTGACCGTGCAGGCCCAGGTGCTGAACGTGATGCGCCGCCTGCAGCAGCAGTTCGGTACGGCGATCATCCTGATCACCCACGACCTCGGCGTGGTGGCGGAGATGGCCGACGAGGTGGTCGTCATGTACGCCGGCGCGGTGATGGAACGGGCACCGCGCCGCGACATCTTCTACCGCAACCACCACCCGTACACCCAAGGCCTGCTGGCATCGCTGCCGGCCCGCAGCGGCGACCGGTTGACCCCGATCGCCGGCAGTCCGCCGAGCCTGATCAGCCTGCCCGCGGGGTGCCCGTTCGCCGCCCGCTGCCCGCACGTGTTCGACAAGTGCCACACCGAGGCGCCGCCGCTGGCCGACGTCGGTGGCGACCCGCGGCATCAGTCGGCCTGCTGGCTGCCCCACACCGTGAGCGAGGCGATCGCGTCATGAACGAGCGAAGCGAGTTCATCAGAAAGCACAGCACGCTCGGAGCCTCATCCGCGCCCGGAGCGAAGCGAGGACGTGGATGAGCAACGTACTGCTGAAAGTCGACGACGTCCGTAAGGAGTTCCCGACCCACTCGAAGGAGGTGGTCCATGCGGTCGACGGGGTCTCTCTCGAGGTGCGCAAGGGCGAGACGCTCGGGCTGGTCGGCGAGACCGGTTGCGGCAAGTCGACGCTGGCCCGCTGCATGGCCCACCTGTACGACGTGACCTCGGGCTCGGTCTGGTTCGACGGGAAGGAGATCAGCACGCTGTCGCGGCGGGCGATGCGACCAGTACGCCGCGAGGTGCAGGTGATCTTCCAGGACCCGTACGGCTCGCTGAACCCGCGCCGCCGGGTCGGCTCGATCATCGGTGACCCGTTCGCCATCCACGGCATCGCGTCCGGGCCGGAACGGAAGAAGAAGGTCCAGGAACTGATGGAGCTGGTCGGGCTGAACCCCGAGCACTACAACCGGTTCCCGGCCGAGTTCTCCGGTGGCCAACGGCAACGGATCGGCGTCGCCCGAGCGCTGGCGCTGCGGCCGAAGCTGGTGATCTGCGACGAGCCGGTGTCGGCGCTGGACGTGTCGATCCAGGCGCAGATCATCAACCTGCTGGCCGATCTGCAGAAGGAGTTCGACCTGACCTATGTGTTCATCTCGCACGACCTGTCCGTGGTCCGGCACGTGAGTGACCGGATCGCGGTGATGTACCTGGGCAAGATCGTCGAGCTGGCGCCGACGCACGAGTTGTTCGGGCAGACGCGTCACCCGTACACGCGGGCGCTGTTGTCCGCGTTGCCGGTGGCCGATCCGGACACGGCCGACAGCCGTGAGCAGATCATCCTCGGTGGCGACATCCCCGCCGCGACGAACCCGCCGGAGGGGTGCAGGTTCCACACGCGGTGCCCGAAGGCGCGCGCCGACTGCGCCGCGGGCGAGCCGCCACTGATCTCCGTCCTCGACGACCAGCACGACCACCGGACCGCCTGCTTCCATCCGCTGACGATCGGCGAAGACCTGTCGACCGCCGTACCGGACCTGAAGGCATCATGACCACGGCCATCGAGATGGTCGATGTCCTTGACGAGCCCAAGGCGATCGAGGGCCGCAGTCCGTTCGTGCTGGCGTTGCGACGGCTGCGCAAGGACAAGGTCGCGATGATCTCGCTGGTCGTGATCGTGCTGATCGTGCTGATGGCGGTCCTCGCGCCGGTCTTCGCCGCGATCACCGGTCATCCGCCGAACGAGCAGTACCGCGACATCGGGCTGACCCCGGACGGGTTGCCGCGCGGGCCGAACGGGACGTTCTGGCTCGGCACCGACGACCTCGGCCGGGACATCCTGGTCCGGATCGCGTACGGCGCTCGCGTCTCGCTGCTGGTCGGCGTCATCGCGACCGCGATCACCGTCGCGATCGGCGTGGTACTCGGGCTCGCGGCCGGGTTCCTCGGCGGGGTCGTCGACACGGTGCTCGCGCGGCTGATCGACGTCGTCCTGTCCGTGCCGTTCCTGCTGGTGGCGATCGCGCTGGTGTCGGTCACCGGGCCGAGCCTGACCGTGACCGTGCTGGTGATCGGGTTCTTCAGCTGGGCCTCGGTGGCCAGGATCGTGCGTGGGCAGGTGCTCTCGCTGCGCGAACGCGAGTTCGTCGAGGCGGCCCGGTCGCTGGGGGCGGGCGACGGGCGGATCATGTTCGTCGACGTACTGCCGAACGTGCTGGCGCCGGTGATCGTCTACACCACGCTGCTGATCCCGGTGGTGATCGTGACCCAGGCGACGTTGTCGTTCCTCGGGCTCGGACTGCCGCCGCCAACGGCCGACTGGGGCGGAATGATCAGCGCCTCGCAGAACTACTACACGACCGCGTGGTGGTTCATCCTCTTCCCCGGCCTGGCGCTGCTGATCACGACGCTCGCGTTCAACCTGTTCGGTGACGGGGTCCGGGACGCCTTCGACCCCCGCGCAGATCGGACCTAGTGATGGCTGTTTTCCTCCTCCGCCGGCTGGGTCACGGACTCCTGGTCCTCTGGCTCATCACGGTGGCCGTGTTCGCCCTGTTCTTCGTTGCCCCGAGCAACGTCGCGCAGACGCTGGCCGGCCGGCAGGCGACGCCGGAGACCGTTGACCTGATCAAGCACCGGCTCGGGCTGGACCTGCCGGTGTGGAAGCAGTACCTGCACTTCGTCGAGAACGCGCTGCACGGCAACCTCGGGTACGACTACTACCACCAGGTGCCGGTGACCACGATCATCGGGACCGCGTTGCCGATCACGGTCTCGCTGGCGCTCGGAGCCGCCGTACTGTGGTTGCTGCTGGGCGTCTTCAACGGGGTCATCTCCGCGGTGCATCCACGGTCGCTGGCCGATCGCGGGCTGACGCTGTTCTCGCTGTTCTTCTACTCGTTCCCGTCGTTCCTGCTCGGATTGCTGTTGCTGTACTTCCTGTACTTCCGGCTGACGCTGGCCGGATTCCACTGGTTCCCGGCAGGTGGGTACTCCCCACTGAGCGCCGGGGCCGGCGCCTGGTTCCAGCACCTGTTGCTGCCGTGGGTGGCTCTGGCTTTGTTGCTGGCGGCCACCTACACCCGGCTGACCCGCGGCTCGATGCTCGACGTCCTCGGCGAGGACTACATCCGGACCGCTCGCTCGAAGGGCATCCGGGAGAGCCGGGTGATCGTTCGGCACGGTCTGCGCAGCGCGCTGACTCCGGTGGTCACGCAGTTCGGCATCGATCTGGGTCAGCTGATCGGCGGCGTCGTCGTCATCGAGACCGTGTTCAGCCTGCCCGGCCTCGGGCAGACCGCGGTGACGGCGATCAACCAGCAGGACCTCCCGGTCATCATCGGGATCGTCCTGTTCGCCTCCGCCGCCGTCGTGGTCGCGAACATCCTGGTCGACATCGCCTACGCCTTCCTGGATCCGCGGGTTCGACTCCACTAGATGTACCGGAGGACAGGAGGTAGTGGCCGGTTGGTTGGCCTTTCAGGGGTGGGCCAAGCGGAACCGCGCCGGTCAGTACTGACTACCTCCTGTCCTTCGGTACGGTGGTGCCGTGTCGATCGTGGTGTACGGCGCGGGCGGGATCGGCTGCTACGTGGGCGGACGGCTGCTCGCGGGCGGGGCCGACGTGGTCTTCGTCGGGCGGCCGCGAATGGCGGCCGAGGTCGCGGTCCATGGGCTACGACTGACCGACTACCTGGGTGCTGATCTCCGGGTTGCCGATGTTCGCTACGAGACCTCGCCCGCGGCGGCGGGAGCGGCGGATCTGGTCCTGCTGACGGTCAAGTCGGCGGCGACCGGGACCGCGGCCGCCGAGCTGGCCGGTGTGCTCAAGCCGGGCGCGATCGTGGTCAGCTTCCAGAACGGCCTCCGCAACGGTGACGTCCTGCGGGAGCGGCTTACGGACCAGGTCGTGGTGCCCGGGATGGTTCCGTTCAACGTGCTGAACCGTGGCGAGGGAGTCTTCCACCAGGGCACCGCGGGTGCGCTCGACGTCCAAAGCCATCCGGGCCTGGCGCCGTACGTCGAGGACTTCGCGCGAGCGGGGCTGCCGCTGAAGCAGCATGACGACATCCTGCCGGTGCAGTGGTCGAAGCTCCTGCTCAACCTCAACAACCCGATCAACGCGCTCTCGGATCTCCCGCTGCGCGAGGAGCTGTCCCAGCGCGCGTACCGCCGCTGCCTCGCCGCGGCTCAGGCCGAGTCACTCGCCCTCCTCGCTGCGCACGGCATCGAACCGGCCCGGATCCTGGCGGTGCCGATGCGCCGCTTCCCGGCGGTCCTCCGCCTGCCCGACTTCCTGTTCCGCCGGTTGGCCGGCTCGGTCCTCGCGATCGACCCGCTCGCCCGAACCTCCATGTGGGAAGACCTCAAAGCCGGCCGCCCGACCGAGATCGACTACCTGAACGGCGAGGTCGTCCGCCTGGCGGAGTCCCTCGGCCGCAGAGCTCCGGTCAACGCCAAGCTGATCGAGCTGATCCACAAGGCCGAGACCAACCACCACCCCTGGCCCGGCCCGGAGCTACTCCGCGAACTGCAGCGGTAGCTTCGCCTTGACATCGACGCTCACGATGCCGTAGGTGAACCCGAGGTGCTCGTTCAGCCGGCGCATGTTCTCGTTGCCGCGCTGGGTCCAGGTGTAGATCTCGGTGATCCCGTGCTCGGCCGCCCAGGCCATACTCGTCCGCTTCAAGGTCGCGGCGACGCTCTTGCCGCGCCAGTCCGGATGGACGGCGGTGTAGGCGACCTCAGCCCGCTGCGGTTGGTCGGTGTCGAGCATCAACCCGGCGACCCCGATCACGTCGTCATCGACGACGGCCAGGAACATCGCCGCCGGGTCGTTGATCCACTCGGTCTCCCACTCCTCGGCCGAGACGTCCATCGGTGCCGGCACATCCAGGTCGGGAAGGGTCGGCACCGCCACCTGCTCGTAAGCCTTCGCCCAGAGCTCGGGCCGCTCGGCCACGGTCACGATCCGGTACGCCGTCGGCTGCTCCGGCCACGGCTCGGTGCCGATCCGGCGGAGCTGCTCGACCTGGCGGTTCACCTCGGTGAAACCGAAGTGATCGGCGAACGCGAGCGACTCCTCGTCGTCGACCGAGCAGCCGGCGAATTGATGGCCGTGGGCAACGGCATGCTCGGTCAGCGCACGCAGCAGCTCGGTGCCCGCGCCCTGCCGGCGCGCCTCGGGCCGGACCCGCGGCTTGAGAGCCGCACGAGTCGCCTCGTTGGAGCGATCCGACACCCCACAGCCGACGACCGCATCGTCCATCACGGCCAGCACCATCAGCCGCCCGGGCTTGTCCATCTTCTGCAGCTCGGCCACACTCGGGCACCGCTCGTACGGCTGCACCGCGAGCCGCACCGCACGCCAGTCCTCGTAGTCCCGCTCCGACTCGACCGGCCGGATCACGATCTCACCCATGCCCCCACCTTGCCCTACCCGGACCTGGTGCGCACTCGATTTCATCGTCTCGTTATTTGAGCCAGTTCTTCTCGAATCGTGGAGGCAGCGGCAAGATGGCGGTGTGATCGACACAGCGGTGATCGGTGGAAGTGTGGCGGGTCTGCAGGCGGCCCTGACCTTGGGACGGGCGCGGCGGCGAGTTGTGCTGTTCGACGACGGGAAGGCGCGGAACCGGACGGCCGAGCACGTCCACAACTTCCTCGGCGTCGAGGACACCGCACCGGGCGAGTTGCTCGCGCTGGGGCGCCGGCAACTCCGGGAGTACGACGTCGAGGTGCGGGACACGCGGGTCGAGGACGTGACCGCTGACGGCGACCGTTTCGGCGTCGAGGGTGAGCGGGTGCGGTCCGTGGTGCTGGCGACCGGGCTCCGGGACGAGCTGCCGGATGTGCCGGGTGTGTGGGAGTCGTGGGGTCGATCGGTTGTTGCCTGTCCGCACTGTCATGGCTGGGAGGTCCGTGACGAGCCGCTCGTGCAGCTCGGGATGCGCGGGCTGCCGGACCGCTCGGTTGCCCGGGCGCTGTTACTCAGCAGGTGGAGCAACGACGTCGTCCTGTGCACCGACGGCGACGAACTCGGCGCCGATCACCTGACCAAGCTCGACAAAGCCGGCGTGACGATTCGCACGGAGCGAGTCGAGGCCGTTCAGCCAGCGGAGAACGACGTACGCGTGCTGCTGAAGGGCGGTGACACGTTGCTTCCACGGGCTGTGTTCGTGGTCGTCCGGCAGCATCAGCAGAGTGATCTCGCGGTGAACCTCGGCTGCGACGTAGTGGACGGCGCGGTCGCCGTCGACAGCTCCGGACGGACCAGCATCCCTGGTGTCTACGCGGTCGGTACGACGGCCGTCCCCGCCCTCTTCGCGATCGGCGCTGCCGGGCACGCGAGCACCACCGCGGTTGCCCTGCACGCGGACTTGCTCGACCGCGACCTCAGCTCATGACCGCGCAGCAGGTGGCAGGAGCGCAGGATCCCCGACGGTCCACTCCCCTGGCGCCCCGTTGAGCTCGTCCAACTGCAGCAGGCACCACGGCGACAGGCCCGGTACGTCGCGCATGTCGGACCATTCGACCCAGCGGTACGACGCCACCTCCGCGGGATCGGGCGTGGGATCGCCGGACCACCGGACCCGGTACACCGGGCACATCTCGTTCTCCACCACGCCCGTCGGCATCTCGGCGCGGTAGCGGAACTCAGGCAGCACCAGCTCGACGCCGTCCGCCACGATCCCCAGCTCGTCGGCGAGCCGGCGCCGTACCGCGTCCGGGACCGGTTCTCCAGGAAGTGGATGCCCACAGCAACTGTTGGTCCAAACCCCGGGCCAGGTCGGCTTGGTCAGGGCGCGCTGGGTCAGTAACACTCGACCGGCGTCGTCGACCACGTAGCTCGAGAACGCCAGGTGCAGCGGGGTCGCGGAGTGGTGCACCGTTGCCTTGGCCTCGGTCCCGATCGCCCGGCCGGCATCGTCCAGCAGCACCACTCGCTCCACCGTCACCCCCCGAGGGTAGGCGGATACCCGGCTGCGGGCCCAATGCGCCGGTGCTACTCTGACGCCGTGATCAAGCGACGCGTGGCATATCGACCGGCTCTGGGAGGGGCCGGCATTCGGTAGTCCCCACAACTCGCTCCACCCAGAGCCTCCGAGGCAGGAACCGACCGGGTTCCTGCCTCTTTCCGTTGCCGGAGGCGCTGTCGTCGCGAGGTGCCTCCAGACCTGCTGAGAGGGCCCTCATGAACGACCCGACCACGGTGATCGACCGATTACGCCGTACCACCGACTCCATCGTCGGCGAGGCCTACCTGCGTGAACGACTGACGTCCGGGCGGCCGTTGCGGATCAAGTACGGCGTCGACTGCACCGCACCGGATCTGCATCTGGGCCACGCGGTCAACCTGTGGATGATGCGGCAACTGCAGGACCTCGGCCACCAGGTCGTGTTCCTGCTCGGCGACCTGACCACCCGCGTCGGCGACCCGACCGGGCGGTCCGAGACCCGGCCGGTGCTGACGCCGGAGGAGATCGAGGTGAACGCGACGTCGTTCCTCGAGCAGGTGTCACTGGTACTGCGGACGGATCCCGCGGTGTTCGAAGTACGGCGGAACTCCGAGTGGTACGACGGGATGCGGGTGGCGGAGCTGCTCGGTCTGTTCGCGCAGGTCACGCATGCCCAGCTGATGGCGCGGGACATGTTCCGGGAGCGGGTCGCGGCCGGGCGGGAGATCGCGGTCCACGAGCTGGTGTACCCGGTGCTGCAGGGCTACGACAGTTTCGCGATGCAGAGCGATCTGACCATCGTCGGCACGGACCAGCTGTTCAACGAGCAGCTCGGCCGGCACTTCCAGCAGCGCTTGGGCGCGCCGCCGCAGGTGGTGATCACGACCACGATCACGCCGGGTCTCGACGGACGGGCGAAGCAGTCGAAGTCGCTGAACAACTACGTCGGGCTGACGGACCCGCCGCGGGAGAAGTTCGGCAAGCTGATGAGCATCCCGGACGACCTGGTCGAGCCGTACGCCCGCGTCTACACCGAACTCCCGATGGACACGGTCGCCGCACTCGGCGCCGCAGCCGCACACGGCGGTCCGCAGGCCCGCGACGCCAAGCTCCGCCTGGCTGCTGCCGTGGTGACGCGCTACCACGGCGCCGGCACGGCGAAGGCCGAACTGGAGGCGTTCCGGCGGACGTTCTCCGACCGCAATCAGCCCGAGGACATTCCGGAGATCGTCGTCGACAGCACTGTGACGACTGCGCTCGACCTCCTGCGCGCGATCCGGCCCGGCGACAGCAACTCCGAGCTCCGGCGGCTGATCCGGCAGGGCGCCGTCACCATCGACGGCACCCGGGCGGACGACCCGGCGGAGGCCGTCGACCTGGGCGCCGGCGTGGTGATCAAATCCGGCGCACGCACATGGCACCGGGTCAGACGACACTGATCACGTGGAGACGAAGACGGTCGAGGCATTGGTCAGCGTCGGGCAGCGCTACGCGGGCCGGGTGCCGGCGTTCGAGGTGGAGCCGGCGTGGTGGTCCGAGGTCGAGGGCGTGACCCGGCAGCTCGACCAGCTCCTCAGCGTCCGGACCATGGTGCTACGGCTCGTGCACGCGGACGAAGCGGTGGTCGGTCGCGGTGGCCGGGTCGTCTATCACGTGCAGGCGCTGGGCGAACCGCGCGCCGGCGTACTGGACGAGACGCCGTACGACGGATGGGACGCGATCGTCGCACCCGATCCGCTCCGGGCGACGTGGGCCGAGGTGGACGGACCGGGCCGGCTGATCGAGTGGGCGCGAGGCATCATCGGCCCGCTCGATCCGGTCCAGGTCAAGACGTGGAACCTGTCCTGTCTGATCCGCTTCCCGGGTGCCTGGGCGAAGGCGACGAGCCGGTTCTGCAGTATCGACGCCGATATCATTGATCACATCCACCGGTACGACGCTCAACTCGCACCGACTGTGCTCGGTACGTCGGCCGGCGACCGCTGGTCCCTGCTCGCCCACGCGCCCGGGGTCGACTGCTGGCAGCCGGATCCGCCGACGATCGAGGACGTGGTCAGCCGGTGGGTCGACGTACAAGCCGAGCTTGCGGCGGAGGTGGACGAGCTCGACGCGCCGGTACTGCGACCGGAGCACCTGGCGGATGAAGTGTCCCGGCTGCTGACCATCGTCGCGCTGCCCGGTGATGACGCGCTCGCCGTTGAGGAGCTGCTGACGAAGCTGCCCGGCGTCCTGTCCGAATTGGATGCGTCGGGTCTGCCGATCACGCTCGTACACGGCGACTTCCATCCGGGCAACTGGCGTTCGGACGGCACCAACCGGGCGATCGTCGACTGGGCGGACAGCTTCGTCGGCCATCCGGCCATCGACATCCAACGGCTCCGCGGATGGATGCCGCAGGCACAGGGCGATCACGCGGTCGAGGTCTGGTCGGCGGCCTGGAAGCGCCGGATCCCGAACAGCGAACCGTTCCGGGCACTGCAGCCGATGACGGTGCTCGGACGTCTGGTCGGGGCGGTCATGTACCAGCGGTTCCTCGACAACATCGAGCCGGACGAACGCGTCTACCACGCGGACGACCCGCGCACCGAACTCCAGGCCGCGGTCGCGGCTATGCGGGCTTGCGGGTGGTGACGAGCCAGGCGGCCGACGGGTAGTCGAGACCCGGGCCGACCTGGATGCGCTCCTGCAGGGATTCGCATTCAGGCGTACGGAAGCCTGCGGTGGTAAGGATGTGCGCGACCCGTGCAGGGTCGGCGAACGCGAACGGACCGGGTACGTCGAGCGGCGGCGTGGTGCCGGTGGTGAGTTCGGCGTACCACGGGTTCCGGCTGGGCGCTTGCCAGACCAGGAGTGCGACGCGCCCGCCCGGACGCAGCGCTCGCGCGAGATTGGTGAAGGCCGCGATCGGGTCGGCGAAGTCCGTGCAGCCGGTGCGGCTGAGGAGGACATCGAAGGTCTCGGTCTCGAAGGCATGCACCTGTGCGTCGGCCGGCACGAACGTCGCAGTGACCGCGCCGGTCTCCTCCGCACGACGGGTCGCCTCCGCCAGCGCCTGCTCCGAGAGGTCCACGCCGACGGCGGCGCCGGAACCCGCGAGCCAGGCGGCGGCGCGCGTCGTACCGCCGGTTCCGCAGCCGATGTCGAGAACGCGATCACCGTCCCGGATGGCGGCTGCCCGGAGCAGCCAGTCGTCGTACCGATACAGGCTGTTCTCGGTCAGCCCGGTGCCGCATGCGAGGTCGGTGCCGCTCATCCTGGTCCCCTTTCGTTGCCTTGCTGTACGGATCAGCGAGCAATCCGGTTCATGTGACAGGCTGTCGCCTCGAGCCGAAGGGGTGGTGCGCATGACAATCCTGGTGACCGGCGCGAGCGGTAACGCGGGCGGTGCGGTGGTGCAGTCGCTGGCAGCCGAGGGGATCGCTGGCCGGGCGCTGATCCGGTCCGACACACCCCTGCCGAGCGGGATCAATCCCGTGCACGGCGATCTGAACAAGCCGGACTCGTTCGCCGACGCACTGGACGGGGTGTCAGGGATTTTCCTGCTCAGCGGTTACGACCGGGTCCAGGAATTGCTCGCGAACGCGGTCCGGGCGGGAGTGCGGAAGGTCGTGCTGCTGTCGAGCAGTTCGCTGGCCGGCAGCGATACGTCGAACGCGATCGCCGGGTATCACCAGGCGGCCGAGGAGGCGGTGAGGGCATCCGGTCTGGAGTGGACGTTCCTGCGGCCGAACTCGTTCATGTCCAACACGCTCCGCTGGCTTGATCAGATCCGCGCCGGTGATGTGGTGCGGGTTCAGTTCCCCGACGTACCGATCGCGACGATCCATCCGCAGGACATCGCGGACGTGGCCGTCCGTGCGTTCACTGCCGATGACCAGGCTGGGGCGATCCTGCGCCTCACCGGTCCGGTCGCACTCACTCCGCCGCAGCAGGTGGAGATCCTGGCCGAGGCGATCGGCCGGGGGTTGACGGCGTACCCGATGAGCCGGGCGGAGACGCATGACGAGCTGCAGGCCTCGATGCCTGCGCCGTACGCCGAGGCGATCGAGGGCTTCTTCGGGGACGGGATCATTGACGAGACGACGGTCAACGAGACGGTCCGGCAGGTGACCGGGCGAGTGCCGCGCACGTTGCAGGACTGGGTTCGCGAGAACGCAGGGCTGTTCGCGTAGGCGCACTGGAGCGGGTAGCGTCGCGGTGAGGAGGTCTCGCGGTGAACCAGTTGCTGGACCGGGTGCGGCAGTTCTGGCTGTCCCGTCATCCGCGCACGCGGGCACTGGCCGTGCTCGCGCCGTTCATCGCGCAGTACCACGCCATGACCGGCCACGATCTGACCAACCGGGTCCTCGGGGACAGCGTGATCCTGGGCCTCGCCGCGATGTACGGCGCCCTGCCGCGAGCCGCCGAGCAGAGCGCCGAACGCTGGCTGGCCGAATGCGCCGTAGCCGTCGACCGCGCCTCGAACACGCACTGGCAGCTCAATCAGCACGCGAACGACCTGCTCCCCGAGGTCTCCGAGGCGATCTGGCGCCGCCTGCACTACCTCGATCCAGGCACTAGGCGGGGCTGAGCGCTGCGACGTACTCGGTCCCGGTGCAGACAGTGCCCAAGCGCGGGAAGATATAGGACACCGCGAAGTCGTGGGCCTGCTGGTCGAGGCCGGTCATCGCGTCGGTGAGGTAGACGGTGTTGTACCCGAGATCGTCCGCGGCCCGGCCGGTCGACTCGACGCCGAAGTTGGTCGCGATCCCGGCCAGCGCCACGGTCTCGATCCCGCGCGATCGCAGTTCGTCGTCCAGACCCGTCCGGCCGAAGGCTCCGATCGTTCGCTTCACGATCTCGAGGTCACCCGGCTGCGGGTCGAGATCTGGTGCGAGCCCACTCCCCTCCGGCTGCGCGTCCAGCCCCGGCCGCTCGACCCGGACGTTGACCACCAGCCCGCCGACCGACCGCGTCGCCTTCGCCAGCGCCACGCATCGCTCGAGCACCATCGGTCCGGCCAACGGTGCTGTGTCGAGCGCGATGATCCGCGGCATCAGATCGATCAGGACGAGGGCAGTACTGCGGGGATCCAGGCTGAGCGTGGTCACGTACCGACACTAGCGGCCAGGGAATCCGCGAAGGCCACGTCCCGCTCGGTGCCGGAGAAACCGAGACGCCAGCGGCCGCCGTCGTACTTCCCTGGTGGGAGCGCGCGTCCGCCCGGTTGCCAGAGTGGTTGCCAGGCGACCCCGCCGTTCGACGGGTCGTACCAGTGGTTGTCCTCGGACCAGGCCGAGCCCGGCCGGTACGCCGTCACCACGCTGAGGCCGGGGGCTGTCGCCATCGACCATCGAGGCAGTCCTGCGACGTCGCCGTCGCGGCCGAAGCCGCCGGGGTCACCTTGGTCGGGCAATGCGGAGTCGACGTTCAGCGCGACCTCCCAGACGGGTGCGTTCGTTGGTGCCTTGACCGTCCAGGCGAGCCGGGTGTCGAACGTTGTCGGGCCGAAGTCGAATGTCCAGTCCGCGGCGACCGGCTCATCGCCGAAGGGGATGCCGCGTAGCGTCAACGACGTTCGGCGCGCGTCCACGTGGGCAGCCGGGCCGCTGAGGTCGGTGGCGCCGAAGTTCCCGACCGCCAGGTAGGGCGCGGTCGAGCGTCCGGTCGAGTCCAGCGCTGGGCGGTAGTTTCGGCGCCCGGTTGGGTCGACGTCCAGACCAGTGAGTGCTGCTCGGGGGCTGGTCTCGATGGTCGCTCGGTAGTGGTTGGTGGTCACCACGCGGCCCTTTGTCACCTGCAGCTCGGCGAAGTCGAGCGGCGCGATGAACAGGCCGCCCTTCCCCCAGCCAGCTCCGGTGACGTACCAGTCCTGGCCGTCCTGCACGACCTCGGCCGCGTGCGCCGGGATCGTACCGGCGAGCTGATCGATGGTGAAGTGCAGCGGATCCTCGCTCTTGTAGACCTTTGTCGACTCGTAGCCACCGTCACAGCAGACGAACAGGTACCAATCCGTTCCACGCTGGACGACGAACGGCGACTCGGTCGGGCCACCGAACGTCCCGGTCGACGGGTGCTGGAACGCTGTCCGGCGGTCGCTCCAGTGCTTGAGGTCGGTACTGGTGCGGTAGGCAACGATGTGGTTCCCGCCGGCCGGCGTCGAGTTGGCGGTGTAGTACATCACCCACTGGTCGCCGACCTTGCGCACCATCGGGTCACGTCCGTCGAAGCCATCGGTGAACAGCGGGTTGGCCGCATCACGGGTCCAGTGCACGAGATCGGTCGACGTCGCCAGATGCATCCGGTACGCCGTGTGGTCCGGCGTACCGGCGGCATAGAACATGTAGTAGGTGCCCTCGTCGTACATGACGTACGGCGCCCAGATGTGGCTCTCCCCCGCGGCCGGGTCGGCGACTAGCGCCGGCTCTTGCTTCGTCCACGGACCGTTCGGGGTCGGCGCCGTTGCGTGGCCGAAGCTCTTCTCGTCGAGCGGGTTGGCCGGCTCTGCGTGGGTGATCGCATACACATGCCAGGTCCCGGTCGCGCGGTCCTGCACCAGAGTGTGGTCGTTGTAGTACCACGGCTCGGCCTCGCCCACGCTCGGGTCGTAGACCTTCGCGAATTCGCCGGCCGCGACGACCTTGTCGACCTTCACGTACGGCGTGATCCGCACAGGCTCGGGCGATGCGGCGGACTGCAACGGCACGGTGAGGACAGAGAGGCCGATCAATGCGGCGAGGAGTTTGCGGATCATGAGTTGAGCTCCAGATCGAGCAGGTCGACTCCGACGAGGAACCCGGTGGCGGCTGGGTTCTTGCCGGTCAAGGTGATGACGAGTTGGTGGTTACCAGCAGTAAGTTGCGCCGTTCCGAGGCCGAGCTGCTGCGTGCTGACTCCGGATGCGGCGTAGCCGTCGAAACTCACAGCTGTGCCGCCGTCGATCTGTACGTCGGCGATGCCGTAGTCGCCCGCCTTGGTCAGCACCGTCGAGAGGTTGTACGAGCCGGTCGTCGGGACGCTGAAGCCAAGCACGACCTTGTCGCCGGCCTTGGTGGCGTGGATCCAGGCCTGCGATCCGCCCGACCAGCTCACGCCGCAGCAGTTGCCCTGCGGGTCGACCGGCACCGTCGACGACACCGGCGGCAACATTGACTCGCCCTCGAGTCGCATCGTGTTGCCTGTGGATCCCTGCGCGGCGGCGGACTTGCCGCTCTGATGACCGGCGAGGTCGACCGCGGCGACGCGGTAAGACCAGGTCTCGTTCAGCCCGAGACCGCGGTGCACGAACCCTGGCAGCGGACTGGTGCCGATCAGCTTCTCGGCATCTCCCGCCTTCGCACCGTAGATGGTGTAGTGCGCGATTCCGCTGTCGTCACTCGCGTCCGACCAGGTCAGGCTGATCGCGTTGTCGGCCCGGCCGGTGGCTGTGAGTCCGGTCGGCTGCGCCGGACCGCGCTTGTCGTCGTACGGGAGGACCAGCGATTGGACGACGTACGACGATGCGGTCCAGCTCGGGCCGGCGGGCTTCAGTTCGATGTCGAGCTTGGTCCGGCCGAAGGTGAGTGCCGCAGGCAACTGGAAGTTGTCGTCCAGCCAGCGCTGGTGATCGTTGCCGAGCGGCTGCAGCCAGGTGCCGGCGTCCTTGCCGTCGACGAACATCTGGGCTGACTGGCCGGCGACGTTCTGGTCGCTCGTTCGGCGCAGCGTCACGCCGCGGTTGACCGGGTCGGTCTTGACGCTGAAGCGGATGGGTTGGGTGGTGGCCCGGACCTGGTCGGTCAGGGTCGTGTCGTCGTGATCGCCTTCGTACACCGAGCTGACGTCGTACGTCTGCGGGTTGGTGTCGGCGTACGCGTGCTGCTCGCGGCTGGTCGCGGAGCCGGTGTCGATTCGGTCGGTCTCACGGGCGCCGAACTTCGCGGCGGTGTAGAGGAATGCGGTCGAGCCGTAGATCGCCGGGTGGTCGTCCTGCTGGCCGTGCTCGATGCCGAAGTCGAGCTGGTTCTGGAAGGCGACGGAGTCGGTGATGTGCAGCCGCCAGGCGCCGTCGCACTCGTTGGCGCAGAATCCGGCCCGGACCTCGTGGGCGGAGTTGCCGTGGAACGGCGTCGAGTACGTGCCGGCGTTGAAGTACCAGCCTGACTCGTAGTAGTCCTCGGTTCCGGTGCCGTGAATCGCCGGGGTGCGCTCGCCGTCGACGTACACCCGCTCGTCGCCCTCGAGGTAGCCGCGGGTGTTGCCGTCGGCAAGCAATCCCTCCATGGTCTGGGAGACGCCGACGAACTTGCCGCGGCCGGCGACGTCGGCGAAGTTCCAGTCACTGCCCTGCGTGGTCTCGCGTCGCTGCGAGATCGCGCTGAAGTAGCCGGTCTTGCCCGTCGCCAGGTCGACCGCCTTGCGCGCGTCCTTACTCGAAGTAACTTCGGCCTGACCGTTCAGCGGGTACGCCGAGGTGTTGACCAGGCTGACCGTGGCGCGGGCGGCGTACGGCATCGGCCACCAGGACGAGTACCAGCCGTCGGGGTCCATCCCGAAGAACAGCGAGCGGACCGGGTTCTCGCCGAGGCCCGAGCCGAAGAACTCGCCGATCGGGGCGTCGACCCGCTTCTCGCCGTCGATCGTCACCTGGACACGGACGCCGGCCAGGAGCGAGTCCGACGGCTTCACCCGGGCCGCGTCTTCCTCGGTGGCGGCGTACGCCATCGCGTGCGAGCCGCTCCAGTTCTGCTGGGTGATCTCGTAGCCGTGCGCCTGCTCGTCCGCGACGTGGTCCGGACCGACGTCGAGGGTGTCCGTGCGCTTCGCCGTACCGCCGACGATCGAGTCGGCCCAGTAGGTGAACTCGTTGAAGTCGAGGTCGGACGAGACGAACTGGTTGGTGATGGTGATCTCGGACTTACCGGCAGTAAGTTCGGCCGGGAGGTCGACGGTCTGATCCGCCCACTGCGCGCCCTGAGCCTTCAGCGGCGCCCACTCGCCCGCCTCGGTGCCGTCGACGAGCACCTTCGCGCGCTGGTTGCCGATCCGCAGATCCATCCTGCGGATCAGCTTCACGCCGGTGTTCGCCGGGTCGAGCTTCATCGTGAACTTGCTGCCGCCGACGAACGCGCGCCCGTCGTCCGCGAAGGACTGCAGGTCCAGCCCTTCGATCTCGGGCAGCTTGAGCCGGAGCGCGCTGACCTCGCCCGGATCGTGGACGTCGGCCAGCGTGATTCGTTTGCCGGGGGCAAGCTTCACCGAGGTCGCGGTGGTCTTGCTGTTCGGCTTGGCCGGCTTCGGGTCCTTCGTGCCGGCCGCCTTCAGCAGGGCGACGACATCCTCGGCCTTGTCGCTCGGGTCGAACGTGCTGACGCCGTTCGCGTCGGGGAACTGGCGGTAGTCGACGTGGTAGAAGAACGGGTTGGTCTGGGTGGTGATCCGCATCGAGGAGCGGTACGGCATCGGCACCCGGATGTAGACGCCACCGCTGGTCTCGACCCCGTTCGCGACCAGCGGGAACGTGAACGGCGCGCCGAGCTTGCCGTCGACCACGTCCTGCAGGGACGCGTGCAGCACCTGCTTGCCGTCGAGCTCGACGGTGATCGTGCCGGTCTTGCTGACATTGCCCTCATCACGGGTGAACCAGATCGACGCGACCTCACCGGGACCGCTGTCCTCGGCGATCACGCAGCCGTCGGCGGTGGTGCGCAGACAGGAGTACTTGCCGTCGAACCCGTCGTTGTTCGTACCGTCCCGGCCGAAGCTGGAGAACTGTTTGGTCCGGACACCGGTCTGCAGTTCGGGGAGCCGGTCCAGGTCGCGATACACCTGCCATCCGACCGGTCCGTTGTCGTTCCCGGCGTACGTCGTACCGGATGCCGTCGAGGCGTTCACGGCGGAGAGAGCGAGCAAGGCGCTGACAGCGAGCGCGGCAACACGACGGAACATTGGGCGGCCTTCCGGCGGTGTCGGAAATCGATTTCTCAGATGTCTACCATCGATGCACAGCGGTTGAGAAGGGCTCGGCCACGTCGAATTGCCCCGTCCACCGATCGGGCCCGCCGACGAACAGGCTTGCCGGGCGCGCCAGACTGGGTCCGCACACACCTTGACCTGCGGGAGATTCGATGAGTTCTGCTCCAGCCCAGATCGCCGTCACCGGCCTCGCCGTGATGGGCCGCAACCTGGCCCGGAACCTCGCGCGCAACGGGTTCCGCGTCGCCGTCCACAACCGGTCGAAGGGCCGCACCGACGCCCTGATCCAGGAGTTCGGTCACGAGGGCGAGTTCGTGCCCGCGGACGACCTTCCCGCGCTGGTCGCGTCGCTGGAGCGGCCGCGCAAGATCATCATCATGGTCCAGGCCGGTCCGGCCACCGACGCGGTCATCGACGAACTCGTCCCGCTGCTGGAGGAGGGCGACATCGTCGTCGACGCCGGCAACGCGCACTTCCTCGACACCCGTCGCCGGCAGGACGCCCTGCAGGCCCAGGGGCTGCACTTCGTCGGCAGCGGCGTGTCCGGCGGTGAAGAGGGCGCACTGAACGGCCCGAGCATCATGCCCGGCGGCTCGGTCGAGTCGTACGCCGCACTCGAGCCGATGCTGACCAAGATCGCGGCCCAGGTCGGCGACCAGCCCTGCTGCGTACACGTCGGCCCGGACGGCGCCGGCCACTTCGTGAAGATGCTGCACAACGGCATCGAGTACGCCGACATGCAGCTGATCGCGGAGGCGTACGACCTGCTCCGGCACGTCCTCGGGCTGTCACCGACGGAGCTGGCCGACGTGTTCCGGGACTGGAACACCGGCGACCTCGAGTCGTTCCTGATCGAGATCACCGCCGACGTACTCAGCCAGACCGACCCGACCACCGGCGGTGCGTTCGTGGACGTCGTACTGGACCAGGCCGAGCAGAAGGGCACCGGCCGGTGGACCGTGCAGTCCGCGCTCGACCTGGGCATCCCGGTGAGCGGCATGGCCGAGGCCGTGTTCGCGCGGTCGCTGTCCGGTGACGTCGTACGGCGGTCCGCGGCGGCCGGCGTACTCCCGGGGCCGGCGTCGGAGAAGGCCGATGTCGATCGGGATGCGTTCATCGACGACGTACGGCATGCGCTGTACTCGTCGAAGCTCGTGGCCTACGCCCAGGGGTTCGACGCGATCCGGGCTGCCAGCGAGCAGTACGACTGGGACATCGACCTCGGTGCGATGGCGACGATCTGGCGCGGCGGCTGCATCATCCGGGCGCGCTTCCTGGACCGCATCAAGGAAGCGTACGACCGGAACCCCGCGCTGCCCTCGCTGCTGGTGGACGACTACTTCAAGGAAGCCGTCGCCAACGGACAGGAGTCCTGGCGCCGGGTCGTCGCGACGGCGGCCCAGGTCGGCGTACCCGCCCCCGGCTTCTCCGCGGCCCTGTCCTACTACGACGGCCTCCGCGCAGAACGGTTGCCCGCAGCCCTCATCCAAGGCCTCCGCGACCTCTTCGGAGCCCACACCTACAAGCGAGTGGACCGAGAAGGCACCTACCACCTCGAATGGTCCGGCAACCGCACCGAAACCCAGTCCTGAGCTACAGATCTCGGTGATCCGGTTGGCGACCGCGCAGGGACGCGGTCCTGAGCTCGGCGGCCAGCGCCAGTACGGCGGCTGGCCGCCTCGGTTCTCCCCGCCCCCGAGCGAAGCGAGGGGGCGGGGGTCGGGTTCGGGAACCCGGTCGCCGACGTCGAGTTCCGGGTCGCCTACCGGTACCGGAACCGGGTGCTGACGGTGG
>NZ_JBFAKS010000073.1:0-25446 GCF_040655855.1 Kribbella sp. NPDC050281 | reverse complement strand
CCTCAAGGGGTCGGCGCCGCGAGTCATAGTGCGCGAGTTATGGACTTTACGGTCATGACCGTTATACCGTCGCGGGAACCACGTCGCAGGGAGCCCGCCCATGATCCCGCGCAGTTCATTCCGCCATGCCCTCTTCCGCATCGCACTGGTCCTGGCTGTCGTGCTGGGACTGCTCGCCACCGGTGGCCCGGCCGCCACTGCCGGTCCGGACCCCCACCGGTCACCGCCTGATCTCTTCCCCTCCGAGAACGGCCCGCTCACCCCCGACCGCAACCGGACCAGCAAGGCCGCCGACGCCATCCAGGATCTCGGCGCACCGATCAGCTCCCTCACGATCATGGAGGGTGCCATCGGCCGCACACCGGACGGCCGCGACGTCGTGTACGCCGTACCCGCCGGTGAGAACGCACTCCTCAACGTCGTCGACCTGCACTCCCGCCAGCTGCTCAACACCGTGTCGCTCAACGGGGCCGCCGGCGCGTGGGCGATCGTGGTGGCTGCGGACGGTCGCGTGTACGTCGGTACGTACCCGAACGCGCACCTCTATCGCTACGACCCCGCCGACGGCACGGTCAGCGACCTCGGCCAGCCGATCCCCGGCGAGTCACAGATCTACGGCCTCACCGCCGACCAGAACGGCAACGTGTACGCGGGCACCTACCCGACCGCACACGCCTTCAAGTACGACGGCAGTACCGGACAGGTCACCGACTACGGCTCACTCGACCCGGTGCAGCAGTACGCACGGTCGACGGTGTACGACCCGGACCACAACGCGCTGTTCGTGGGCATCTCCACTCCTAACGCGAGACTGCTCCGCATCGACCTGGCGACCAGTGCGGTCGAGGACATCACCCCACCGGGTCTGCCGGCCAAGGACTTCATCGACCTCGACTACGCAGGTGGTCGGGTCTTCGCCAACGCCAGCAGCCGACTGATCGTGGTCGACGCGGTCACAGGTGAGCAGCTCAAGTTCACCGACTCCGAGACCGGCAGTCAGGTCATGGACTACGCGATCGCCGCCCGCGGTGTGTCCGCGGCCGGTCCAGGTGGCGTGTACTTCACCACCAGCACGCTCGCCCTCACCCACTACGACCTCGACACCAACACGATCGGCCCGGTGTCGCCAACGGTCCGGCTGACCCGTGGCGCTTCGATCGGCTACGGCTGGGTCACCGAGGACGGCGTACCGGTGCTCTACGGTCTGGCCGGCAACTACTCCGGTGGGACGTTCCGGTACGACCCGCTGGCCGGGACGCTCGCGCAGTGGAGCTCACCGTTCCAGTACGTCCCGGTGCCACTCATGCACGCGCTCTCGGACCCGTCCGACGGCCAGGTTTTCGTCAACGCGTACCTGAACGGGTCGACGTCGGTCTACGACCCACCAACCGGCAAGTCCACGGTCACCACGCGACTGGGCCAGGTCGAAGGCTGGGGGTGGGACACCACCGGCAAGATGTACGTCGGCATCTACCCGTACGGCCGCCTGTCGCTCTGGGATCCGCATGCACCGGAGAGCCCGACGAACCCCCGTGAGCTGTTCAGTCTGGTCGACAGCCACCACCAGAACAGGCCCCTCGCGGTGGTCCCGTCCGGCGACCATGTGTACGTCGGCACCACTCCCGGGTACGGCGAGTACGGCGGAGCCATCACGGTGTACGACGTACCGACCGGTGGGTTCACGGTGTACCGCAATGTGGTGGTGGACCAGACGATCGCCTCGATCCTGCCGATGGGAACAACCCTCTGGGCGGGCTCCGGCATCGAAGGTGGCCAGGGCACCGAGCCGCGTGCGACCGAGGCCCACCTGGTCAAGGTCGATCCGGCGACCGGCTCCGTCAGCACAGACGTCGTCCCCGTGCCCGGCGCAGCCAGCATCAACGAACTCAGCATCGGACCGGACGGCAACCTGTGGGGCCTGGCGGACGGCACTGTGTTCGTCGCCAACCCCACCACAGGCCAGGTACTGCGGACCATCCCGGTGTTCACCGGCAGGGCCGGCGCCAACGACGGAGCACTGTCCTGGCGCGACGGCTACCTGTACGGCGTGACCGGCGGCCGCCTGTTCGTCGTCGACAGCCTCAACGGCGAGGCGACCGTACTGCGCGACCACGGCCTCAACCGGCTCACGCAGACAACGGACGGCACCTACTACACGTTGCTGCGCCCGGACGGCTGGACCAACCCGACCAATCTGGCTTCCTACACCCCGCCGGCCGACCCGTGTCCCCAGTCGGACCTCCGGACCACCGTGTGGACCGGGAACGTCAACAGCTACGTGATCAACCGCAACGTCCGCTACGGCTGCACCCTGACCGACGAGCTACCCGACGCGTCAGCCGACTGGCCGAACCACGCCGCCTACGTTCGCGCAGTGGACCAGACAGTCAACCAACTGGAGTCCGACGGCACGGTCGAGCGCTGGGAAGGAATCCTCATCCGTGTCGCCGCGACCCGCTCCGACGCTGGCCGGTGATCACCAACTACCGGTGAGGTCGTCTCCGTACCAGCCCTCGATCAGGCGGCGGGAGATGGAGATGCTGCCGGGGAGGGCCATCGTGCCGGCTTCGACCAGTGCACGCAGGTCCTCCCTGGTGAACCACTTGGCCTCAGCGATCTCGTCGTCGTCCACCTCGATGTCGGTGCTCGCCGCCTTCGCGTAGAACCCGAGCATCAGGCTGGACGGCAGCGGCCATGGCTGACTGCCGGCGTACTCGATCTCGGCCCCCACCACCACTCCGGTCTCCTCGAGGACCTCACGCCGTACGGCGGCCTCCAGCGACTCGCCTGGCTCGACGAAGCCGGCCAGCGTCGAGTACCGGCCCTCGGGCCAGGCGGCGTTGCGGCCGAGGAGTGCGCGGTCCTGGTCGTCGGTGACCAGCACGATGATCGCCGGATCGCTCCGCGGGAAGTGGTGCGCGCCGCACGCGGGGCAGTCCCGCACGTGGCCGGCCTCGACCACGACCGTGTGCTCACCGCAGTTCGCGCAGTGCGTGTGGACGGCGTGCCAGTTGGCCAGACCGATCACGTGCACCGCGATGCCGGCCTCACGGTTGTCCAGGACCACGCCCATCTCGCGCAGACCGGCGTACGACTCGTCCGGCTGGCCCTCGGCCAGGACCGCGAACACAGCGCGGCCGTCGGCGGTCTGACCGGCACCCGACTCGCGGTCGATGCCCAGGAAGACACGGGTGCCCTCCGGCGCCTCGGCGGGAGCGAGCAACCGCAGTTCGGTCCGTTCGGGGTTCACCAGCATCTTGTCGCCGATCACCACCGCCACCTGCGTGTCCGGAGCGGCCCAGGCCTTGTCCAGCCAGTCGGCGTCTCGTCTGCGATCGGCCGCACGGTCCAGCACGGACCGGGACAGGGCTAGGGAACCAGGAGCGATGGAGTAGGCCACGTGACTCAACATATCCCGGCACCGTGAGAGCATCCCTCGCATGAGTATTCACATCGCCGCCGAGAAGGGGCAGATCGCGCCGCGGGTGCTGTTCCCCGGCGACCCACTGCGGGCCAAGTGGATCGCGGAGACCTACCTGTCCGACGTGACCTGCTACACCGAGATCCGGAACATGTTCGGGTTCACCGGCACCTACAAGGGTGAGCGCGTCTCTGTGCAGGGCTCCGGCATGGGCCAGCCGTCCGCGGCCATCTACGCCAACGAGCTGTTCGCGGAGTACGACGTCCAGACCCTGATCCGGGTCGGGACCTGCGGTGCGCTGACCGAGGCCGTCCGGGTCCGGGACGTCATCGTGGCGATGTCCGCGAGCACCGACTCTCAGATGAACCGGCTGCGCTTCCACGGCATCGAGTACGCACCGACCGCGGACTACAAGCTGCTCCGCGCCGCGGTGGACGCGGCCGAGGCGGCCGGCCTGAACGTGCACGTCGGTCAGGTGTTCTCCGGCGACCTGTTCTACAACGACCGCCCCGATCTGGTGGCGCGGACCGCGGAGTACGGCGTACTGGGTATCGAGATGGAGGCTGCCGCGCTCTACACGCTGGCGGCGAAGTTCGGCCGCCGGGCGCTCGGCATCATGACGGTGTCGGACCACCTGATCACCAAGGAGGAGACGACCGCCGAGGAGCGGCAGACGACGTTCTCCGAGATGATCACGATCGCCCTCGACGCGGCGATCGAGGTGCCGGTCTGAACCGGGTCGCCACCGCCCTGGCCGCCCTGCTCCTGCTGACCGCCTGCTCGTCCGGCACCTCCAGCACAACACCAGAGGCAGACAAGCCCGAGGCGAGTGGCACAACCAGTACGACGCCGACAGCGACAGCGGCAGCGACCGTGATGGCGCCCATCAAGGCGACCGCGGTCGTCGCAGGCCTGTCCGACGCCGGCTACAAGTGCAGCAGCGACGGTGCCTACAGCATCTGTACGTCGGGACCCGCGTCGGTCTGGGTGCTCTCGGGTAGCCACCCACGCCCGCCAGTGGTGTCACTGCACTCCGCCGGACCGGCGGACGTCGCGTCGGCCGAGATCGCCAAGGTCCTGCCAAAGGCGCTCGAGATCGCCCACGTCAACCAGGGTCAGAAGATCGTGGACTGGTTCGGGCAGCAGGAAGGCAAGACCACCGCCCAGCTGACCGTCGGCGACTGGCTGGTGGAGTACTCGGTCGAGGTCGACACCGAAGAGCCCGGTGCACACCTCACCCTCACCGACAAGCTCTGCAAGTCGAACTGCCAAGCAGAGTAGGGACCGGCTACGCCGCGATCAGCTTCGGCAGGACCTGACGGACGCGGTCGGCCAGCAGCTCCGGGACCTTGTCCGGGTCCGCGGCGTAGCCGACCACTGCCTGCTCGAAGAGGCCGTCGACGAGCGCGTATGCAGTGGGTGAGTCGACGGTCGGCGAGCCACCGCCCAGATCGGCGTAGCGGGTGAGGATGCGCCAGATCATCTGCTCCAGCAGCTCGTCGATCGCGGTGACGTCCGCGCGCAGCTGCTCCTCGAACATGCTCTGGGCACGCAGGTCGTACCAGAGCCGGTGCATCGCGGTCTCTTCGACCAGCGTCTGCGTCATCTTGCCGAGGAAGCCGACCGCCAGCTCATCCGCCGACTCCGCTGTCTCCACGACCTCGTCGTACCGCTGTGCGCACTTGGTCTTGTAGTACCGCACGCAGTAGCTGATCAGGTCGATCTTGTCCCGGAAGTAGTAGTGCACGACGCCGTGCGTGAACTCGGAGTTGTTCGCGATCTCGCGCAGGCTGGTCCGGGCGTACCCGAGCTCGCCGAGCGTCTTCAGCGCCGACTCCGCCAGCGCGATCCGGCGCCGCTCGACCTTGTCGATCCCGGACACGCGGGCTGGCCGGGCCGGCTCCGCGGCATCCGCCGTCACACTCATCGCCACTCCCTTCCGCAGCCGGGATCGTCGGCGTCAGAGTACCCCGCCACGGGCCAGGCGCGTCCCGTGGCGGGGAGATTTCTTGACAAGTGTCAAACAAAGTCTTGACGACTGTCAAAAGGCTGGCCAGAGTGTGAACCGACCATGGTGCGCTTCGAGCAAAGGAGCTTGAGATGGGCGGACTCGATCTCTCCGGCCGCAAGGCCCTCGTGACCGGCGGGGCCCAGGGGCTCGGCGAAGGGATGGCGAAGGCCCTTGCGGCGGCCGGCGCCAAGGTCGTGATCAGCGATCTCCAGAAGGACCTCGGCGAGTCCGTCGCCGACGCGCTCGACAGCGAGTACGGCGGCGGCCACGGCTTCGTCGCACACGACATCACCGACGAGGGCGACTGGGAGAACGCGGTCGTCGCGGCCAACGACATCCTCGGTGGCCTGGACATCCTGGTGAACAACGCGGGGATCGAGATCACCAGCCTGCTCACCGAGGTGACCGCGGAGCAGATCCGCAAGATGCTCGACGTGAACGTGCTCGGCACCACGCTCGGGATCAAGTGGGGCCTGCGGACGATGCGGCCGGAAGGCCTGGCCGGTAACGGCGGCGCGATCATCAACGTCGCCTCGGTCGCCGCCACTATCGCTTTCCCCGGCATCGCGGTCTACTCCGCGACCAAGTCCGCGGTCGACCGGCTCACCCGGGTGGCCGCGATGGAGTCCGGCAAGCTCGGGTACGGCGTTCGAGTCAACTGCATCTACCCCGGTCTGGTTCCGACAGCGATGGGCGCGGGCCTGGCCAACGACTGCGCCGAGCTCGGACTGTTCGAGTCGCCTGAGGCCGCGGTGGCAGCAGTGATCGGCCTGACCCCGGCCGGCCGGCTCGGTGAGGTCGCCGATATCGCCGACGCCGTCGTCTTCCTTGCCTCGGACGAGTCGCGCTTCATCACCGGCATCGGCCTGCCCGTCGACGGCGGAATGGGGATGTGACCATGACCAGCAAGCCCGTCGTCGTGTACGGCGCCTCCGGCTACACCGGCCGGCTGGTGTGTGAGTACCTGCGCCAGTACCACGTCCCCTTCGTGGCCGCGGGCCGCGACGAGGGCAAGCTCAAGAAGTCGATGGACTCCCACGTCGCCGGCATCGAGACCGCCGACTACGAGATCGCCGTGGTCGAGCACGACGTCACCGCACTGACCGACCTGTTCAAGGGCGCCTCCGTGGTGCTCAACACGGTCGGACCGTTCAGTGAGCTCGGACCGGCAGCGGTTGAAGCGGCTCTCGCGGCCGGTGCGCACTACACCGACACCACCGGTGAGCAGAACTGGCTGATGACCTGCGACGAGACCTACGGCCGCCGGTTCGCCGACGCCGGTCTGGTGCTGGCTCCCGGGATCGCGCAGATGTACACCACCAGCGAGATCGCCGCGCAGTTGTGCCTCGAGGAGCCGGGCCTGGACACCCTGGACGTCGCGGTGTTCTGGGGCGGCAGTCCGACGATCGCGTCCACCCGCAGCATCCTGGTCAACGCAGCT
Source organism: Kribbella sp. NPDC050281 (assembly GCF_040655855.1). NCBI lineage: Bacteria > Bacillati > Actinomycetota > Actinomycetes > Propionibacteriales > Kribbellaceae > Kribbella > Kribbella sp. NPDC050281. The sequence goes on along the minus strand of NZ_JBFAKS010000073.1, from coordinate 18,573 downwards.
ACGTCCAAACCGCACTACCTGGAGCGGAACGAGTACGTCGAGTTCCCCGAGCAGGGCGTCGTACCTCTGGTGGTGCCAGGGCAGCACGAGCTGGCGCTGTCACTGCCTTGGGGTGGTATGTCGCACCCTGTCTGGTTCAAGCGCGATCCGCGGGTCGCCAACTGCAAGGCGCAGGGCGGTGTCTTCAACGTCGCACTGATGAACGGCGTACCGCAGATCGTCGCCGGCGCCCTCGAAGCCACCAAGGACATGGCTCCGGACGAGCGCAGCGCCGCGCTGGGCGAGACCGCGCGCCAGGTGATGAACCAGATGCCGCCCCGGGAGAACCCGCGGGTGAACAAGACGCTGGACTCCGTGCACGCCTCCGGTCCGCTCGGCCGGGCGCACTGTGTCATCCACGGCAACAGCAACTACCAGCAGACCGGTCTGTTGCAGGCGTATGCGGCGTACTCGCTGCTGCAGATGCCGCCGAAGCGGGTCGGGTTCGCCAGTGGTTGCCAGGCGTTCGGTCACCGCGAGCTGCTCGGCGTACTGCGCAGCTTCGGGCTGGTGTCCGAGCCACAGCTCACGGTGCTGCGCTAGGGCCCAGGACACTAGGGAGGATTGCAGTGCGACTGGTCGACTACCTCGACAAGGGCGCCTCGCTCGGTCCGGACGCACCCTGCCTGACCACGGACGGCGAGACACTCTCGTACGCCGCGGTCCAGCAGCTGTCCTACCGGATCGCGGCCGGCCTCGCGGCGAGTGGTGTCGAGCCGGGCGGCAAGGTGGCGATCCTGGCGGCGAACGATCCGATCGCGTTCAGCTGCGTGTTCGGGATCAGCCGCGCCGGCGCCGTCTGGTGCCCGATCAACCCGCGCAACGAAGCGGCGGAGAACCGCGAGTTGCTCGACCAGTTCGACTGTGAAGTGCTGATCTACCAGGCCGCGTTCGCGCCGCTGGTGGATCGGATCCGGGACGCGCTGCCGAAGATCCGTACCTTCGTCTGCGTGGACCAGGATCCAGGCTCCGGCCAAGATCCCCACCTCATCGGCCGGAGCCGAACCGTCGGCTGGGACGCGTTCTGCGGGGGCGTGTCCCAGCCGGCACCTGATCTCACCGGTCCCGACGATCTGGCGTTGATCGTCGGTACCGGTGGGACCACAGGTCGGCCGAAGGGGGTGATGCTGAGCAACGGCAACCTCGAGACGATGACGGCGCTGACCCTGATGGGTTATCCGTTCGGCGACCGGCCCGTGTACCTCGCACTGGCGCCGTTGACCCACGCGGCCGGCGTACTGTGCTTCCCCGTCCTGGCTTCCGGCGGCGAGATCGTCATCATGCGCACGCCCGACGTCCACGCCTTCCTCCGGCTGATCCAGCAGCATCGCGTCACCCACACGTTCCTGCCGCCGACGCTGATCTACATGGTGCTCGCCGCGGCGGAGCTCGACAGCACGGACCTCTCGTCGCTGCGCTGCTTCTGGTACGGCGCCGCGCCGATGTCGGTGGCGCGACTCGAGGAAGCTCTGTGGCGGATCGGCCCGGTAATGGCGCAGCTGTTCGGCCAGACCGAGGCGCCGATGATGATCTCGGTCATGCCGCCGTCCGCGCACTTCGATGCCGACGGCAACATCGCGCGATCCCGGCTGTCGTCGGCCGGGCAGCCGTCGCCGCTGGTGACCACCGCGATCATGGCCCCGGACGGGACGCTGGTCCCGAGCGGCGAACGCGGTGAGATCGTGGTTCGCGGCTCGCTGGTGATGAAGGGGTACTACCGCAATCCCGAGGCGACCGCGGCAGCGTCGCAGTACGGCTGGCACCACACCGGCGACATCGGCTACCTGGACGAGGACAACTACCTCTACATCGTCGACCGGGCCAAGGACATGATCATCACCGGCGGCTTCAACGTGTACTCGACCGAGGTCGAACAGGCGTTGATGGCGCACCCCGCCGTCCAGGACTGCGCCGTGATCGGCCGCCCGGACGACAAGTGGGGCGAGCGGGTCGTGGCTGTAGTCCAACTCCAGTCCGGCACCACGATCGACCCCGGCGAACTGATTGCCTTCGCCAAGCGACGCATCGGGAGTGTCAAGGCCCCGAAAGAGATCCTCGTCTGGCCCGACCTGCCGCGATCCAAGGTCGGCAAGGTCCTCAAGCCCGACATCAAGGCCCGCCTCGCGGCCGAGGTCGGCTAGCTGGCGGTCGCCGCGGTCGAGGCGACGATGATCGCGGCGGTGACCGCGGCCTGCATCTCGGTGACCGCCTTCTTCACCGCGTCCGCGGCCCAGTCCGAGTCGGCCAACTGCTTCGCCCGCTCCTTCAGCGCCTTCTTGTCCACCGCATCGGTGACGACCTTCGGTACGACGTTCAGCGCGCTCAGCAAGGCGATCAGGGCACCGGTGCGCTCATTCGGAGTCGTACCCACCTTCAAGGCGCTGTCCAGAGCCGCCCGCACCTCAGCCTCGTGCCGCGCGTCCTTGGCCGGCCAGCGCGTGACCGGGAACAGACCGAGCACCTTGCCCTCGTCCGCCTGCAACACGCCGCGCCCTGCGAGCTGCATCAGCAACTGATCCCGCAGCTTCTTCGACAGCCGGCCGATCTGGTCCTTCGGCCGCTTGCCAGGCTTGTCGGCGATGAAGGCGAGCCGCTCGTCCAGGATCGCGTCACCGGTCGGACGCGGGTCGAGCACTTTGAGGCGACCGGGCTTCACCCCGTCGCCCGCGGTGGTGATGTCGATCTTCCCGAGCAGCGTCAGTTCGATCAGGACCGCGCCCGCCAGCGAGTAGTCCAGACCCGGTGACCCGGCGATCGGCTTCCCGGTCTCGTCGTCGTACAGCAGCAACAAGAGATCCTCGGCAATCAACATGCCTCCAACGTAGGCAGGCCGATCGGCCATCCGCATCCGCCGCGCGGGTTACTCGCGGTATCCGACTTCAGTAGTGGTGGCCGTTGAGCACCACCGGCTCGCCCAGCTCCGCGGCGAGCTCGGTCAGGAAGTCGGGCGAGAAGTAGTACCAGTGGATCGAGCGCACCTTGCCGTCCTCGGTGCTGACACGCATCAGGTCGTTCACCGCGGTGCTGCCGTCGCGGACGATGCGGATCACCACCACGGTCTCGCCCCACAGGTCCCTGACCTCCGCGGTGTAGCGGTACGGCTTGGACAGGTCGAGCGTGTGCTCGATGGACCCGTCGCGCATCTGGTCGGCGCCGTACTCGGTGAGGACGCCCATGATCTCGCTGTGCGCGTCGGCCAGGAGCAAAGCAGTCAGCCGGGGTACGTCGTACGCGTTGAACGCTGCGGCGACAGCGTCGAGCAGGCGGCGGTCCGGCGCCTCACGCACCTTGAGGGACTGCTCCCGCTCCGGTGAGTCCAGTCGGCCGCGTCCACGGTGCAGCGCGGCCTTGACCGCGCCCACGGACGTCCGCAGTACGTCGGCCACCTCGGCGAGCGTGAAGCCGAACAGGTCCTTCAGCGCGAGTGCCGCCCGCTCCTGTGGCGGCAGCAGCGTCACGAGCTCAGCCCAGGCGTCCCGGACCTCAGCGGGATCCGCTGTAGTCGGTGCGACCTGCTCCACGGCGTCCACCAGGACCGGCTTCTGCCGGCGGTAGCTGTCGACGTACGCGTTGGTCGCCACGCGAAACAGCCAGGCCCGCGGGTTCGCGATCGGGCTGTGCGCCTGCGCAGCCTGGGTGAACGCTCGGGCGAGCGACTCCTGGACCAGGTCCTCGGCGTCGAAGGCGTTGCCGGTCAGGCGGCGGCAGTAGGCGTACAGGTCGGAGCGCAGCGGCTCCAGCCGGTCGAGGAAGTCTCTCCGCGCCTGCCGCGCGGCTCGGAGCTCGGGCAGGTCGAGTGCGTCAGTCATGGTCATACCAGTCTGGACGGCTACGGGCGCCGCCAGGATACGGGCCGGCTTCGATGCACGGTCAGCTATCAAGTAAGGTAAGCCTTAGCTAAGCAGGTTCGCCCACCTCGAAAGCAGATCCGCCATGACCAGAGCACTGCCCGAGCCGACGTACCGGCGCTTCGTCGCCGGCATCGGCACCCTCAGCCTCCGGCCGTTCGACCTGACCGAGGACGTCACCACCCTGCACGGCTGGGTCATCCAGCCCTACGCCCGCTACTGGGGTCTGCTGACCGCGTCCCGTGCGGACGTGCACGCGGAGTACCTCCGGATCGAACAGTCCGGCCACCACCGCGCGTTCCTCGGCGAGCACGACGGCCGGCCCGCGTTCCTGATGGAGCGCTACGAGCCGTCGTACGACGCTGTTGGCGGAATGTACGACGTGGCGCCGGGCGACATCGGCATGCACGTGCTGGTCGCACCGCCGGTCGCACGCATCCCGGGCTTCACGGGCGTCGTCTTCGAGACGATCCTGGACAGCCTGTTCAGTGACCCCCTGGTGGACCGGATCGTGGTCGAACCGGACGTCCGCAACACCAAGATCCAGGCGCTCAACGAGCGGATGGGATTCCGCAAGCACAGCATCGTGGACCTGCCGGACAAGCAGGCCTGGCTGAGCTTCTGCACCCGCGACCAGTACGCCGAGGCGACCCGCATGAACGAGGCGGGCTGACATGACCGATCACCTGAACCCTGAGTTCTGGGCCGCCGTCAACCGTGCGCTGGTGCGTAAAGCTCTGGCGGAGTTCATCCACGAGCGGATCCTCGAACCCGTTGCCGCGGACAACGGTTACGCGGTCGGCGCGTATGAGTTCTCGGCACAGCTGTATCCCTTGAACCATTGGGAGATCGACGCCGCGAGCATCACGCGTCATGACGGCGGCCCGATCGATGCGCTGGTGTTCATCACGGAGTTCCACGAGCGGCTCGGGATCGGCGCCGACATGTTGCCGGTGTATCTCGAGGAGATCAGCAGCACGCTGGCGAGTGCGGCGTACAAGCTGTCCAAGCCGGATCTGACCGCGGCCGACCTGGTCACCGCTGACTTCCAGACGATCGAGGCCGCGATGACCGAGGGGCACCCGTGCTTCGTCGCGAACAATGGGCGGCTCGGGTTCGGCGTGACCGACTACCTCGCGTTCGCACCGGAGACGGGGGCGGCGGTGCGGCTCACGTGGATCGCCGTACGCAAGGATCGGGCCACCGTCTCGCACAGCAGTTCCATCACGTACGACGACCTGCTGCGGGACGAACTGGGAGACGACGTACTGCTGTCGTTTGCCCAGCGGATCGTGGCTGCGGGGTGTGCGCCGGCAGACTATGTCTACCTGCCGGTGCATCCGTGGCAATGGGAGAACAAGACGTCGATCACGTTCGCCGCCGACATCGCGCAGCGGCACATCATCCTGGTCGGGTCGAGTGCCGACGAATACCAGCCACAGCAGTCGATCCGGACGTTCTTCAACCGGTCGCAGCCATCGCGGCACTACGTGAAGACGGCGTTGTCGGTACTGAACATGGGCTTCATGCGCGGGCTGTCCCCGACGTACATGGCCGCGACGCCGGCGATCAACGACTGGGTGTTCGACCTGGTCGAGAACGACCTTGTCCTGAAGCGGTACGGCTTCTCGGTACTGCGGGAGATCGCGGCGGCCGGGTATCACAACCGGTACTACGAGGCCGCGACACAGAGGACGTCGCCGTACCGGAAGATGCTTTCGGCGTTGTGGCGGGAGAGTCCGGTGCCGGCGCTGGAATCGGGCGAACGGCTGGCCACGATGGCGAGCCTGCTGCACGTCGACCGGCATGGTTCGTCGCTGGCGGCGGCTCTGATCCGCGCGTCTGGGCTGGCGCCGGCGGACTGGCTGCGGGCGTACGTCGACGCCTACCTGATCCCGCTCGTGCACAGCTTCTACGCGTACGAACTGGTGTTCATGCCGCACGGCGAGAACCTGATCCTGGTACTGCGGGACGCGGTGCCGATCCGGGTCATCATGAAGGACATCGCCGAGGAGATCGCGGTGATGGACCCGGCGACCCCGCTGCCGGCCGAGGCCGAACGTGTCCGCGCCGCGGTCCCCGACGACGAGAAGCTTCTGTCGATCTTCACCGACATCTTCGACTGCATCTTCCGCTTCCTGTCCCCGCTGCTGGACCGCGAAGGTCTGCTGACGCCCGCCGAATTCTGGTCCGTCGTCGGCGACTCCATCCGCGACTACCAGGCCGCGACCCCCGAGTTGGCGGCGGCCTTCGCGAAGTACGACATCTTCGCCCCGACCTTCGCCCTGTCCTGCCTGAACCGCCTCCAACTCCGCAACAACCAGCAGATGGTCAACCTCACCGACGTCGCCGGCTCCCTCCAGTTCGCCGGCCCTCTGGACAACCCGGTCAGCTGAACTGTGGATAACTCCCGCGGCGGTACGGCGGAATCCGTCACGCTGGTGGGGTGATCAGCCAACAGCTAGCCGAGACGCCTCGCGACGGGAGGCGCTACGAGATAATCGCTGGGCGCCTGCTGACAACCGGCGCCCAACCGCCCGCACACCACGCCGCCGTCGTGGGCCTGATGGTCCACCTCAAGACGTGTTGTCCGCCCGACCTGATGGTCGCCGTCGGCTCGCTCGCCTTCCGCCCCACCCCGACCACCACCCTCCGCCCCGACCTCATCGTCTGCCCCCGCGGCTACACCGGCGTACATCCACCACTCCTGGCCGTCGAGGTCGTCTCCCCCTCCACCCGAACCACTGACGTCGTCCTCAAACGCGCCCTCTACGAGACCCACCACATCCCGTCGTACTGGCTCCTGGACCCCACCCACCAAGAACTCACCATCCTCACCCTCACCCCCACCGGCTACACCTGCCAAACAGTCCTCCAATCCGAAGAAACCTTCCACACCACCGACCCCTTCCCCATCACCCTGACCCCAGCCCAACTCCTGGGATGACAGGGCATTCCGGGGCAGATACTCATCTGCCCTTACACAACCGGGATCCCGTCGTCAGTGTGCTCGCATGAGAGACATCGATGTCGTGAATGCCCTACGTCCCTCGCAGCCGGGTGCATTCACTCCGTCCGACCTCGCCGAGGTTCCCGAGGACGTTGTCCGCTGTGAGCTGGTCGACGGCGCGCTGGTGGCGCGTCGTCCGCCGTCGCCGTCTCATCAGGCTGTGCTGCTCGAGCTGGCATGCACTCTGCGGTGCGTTTGCCCTGAGCAACTGCGAGTCCTCCCTGCGCCGGTCCGGTTCGAACCTGCCGCCGGGCTGTCGTTGCTTCCGGACGTCGTCGTGTGTCGTCGCGAAGACGTCGGTGACAGGCGGATCGAGCGACCGTTGCTCGCGGTGGCGATTCTGGCGCGCAGCACTCAAGCGCTGGACACGGGCTTCAGGCAAGCTCTGTACGAGCTGTCGAAGGTGCCGTCGTACTGGATGTTCGACCCGGCCAAGCCCTCGCTGACGGTCCGGGAGTTGGTGGACGGTGAGTACGCCGAGAGAACGGTCGTCGGTGACGAGGTGTTCGAGGCGACGGTGCCGTTCACGGTGCGCATCGTGCCTGGCGAGTTGGTTCGTTAGCCGTTCAGGAGGTTGATCAGTTGTTGTTTGGTGGGGAGGTTTTCGGGGCGGACTATGTCGGCTTGGCGGACGTAGTAGAAGGCGGCGGTGACCTGGTCGAGGGGGATGTTCATGAGTTCGGACCAGGCGACTCGGTAGATGGCGAGTTGGAGCGGGTCGGCGGACTCGTTGCGGGTGGTCTTCCAGTCGATGACGTCGTAGCCGCGGGACCCGTCCGGGCGGACGACCTGGTAAACGGCGTCGATGCGGCCGCGGACGACCCGGCCGCCGATAGCCAGTGCGAACGGCGCCTCGATCTCGTACGGTGTGGTCTCGCCGTACGGCCCGATGCGGAACGCGTCCATCAGTTCGGTGAGATCGGTGTCGTCGACGATGTCCTCGTCCGCAGCGCCGGGCAGGTCGTCGGGGTCAAGGAGAAGTTGCTGCCCGAAGTAGCTCTCCACCCAGGCGTGGAAGCGAGTGCCGAAACGCGCCGCCCGGTTGGGTTTGCGCGGCATCGGCCGGGCCAGCTCCGACGCCAGACCGTCCGGGTCCTTCGCCAGCCGCATCACCTGGGTCGCCGACAGCGCGGCCGGCAGCTCGACGTCGTACGCCTTCCGGCTCCGGCTCTCCCTTGCCTCTGACAACAATCGCTCGATCTCGGAGTCCCAGCGTGCGACCGTCGCCTGCTCGTCCAGCAGCAGCGACTCCTCCGCCTCGATCGACGGTCCTTTTGCACGCGAACGCTGCACCAACTCCACCGCATCCAGGCGGCGCTGGTACGACTCCGTGTCGTACGGCGTCGGCCACGGCGCCTGCGTCTGCTCGGCGAGCTCCGGGTTCTCCTCCGTCAGCTCCGGTTGCTCCGCCCACGCGACGACCCGCTCGCCGGCATGCTTCTTCAGAGTCTCGAGGTACGACGACGGGCCGCGCGGACGCTTCTGCGTCGGGCCCCACCAATGCCCGGTGGCGACCAGGATCTCCTTCGCACGCGTGAAAGCGACGTACCCGAGACGCCGCTCCTCCAGCGCGTTCACGCCCTTGCATTCGTCGGTGAACGCCTTCAGACCGGCGTTGGACAGGTCGTGGATGTCGGGCAACGTGTCGGCGTCACCGCGCAGCGGCCACGGCAGCACCTTCGCGTTCGTCGTCCACTTGTCCCGGCCACGGTCCGACGGGAACACCTTCTGCACCAGCGTCGGCACGAACACGATCGGCCACTCCAGGCCCTTCGACCGGTGCGTGGTGAGCAGCTTCACCGAGTCCGCCTCACTCGGTACGGCGAGGTCCAGGCCCGCGGCGTACTCCTCCTCGGCGGCGAGATAGGCCAGCAGGCCGTCCAGCGACCCGTCCGACTCGGTCGACACGAAGTTGCCGACGGCATCCAAGAACGCGGCGAGATGGTCGCGACGGCCCGAGTCGACGTGGTCGGGGGTCGCAGTCAGCTCGACGTCAAGGCCGATGGTGCTGATCACGCGTCGTACCAGGTCGAGCAGCGGCTCCCCGGCGTGGGCGCGCAGCTCGCGCAACTCGATGGAGAGTTCCTTGAAGCGGACCATCGCCTCCGGCGAGTACCCCCAAGCATCCGGACCTGGATCGTCGACGGCCTCGGCCAGCGAGATCACTTCGGTCGAGTCCATCCCGGCGACGGCCGCGTCGAGTGCGGCGAGCAGGTCGTCGGCGTCCGGGCGGTCGCCGGTGTCGGCGAGGGCGCGCGAGCGATTCGCCAGCAGGGCGAGGTCGCGGTGTCCGATCCGGTAGCGCGGACCCGTCAGGATGCGGAGCATCGCGGCGTTCGCGGTCAGGTCGTTGACCGCCTGCAGCGTGGCCACGACGTCGACGACCTCGGGCAGCGCGAGAAGTCCACCGAGGCCGACGACCTCGACCGGGACCTTGCGTGCGATCAGCGCTTCATGCACCGCGCTGAGGTCGACGTTCGTCCGCATCAGGATGCCGATGTCCTTCCATCGGCGGTTCGGAGTGTGGTGCGCGGCGACGATCGCGTCGGCGACCCACTCGATCTCCTGCGAGCGCGTCTCGAACAGGCCGACGGTGATCGCGCCCTCGGGTGCGTTCTCCGGGGCTTCGAGCGGGATCACGCCGGGGTGCTGTTCGTACAGCTCGGTGGCGTGCTGGTTCGCGGCGGCCAGGATGCGGCTGCCGCAGCGGCGGTTGACGCTCAGCACGTACCGCCGGGCGGGCGTGCCGTCCGCGTTCGGGAAGTGCTCGGGGAACTCATCCAGGTTGGCGACGGACGCGCCACGCCAGCCGTAGATCGCCTGGCACGGGTCGCCGACCGCGGTGACAGGGTGGCCACGACCGTGCTCGACATCCGGGCCGGCGAACAACGCGGTCAGCATCCGGCGCTGCGAGACCGAGGTGTCCTGGTACTCGTCGAGCAGGACGACCTTGTACCGCGAGCGCTCGGCGACCGCGACCTCCGGGCACTCCTCGGCCAGCCGCGCGCCGAGCGCCATCTGATCGGCGAAGTCGACCACGCCGCGCTCAGCCTTGTAGGCCTGGTACTCCTCGACCAACTGCAGGATCTCGCCACGCTTCAGCGCGGTCTCCGCGAGCTTGCGGACCTCGACCGTCTGCTTCCGCGCCGCCGCGACCTCCTGTCGTACCGCCTCGTCATGCTCGCGTACGTCGTCCGGCCGGAGCAGGTGGTCTGCGAGTTCACCGTCGAGCGCGAGCAAACTGTTGACGAGCGTGGGCACGTGGTGCGAGGCGAACCGGATCGGCCCGGCAGATCGTCGTACGACGCGGCCCGCGAGCTGGAACCGGGTCGCGTCGGCGAGGACCCGGGCATCGGGCTCGAGACCGAGACGGAGTCCGTGCTCGGCGATCAGCGTGCCCGCGAAGGCGTGGTAGGTCGAGACGACCGGCTCGCCAGGCTCCTCGGGCTCCCAGTTCGGGATGTTGCTGCGGAGGTGGGCGGCGAGGATCGGGGGCTGGTCCTTCGGCAGGGTCGATCCGAGCACGCCGGCCTTGGTCAGGTCGTCGCGGATCTTCACGTCGAGCTCGTTCGCCGCCTTCTTCGTGAACGTCAGCCCGAGCACTTCCTCCGGCAGCACCTGACCGGTGCAGATCAACCACACCACGCGAGCCGCCATCGCCGTCGTCTTCCCGGACCCGGCGCCCGCCACGATCACCCCAGGCGCCAACGGCGCCGTGATAGCCGCCAACTGCTGATCACTGAACGGAATCCCCAGCAGCTCACACAACTCAGCCGTCGAGTTCAGATGAGCACGCATCAGCAGGCCCGCTCGTCGGAGCAGGCGGGGTCAGAAGAGTCGGGACATGCGCGCATCAGACGATCTCTCGGCCTTCGGGTTGGATGGGGCAGAGCGGGCGGGCCTCGCAGCGGCTGCAACCGTCGTTGCGTTTGGCAATGAATTCTTCGGAGCGGACCATCGCCTCGGCGTCTTCGACCGCCTCGTCGAGCCAGGTCTTGCCGTCGTCGCCGGCCTCGAGCGGACCCTGGTGCTGCACCTTCGGGAAGCCGCTGTCGTCGTGGCGGAGCTGGACGAGCTCAGCGCCGCCCGCGACCGGGTCCTCGCCGAGATCCTTCAGCTGACGGGACGCGATCGCGCGCTGGTAGATCGCGAGCTGCACATGCCGCGCCAGCGCCGGCTTGGTCGGCATCGAACGGCCGGTCTTCAGGTCGACCACCCGGATCGTCCCCTCACCGTCCTGTTCGATCCGGTCCATCCGCCCCTTCACCCGCACCGCCGGCTTGTCCGTGTCCGGCAGCAGTACGTCGAAGTCCACCTCGGTGCCCACCAGCGTCCGATCCGGCCGCCCCTGGTGCCAGGCGACGAACCGCCGCAGCGCGTCCTCCGCCTCGACCCGCTCCCGGTCCGAGATCCAGGTCGACTCGAAGTCGAGCTGCGTCCACACTTTGTCGAGCCAGCCGGTCAGCTCGTCCACCGAAGGCGGCAGTGTCCCGGTCGCGACCGCATCCGCCAGCGTGTGCAACACCATGCCGAACCCGATCGCCGACGTACTGGGCGTCTCTCCACCCGCACGCCGCTGCAGGAACCACCGCAGCGGACAGTCCACGATCGTGGTCAGCGCACTCCCGGACAACGGCACCGGCAGATCCGGATCCGCGATCGGCCGCTCTGACCGGGTCCGCTCCCGCACTCCCCACCACCGGGACGGATCAGCCGTGGGCACCAACGAGTACTCCCGTTCGTCCACGGCGTCGGCCAGCAACGCCAGCCGATCCGCCGCGACCCGCTGCAGCGCCGGCGACGAGGAGGGATCCGACAGCACGCAGCGCAGATCGGCGACCAGACCGTGCAGCGACAGCGGCCGCCGCGGCCGCCCCGCGACCAGTTTCAAAGGAATGTCGAGCTCGGCAAGAAATCTGGAGGGCTGGTCCCCGTCCGCCTCGGGCGCCTGGACCGCCGTCACGATCAACCGCTCCCGGGCCCGCGTGATCGCGACGTAGAACAACCGTCTCTCCTCGGCGAGCAACGCACCGGCCGACAACGGATCGATGAGCCCATCAGGGCCGAGCCGATCCGGCTCCAGCAAGGAACCGCGCCGCCGCAGATCCGGCCACTGTCCTTCCTGCACACTCGCGACCACGACGAGCCGCCACTGCAGACCCTTCGACCGGTGCGCCGTCATCAGCTGCACGCCGGCCTCGCGGTACGTCGCGTCGAATCGGTTGTCGCCCGCGATGTCCAGGGATTCGAGCTCCGACAGGAACGCCGACACGCCCTTGAACCCGACCTGCTCCTCGGCCCGGCTCGCCGCGTCGAACAAGGCACACAGGGAATCCAGATCCCGGTTCGCCGCGCGCGCCGGCTCCCCACCTGAGTTCGCCTGACCGCGCAGCCGCCGCAACCACGGCGACTCCGACCACAGCGACCACATCACCTCGTCCGGCGCGGCGCCGGCGGCCACGATGTTTCTTGCCTTGAGCAACCTCTCCCCCAGCGCGACGAACCGGGCCTCGGCCGGCGACGCCTCCTGGTCGAGGAGCAGCGGGTTCATCAGGGCCTCGCGCAGCAGCTCGTCCGACGACTGCGGCAACCGCTGGCCGCCCGCGGCCTCCCGGTCCCGCCGCCGCAACACCCGCGCCAGCCGCCGCAACTGCCCCGCATCCATCGCGCCCAACGGCGACAACGCCAACGCCCGTACGACGTCGACCGTCAACGTCGACGGGTCCGCGACCGCACGCAACGCCAACAGCATCGGACGTACGGCGGGCTCCCGGGACAACGGGAGCTCGTCACCGGCCACGTCGACCGGGATCCCCGCGGCTGCGAGCGCGCGACGCAACGGCGGGATCGACCGACTGCCGGACCGGACCAGCACCGCCATCTCGTGCCAGCCGACGCCGTCCTGGACATGCGCCCGCCGCAGCAGGTCGGCGATGTGCTCGAGCTCGGCGCCGCTGGTCGAGTACAGGTTTGCTTCGACTTTGCCGGCACCGTAGACACAGGCGCTCGCATCCGGGTTCCGGAAGCGGTCGAACGTGTCGCGGTCCAGGGTCCCCGGAACACCGAGCCGGCTGACGACATTGCGAGACACGCGCTGCAGCGTCGTACCGAACCGGCGCGTCGTGCCGAGCGCGATCTGGGCCGCCTCAGCGCCGTCCGCCGTACGGAACTCGTCCGTGAAGCGCAGCAGACCGCGAACGTCGGTGCCGCGGAAGGTGTAGATGGACTGATCCGGGTCGCCGACAACGACCAGGTCGCGGCCGTCGCCGGCGATCGCCTGGAGCAGCTTGGTCTGGCCGGGGTCGGTGTCCTGATACTCGTCGACGAAGACGGCCTTGAACTCGGTGCGGAGCTTGGCCTGGACCTGCGGCTGCTGGGCCAGGATCACCGCGCGGTGGATGAGCTCGGAGTAGTCCAGCACCTGCTCGTGGTCGAGGATCTGCAGGTACTCCTCGAAGAAGTCGCCGACCGCGACCCACTCGGCCCGCTCCGCCGACTGGCCGATCGCGGACAGGTCCTCCGGGTCGAGTCCGAGCTGCCGTGCCTTGCCGATCACGGCCTGCACCTCGTCGGTGAACCCGCGGGTCTTCAGCGCCGGATGCAGGCTGCTCGGCCACCGCACCGCACCGACCTCACGACTGCCGGACAGCGCCTCGGTCAGCCGCAGCGACTGCTCCGGGCCGGAAGGAAGCCGCAGTGGTACGTCGAACGCGTCGGCCGGGGTGAAGCGTCGCAGCAACGCGTAGCAGAAGGAATGGAACGTCATCGACGGCATGACTCGTGTGGTCCGCCCGAGCCGTCCGGTGATCCGGTCTCTCAGCTCGGTCGCGGCCTTGCGGCCGAACGTGAGCACGAGCACTTCGTCCGGCCTCAGGCCGCGATTGCGGACCCGGTCGACGACGGCCTCGACGAGAGTTGTCGTCTTCCCGGTCCCCGGGCCGGCCAGCACCAGCAGAGGTCCGCTGGGGTGGTCCACGACCGCCTGCTGATCAGCATCCAGAACAGGGGCTTCAGCACTGCGGCCCGCGGCCCGGATCAACCGATACCGGGACCCCTGTCTGCTGACCATCGCACCATCCCAGCAGACCCCACCGACAAATCCTCACGCCCACCCCGAGCACTCGTCGAATAGCCGGAAAGCGGACGCGCCAACTTTCCGCGCACCCCCGGCATCAACAAGACACCGGCGGCGCGAAGGCTCGGGGCGGAGCAGTCGCGCCGCCGGCATCTAGTGCTCGGGATCCCAGCGAACGTCGCGCAGGTTCACCCGGCCGTTGGTCACCCGGACGCCGTCGGAGCGCAGGTTGTGCAATTGCTCGTCGCCGACCTCATCAGCGGGCACGCCGGACGCACGAATCACCCGCCACCACGGCACAGTCCCGCCGTACTCCCGCATGATCGCCCCGACCTGCCGAGGTCCACCCTGCCCGACGTACTCCGCGATGTCCCCGTACGTCGCAACGCTGCCGGGCGGAATCGACTCCACTGCCCGCAACACCGCCTCGACGTACTCCTCCCTGTCCACGAAGCCCAACCTAGCGGGCAGAGCGGACAGTTCAGGCCAGCGGGGCGACCGCCTTCGCGAGCGGCTCGAGGACGGACGGCGGCGCGTCCAGCGGGAGGTTCAGGACGACCATGTCGACGCCCGCTTCGCCGTACGCCGCCGCGGCCGCGACCGCGCTGTCGAGAGGCTCGTCAGGATCGATCCGGACATTGACCGAGCAGGTGATTTCGTCGACGTCGCGACCGACGTCCTCGCAGTGCTTGACGAGGATGTCCTTGAGGGGCTTCCACTCCTCCGGGTTCGCGACGATGACGTTCCAGTGCTGGGCCCAGCGGGCGACCGCGCGCAGGGTGCGCTTCGGGCCCTTGCCACCGATGGCGATCGGCGGGTGCGGGGTCTGCACGGCCTTCGGCTCGCAGTACGCGTCGGTGAGCTTCACGTACTTGCCGTCGAAGTTCGCGACCTTCTCGGTGAGCAGCGCGACGATCGCCTGCATGCCCTCGTCGAACCGGTCGAAGCGCTCCTTCAACCCGTAGAGCTCGATGCCGTACGCCGTGGTCTCCATCTCGTTCCAGCCCGCACCGAGGCCGAGTTCGAGCCGGCCGCCGGAGATGATGTCGGTGGTCGCGGCCATGTTCGCCGTGACGGCGGGATGCCGGTAGATCATGCCGTTCACCTGGCAACCGATCCGGATCCGCTGCGTCGCCTGTGCCAGTGCGGCGAGCGTGGTCCAGGCCTCGAGGTTCGGGCCCGCCATGTCACCGGTCAGCGGGTAGAAGTGGTCCCAGTGCCAGGCCGACTCGAAGATCTCGAACTCGTCCGCGGCGATCCACACGTCCCGCAGCTGCTGCCACGTGGTGTGCTCCGGCCTGGTCTTGATCGCAAACCGCATTCCCGGCCTCCCTAGGTAACCGTTTCCCAGGTGGGACACTACCCCGCGATCGCACCGGCCAGCACGCACCGAAGCCGCAACGTGGAGCTAGTCGAGGCCGAGTCTCGCGCGCACCTCGGGCCGGCGCAGTGGCGGCACGGTCTGCGGTGGGTTGCGGCGCTCGGGCATCTCCGCCAGCAACTGCTGGGTGATCTTGGCGACCTCGGTCGCGGCCCGCTCGATCGGACCACGGGTGGTCGAGCTCAGCGAGCCGACACCGGACACCTTGCGCGCGTACTGCAGTGCCGCCGCGTAGATCTCCTCAGAGGTCGCGGCCGGCTCGAGTCCCCGGAGGACGGTGATGTTTCTGCACATGCCAAGACAGTAGTCGGCCGCAGGGACAAACCAACGGAATTCCTATGGGGTATTGACTTCCCTAATGGTCGTAGGTTTTCCTCAGCACATGAGCACAGCTGGTCTGGACCGCCGTACCCGCCGTCGGCAGGCGACCATCGAAGAGATCCTGGACGTCGCCATCGAACTGATGGAGGCGGAGGGTGTCGCGGCGCTCAGCCTGTCCGCGGTGGCCCGCCGGCTCGGCATGCAGCCGCCGTCGCTCTACCAGTACTTCCCGTCCAAGATGGCCATCTACGACGCTCTCTACCAGCGCGGCAACGAGTTGCTGCGCGACGCCTACCGGTCCGCGCGGCTGACCGCGGACCACGACGACCAACTCGAGCTCAACCTGATCGTGGCGACCGCGTTCTGCCGCTGGTGCTTGGAGCACCAGGTGTACGCCCAGCTGATGTTCTGGCGCACGATCCCTGGCTTCGAGCCGAGCCCGGAGGCCTACGCGCCGGCCCTGGAATCGATCGAGGATCTCCGCGGCCATCTGCAGGCCACGGTCGACGCCGGGCACCTGCACCCGGACGCGGCGAGCGAGGAGGGGATCGCTCTCCAGACGTCGATGATGGCCG
The DNA here is from genome assembly GCF_040655855.1 of Kribbella sp. NPDC050281. Taxonomy (NCBI): domain Bacteria; kingdom Bacillati; phylum Actinomycetota; class Actinomycetes; order Propionibacteriales; family Kribbellaceae; genus Kribbella; species Kribbella sp. NPDC050281. Next base: position 2,324 of record NZ_JBFAKS010000073.1, on the reverse strand, counting down.
GCCTGATCTCGCAGCAGATCGCGAACGAGCCGGACGCCTCGTTCGAGGACGGACGCTTCATCCGGCTGCTGCCGACCGTCCTCGAGATGTTCTACCAACACTATTCACCAGCCAGGGGGAAAGCATGAGCGCAGTACTCGCGGAGCAGATCGGACGCGCCGATCGGCCGCGGTGCAAGGTTCACCGGGACGCCGAGATCCAGGTGTGGCACGACCTGCTGGCGTCGGTCGAGGGGACCGACTGGCAGCGCCGTACGGTGTGCGACGAATGGGACGTCGCGGACATCGCCGGGCACCTGATCGGCCAGGCGGAGGACGTGTTGCGGCCGTGGACGTTCCCACGCCGCTACCTCAAGGCGAAACGGGTCTATCCCGACGTCCCGCGGCTCGACGCGCACATGATGGTCCAGGCCGACGAGCACCGCGGTACGCCGCCGGCCGACCTGCGGGCCCGGTTCGACCGGGTGTGGGCGAAGGCGACCCGGGCGATCAGCCGCTATCCCGAGCTCCTGCGCCGGCCGTCGCTCAAGGTCGAGGGCATCCCCGGCTACGACCGGCTCGCGCTCGGCTATGTGCACGACATCCTGCTGGCGCGGGACCTGTGGATGCATCGCGACGACGTGTGCCAGGCGCTCGGGCGGTCCTTCGACGCCGGACCGTACGCCGAGGAGATCGTCGGACAGGTGATGTACGACGTGGTCGACGGACCGTTCTGGGGTGACCGGCCGACCGTCGTACTGGAACTCACGGGCCAGGGTGGTGGGACGTACCGGCTCGGGAGGGACGAGCCGGTCGGCCGCGCCGCCGTGGACGCAGTCGGCTACATGCGCACGCTGTCCGGCCGCGACGACGCACCTGTGGTCTCAGGTGACGCCGCCGCGGTCGACGCGGTCAGTTCGTGCCGGATGCCGTTCTAGTACGACGGCTGGCTCGGGCTAGTACGACGGCTGGCTCGGGTCGATCTGGTCGACCCAGGCAACCACTCCGCCACCGACGTGGACGGCGTCGGAGAAGCCGGCGCCCTTCGCGATCGCGAGCACCTCGGCGGACCGGACGCCGGACTTGCAGTGGAACACCAACTGCTTGTCCTGCGGCAGCTTCTCCAGCGCCACACCGGTCTGGAAGTCCGCCTTCGGGATCAGCACCGAGCCCGGGATCTTGTTGATCTCGTACTCGTTCGGCTCGCGGACGTCGATCAGGACGAAGTCCTTCTCGCCGTTGTCCTTGAGCTTGATCCACTCGCTCAGCTGCTTCACCGAGATGGTCGAGCCGACGGCCGCGTCGGCCGCCTCCTCGGTCAGGGCGCCGCAGAAGCTCTCGTAGTCGATCAGCTCGGTGACGGTCGGGTTCTCACCGCAGATGGCGCAGTTCGGGTCCTTGCGGACCTTCAGCGAACGCCAGTTCAGGTCGAGCGCCTCGTAGATGTTCAGCCGGCCGAGCGACGGGTCGCCGATACCGGTGAGCAGCTTGATCGCCTCGGTGACCTGGGCCGCGCCGACGGACGCGCAGAGCACGCCGAGTACGCCGCCTTCCGCGCAGGAGGGAACCATGCCGGGGGGCGGCGGCTCCGGGTACAGGCAGCGGTAGCACGGGCCGTGCTCGGCCCAGAACACGCTGATCTGGCCGTCGAAGCGGAAGATCGAACCCCAGACGTACGGCTTGCCGAGCAGCACCGCGGCGTCGTTCACCAGGTACCGGGTGGCGAAGTTGTCGGTGCCGTCGACGATCAGGTCGTACTGCTCGAAGATCTCGAAGACGTTGTCGTTGTCCAGCCGGGTCTCGTGCAGGACGACGTTCGTGTTCGGGTTGGTCTCGAGAATCGACTCCTTGGCCGACTGGGCCTTGGACTTGCCGACGTCGGACTGGCCGTGGATGATCTGGCGCTGCAGGTTCGACTCGTCGACGGTGTCGAACTCGACGATGCCGAGGGTGCCGACGCCGGCCGCGGCCAGGTAGAGCAGCGCCGGGCTGCCCAGGCCGCCGGCGCCGATGACCAGCACCTTGGAGTTCTTCAGCCGCTTCTGTCCGGCCATCCCGACCTCGGGGATGATCAGGTGCCGCGAATACCGGCGCACCTCGTCGATGGTCAGCTCGTCGGCCGGTTCGACCAGCGGTGGCAGTGACACGTGTCGGCTCCTCGTGAAGATGTCGGACGGGATCTCCGGTTTTCAACCATCCGTCCCACCTCCATGTTCCCGCACAACCAAACCCACCCTCGCCCAAGTCCGAATCCCGGACCCTCCGTCTCACTCTGACGACTACGAGCCACGGGGCCGGCAATCACCGGTAGAGGGCTTGAGATGAGTTCGCCGGTCCGGGCGCCCC